>JARRQD010000001.1:0-35650 GCA_037382205.1 Candidatus Thiodiazotropha sp.
AATTCTTAGGCTTTGGCATTGATTTTAGGCAATTAATGGATTTACTAGGTAAGATATTTCGGCTTGCACTGCCAATTGCCTTGTCCAAGCCAGTGTTGTGAGAAATTCAGGAGAGGTGCCGGAGTGGCCGAACGGGCCTGACTCGAAATCAGGTGATCCCTCGCGGGATCCGAGGGTTCGAATCCCTCCCTCTCCGCCAACTATTAACCTGCATAACAGACCCCATATCCTCGGCGTAGTGTTTCATATGTACTATTTGGTGGGGCCAGGCCCCACCAATAACCTTTAGATTAAACTCAGTATCGCTTGCCACTCACTAAGCAGAACGTAAGCCAAGTACAGCCCAGTCAGATCCCCCCTCAATTTATGGGGCGCCAGCCTTAAATATGGCCCTGATATGGGCATCACATCGGCGTGCTCGGTTGCGGCTTCGCCAGAGGGTCGGTTAAACCTAAAAAAATCAGTTGACCGCTCCATTCTAATAGCAGGTGTTTGATTATGATGAAAATCACTTCGATGGTTATGCTCACCTACTGGGTGAATCACGCTGTCCAACTGATCTTTTTAGGTTAAACTTTAAAACTCGCCACGATGCCCTGAAGCTCGGTCGCCATATGCGCAAGATTTTTACTGGCTGTCGCTGTTTCACTGGCGCCATCTGCTGTCTGATTCGACATGTCATTGATTTTGACAATATTACGATTGATCTCTTCAGCAACCGTTCCCTGCTCTTCTGCGGCGCTGGCAATCTGGGTGGACATCTCGTTGATCTTTCCTACCGCTTCGGTGATGGTCGATAGTGCGGTGCCTGTTTGAGTGGCCAGATCAACCGCTGATTTTGCCTCATCCCGGCTGTGGCTCATTACTGTGACAGCTTCCCGAGAACCTGTCTGCAGTTTTTCAATCATCTCATTGATTTCATCGGTGGACTCTCGTGTGCGACCTGCGAGTGTACGTACTTCATCCGCAACAACGGCGAAACCTCTGCCTTGCTCGCCCGCACGTGCGGCTTCAATCGCCGCATTCAGGGCCAGCAGGTTGGTTTGGTCGGCGATGCCCTTGATGACATCAAGGACCGTATTGATCGCCTCGCTATGGTTTTCAAGCTCATTGATGGTTTGCGAGGAGTTCTCAACCTGATCAGCCAGTCTGTTAATCTGGTTGATAGCCCGCTGGACGATCTGAGATCCCTGCCGGGTCTGCTCATTTGCTTGATCGGCTGCATTTGCTGTGTGGTTAATATTGACTGCCACGTCCTGTACCGTGGCGGTCATTTCATTCATTGCCGTTGCCACCTGTTCAGTCTCTGTACGTTGAGTATGGATGTTAGCACTGGTCTGTGCGGTAATCGTGGACATCTCTTCCGAAGCGGTGGATAACTGTTCTGTTGTCTCTGCAATATCTGAGAGCATGTCGAGCAGTTTCTGACGCATCGCATTGATCGCGTTGAGCAGGTCGCCAATCTCATCTTTGCTTTCGACTTTTATCTCCTGGGTAAGGTCGCCGGAAACGATCACTGTGGCCTTTTCGATGGCGGATTTAAGGAAATTGGTGAACATTAAACTGATGACCACTCCGATCGCTACACTGATCACCGCAATGACAGTCAAAGCCACAACGGCCAATTGTTCGTGGGACTCGGCCCGCGTGGCACTCTCCTCAGTAAAGCGTTCGATCTCCAGCAGCAGGGATTCCAGTGACTTATCAAGGTTTTCCTCTTTAAGTTCCAGTTGTTCCGCCAGCTCCTCAGCCTGATGTGACCTGCCATCCGCCAAGGCTTTAAAGACCCTGTGTGCATGATCCACGAACTCAGCGTGTGCGGCGGCAATTTTATTAAGTGACTCTTTGACTTCTTTAAATACCTGCACCTCATCCTCTGATGCGTGCTTAATTGCTTCAGTGGTGATCTGCTCAGCGCCAACGATTTCACGGTCGACCTCTTCTGTACCGCTGTCAAAAGCATTGATCGAATCGCGAAAATGGTTGAGTGCCACGGCTTCCCGGTGCAGATTTGTACCATAGTGCATGGATCTCTCGAAATTAACCGCCTGTTCTAACTGGTGAACGGTTATCTGGGCTACTTTCTCAGTGAGCGGAATATCCACATCAGCGATACTGAACAGCTCTTTGCCAATGCTATTCATTGTTTGGATCGCATAGATGGAGCTGAAGATCAGCAAGCCGAGCAGGATGCTGGCAAAGCCCAGCATTTTGGCTTTCAGCGATAGATTGTTTAACAGGTTTTTCATAACACCATCCTCACAGAAATCAGTTATTCAGAAGTCAACATCGAACGCCAATACATCGACTGTATTGGTCGGGCATTCTCGCCAATCATTTTGGCGAACTGTTTGACTTGTGACTCCGATACTTCAACTGGTTGCTTCATCACAAACCAGTTGACGTTTTCGCTGCAGGGTGGTGTGGTCAATGAACCGCTATAGTGAAAAACGCTGCGATCTGCTGGTAACAGATCCGCTGCGTTGATGTTGACGCCATTGACTAATTTCGTTTCATTGATCTTGTTGGAGGCATGGTCAAGGATTTTTCCCAGTGTTGGATTCATTTTTCCCTGTTTCAACAACACACCGACAACAGCCAGATTTCCATCGGCACTCTTGTGAACCAAGTGAACCTCCATCGCATAGCGAGCACCGTTTCTTGCATGTTCACTTGGGGTGTGGAAATGAAATTGCAGGAGCTTATAGGCAACATCACCCATCATTAAGGTGCTGTTGTAACTTGGGTTACCCTTTACAGGGTAAGGTTTGCCACCGATGGTGACTGTCTCCTGCCCATCAGGTTCGTTGTAATTGGCCTGTAGGGTATGGCCATTGTTCAGCACCTGAAGCGGTATCGACCGATATTGGAAATCCAGGGAGTAAAGTTCAGCAGGCGTCTCATTCCAGATATCCACCGGGGATTGTCGCTTGCCACTGCCACACAGGGCATAGGCTTTGGAGAGACTGTACCACTGAGATGGGCCTAAGGATCCTGTATAGCCCCAGTGAGTCGAGTGTCCACCTGCTTTGTGTTGGGCCGCGACAAGGCCTGAGAGTGGTACAAAGGAGAGAAACAGTAACGGGAGAACAACCCCGGTACACAAGTTTATAAGTTTTTTCATACCAACCCCTCATGCAGTATATAGTCATCGGAAATGTGATGATCATTTACACCGCAGCCCGTCACAGCAAATCCAGTGATAAACTGGTTTGATGCGGGTAGGGGTGGCATCCGTTATAAACCCTGTGCCCCATCCCTCCTGTTTCCTTATTTGATCAACAAATATATCGGTATCAGTTTTAATAAGTTTAAGATGAACAGTGTTAACTCTTATGTCCTATACAGACTCTAGTAATTAATATAGACGGTCGAGATACTCTGTTCAATGGAGTTGAGATCGGGTATGAGAATGAGAATCTCATCATGGATTTTGAGCTTATGTTTTGAGATTTCATTGGTTGTTGTGTCAATTGCTCTTTACAAGCAGATCCCTGTCTGACTGCTTAGGGTCGGGCGCTGCGCAGCTTGGGGGATGGGGATATCAGCTGAGCAACGGCCCCTAAATTTTCGCCATTTTCTGGATGGTTATTATCCATGTAGCTGAGTCATGAAGTCCGCTAGCCATCGGTCAATTTACAACTTTATGCTCAGCGGTCTCTACCAGCCGGGAGTTTTGAACAGAAGGCATAAGAAGGTTTAATCATATGGCATGATTGGTTGAATGATAAGCGATCGACAGAGATTGATTTGAAGTCTATCGTTACATAGCCGGCGCGATTACTCAGCCTCTGGGTCGACTTCATCATTCGCTCTTCCACCACCCAGGCGGATGGCGTTTTTGCCAAATTTACCACTTACCTGATCCAGGGTTTGATAGAGTCGATCCTGCCTGGCATCGTGTTGTGGATCGGCTTCGCCAAACAGATCCGCCTGTCTCTCCTGCTCATCAACGCTGTTGTCCCATCCACTGATACCGAGGCCGATCAGACGCACCGGCTGGTCTCCCCAGGAGTCACTCCGGTAGAGTTCCCAGGCGGTTTTGAATATCTCCTGGTCGGCAGAGGTAGGTATCGCTAAGCGGCGGTTACGGGTATGGGTGTCAAACCCTCGAAAACGGATTTTCAGGGTTACCAGGCTGCCTTTGCGATTTTCCCGGCGGGCTACATAGCCCACTTCCTGGGCAGACCAGAGCAGAGTCTCGCGCAGCGTCGCTGAATCGGTGATATCTTGACCAAAGGTTGTCTCCTTGGAGATCGATTTTCGGGCTGATTGGTCATGAACGCTATCCGAGGCGATGCCCCGAGCCTGCTGATAGATATTGGTGCCGGCAAGACTACCCAGATGGCGGCGCAGTTCCAACAGCGAGAGTCGTCGAACATCGGCAACGGTACTCAGCCCCAGGCGTTGCAGAATCGGGGCACTTTTGCTGCCGAGACCACGCAGCACGGTCAGGGGCAGGGGGGCGAGAAAGGCTTCGAGCTGGTCAGTCGTGACCACGGTGAGTCCATCCGGTTTCTGATAATCCGAGGCGAGTTTTGCGATAAGACGGTTTGGCCCGATCCCCACTGAAGCGCTCAAGCCAACCCGATCATGGATTAGCTGTTTTGCTTTACGGCCTATGGATTGAGCATCACCGATAAGGCGTTCCATGCCGCTGATGTCGAGAAAGGCTTCATCCACCGAGACCTTCTCCACCACAGGTGAGAGGCTCTGCAGTGCGCTCATGATCTGTTGCGAAACCTCCGTATAGCGGTTTATGTCCGGGCGTAGGTAGACCGCTTCGTCGGGCAGCCGTCTGGCGGCTTCGCTAATTGGCATGGCTGAACGCACACCGTAACGTCTTGCCTCATAGGAGCAGGTTGCCACAACCCCTCTTCTGCCGGGTTTGGCGCCGACTACCAGGGGGCGTCCTTGGTACTCAGGGTGATCCCGCTGCTCTATGGAAGCAAAGAAGGCATCCAGGTCGATGTGCATGATTAGGCGTTCGCTCATGGTGAGATTTTATCTGAAAAGCCTGTTCGGAATAAGAGAAGAAAATCAGTTTGTAATATCAGTAAATGACAAACTCTCGACGCTTCGTATTGAACGCGCACTCAGACTGGAAGTCATGGGTAAACCATAATAAGTAGGAATGAATGCGTTGAAGGATAGCTGTTATTCACCTTCTCAATCTTTAAGTAGATTTTGCCACCCATTGCAAAAGTTTCTGCTTCGTTATCCACCACAACTCCTCGGCTTGCAGAGATGTCGGATGAATCTGGCATAGATAAGGTTTACCTTACGAATAGTAGCTTTCGGCAAGCGTCTCGTTGTATTTTGAGTGCCAAATAAAACGGCTGTTGTCTATGCCCAGAGGCTTGACGATGTACTGTTTGGTCAAGTGTTCGAAGTTTTTGCCAAGCAGTGCTTATATCAGCTTCTGCGTTGAATTACTGGCTGGCGTGAAGAGGAGACTGAGCGCGCCGATTATTGGTTTTACTTTCTCATGTAGCTACTGAGTCGACTATCATTTGCTGAATGGAACACTATTTACATGGTCTGGGAACACAACGGATGAGTGGTAATCGGAATGGCGATACTCTAAATTACTCATTGAGAGAATGTGCTCTGATTAATTCTAACTATAATCACCGATGTCGATAACGGGGATCATGGAAAATCGAGTTATGAGCCCGGTCATCACTGGAATGATGGATCTATCTGAATTCCTATAAAAACTATACATAACTGTTTTGCCTTATGCCATCAATGGCGGGTAATACCATGAGGAGGTTGATGTGTTGAATCTGTCGATTAACGGAGAGCGTCACGCCCTCGACCTGGATCCCCAAACCCCGCTGCTCTGGGCAATTCGGGATCATGTCGGCCTGACAGGTACTAAATACAGTTGCGGCATTGCCCAGTGTGGCAGCTGCACGGTCTATCTGGATGGATCACCGGTGCGCGCCTGCATCACCCCGTTATCCGATGCGGTGGGCAAGGAGGTCACCACAATAGAAGGGCTCACCAGTCCGGCAGGCCAGGCGGTACAGGCGGCCTGGCAAGAGCTGGAGGTGGTGCAGTGTGGTTATTGCCAGTCGGGGCAGATCATGTCAGCCGCCTCACTATTGCAACGCAACCAAAAACCGACCGATGCGGATATCGACCAGGCCATGCAGGGCAATCTCTGTCGCTGTGCGACCTATGCTCGGATTCGACAGGCGATCAAGGTGGCTGCGCAGAAGCTTAATGGAGGTCAGTCGTGAAAACCGATCAGATTGTTAACCTCAGTCGGCGTCGTTTCATGGCTGGGAGCGCCGCATCACTGGCTGGACTGACATTGGGCATTCTCCCCACCGCCTCGGCTGAACAGCGTGAAGCGGGACCGGGAATCGCCGGGTCGGCGCCACAGCGTGCCGGGGATTTTTCACCCAACGCCTTTTTGCGTATCGCTGGAGATGGGGTTGTCACTGTCATCTCCAAACATCTGGAGATGGGGCAGGGCGCCTATACGGGCATGGCGACTCTGGTGGCGGAAGAGCTGGATGCGGACTGGGATAAGGTCAGAGTGGAAGGCGCACCAGCAGATGCCGGTCGCTACAACAACCTCTTCTGGGGCAAGGCTCAGGGTACCGGTGGCAGTACGGCAATCGCCAACTCTTGGGAGCAGATGAGGCGGGCTGGCGCGGCCGCCAGAGAGATGCTGATTCAGGCTGCCGCCAAAAAGTGGCAGGTTGCTGCGACTGACATCAGGGTTAAATCCGGGGTGATCAGCCATCCGCCAAGCGGTCGTCAGGCTGGTTTCGGTGAGTTGGCGGAACTGGCGGCCCGGCAGCCTGTACCTGAAAAAGTGCTGTTGAAAGATCCACAGTCATTCACTTTGATCGGTCAGCGGATTCCCCGCAAGGACAGTCCGGAGAAGATCAACGGGCAGGCCATATTCACTCAGGATGTGAAACTCCCCGGCATGCTGACGGCGGTGGTGCTGCATTCACCCCGGCTCGGCGCCAAGGTTGCGCAAATCGATCGCAAGGGGGCGATGGCGGTCAAGGGCGTTCGGCAGGTCGTTGAGATACCCTCGGGGGTCGCGGTGGTGGCTGATAACTTCTGGCAGGCAAAACTGGGTAGAGACGCCCTCTCTGTGAGCTGGGATGAGTCGAAAGCCTTTAACAAAAGTTCTGCGCAGATACTGGATGAGTATCGGCAACTGGCGCAAAAGCCGGGATTGCCCGCCCGCTCAGAGGGTAGTGCGTCAACTGCCATGGCTTCAGCCAATGAGACCATTGAGGCGGAGTTCAGCGTGCCTTTTCTCTGCCACTCCGCTATGGAGCCACTGGATTGTGTGGTGCGCATCGATAAAGACAGATGCGAAGTGTGGAACGGAGAGCAGATGCAGACCAGCGATCAACATCAGATCGCCGCTCTGTTGGGTCTGAAAGCAGATCAGGTAGATATCAATATGCTCTATGCCGGCGGCTCCTTTGGGCGTCGCGCCAATCCTGCGGCGGACTATCTGCTAGAGGCGGTGCATATTGCAAAAGCCCTGAAACTGGGGACGCCGCTGAAGCTGGTCTGGACCCGGGAGGATGATACCCGTGGCGGCTACTATCGACCAATGTATCTGCATCGTATGCGGGCAGCTTTGAATGAGCAGGGTGAGCCCCATGTCTGGGAGCAGCGCATCGTCGGTCAGTCGATTCTCAAGGGCACCCCATTCGAATCGGTAATGGTAAAAGACGGCGTAGACATGACCTCCGTGGAAGGGGCGGCGAATCTGCCTTATGAGATCAAGCATATTCAAGTTGATCTGCACTCCCCCGAACTGCCTGTCCCGGTGCTCTGGTGGCGTTCCGTGGGGTCCACCCACACTGCATTTGCTGTGGAGTGTTTTATCGACGAATTGGCGGTCAAAGCCGGGCAGGATCCCCTGGCATATCGGCGTAAGCTGCTGCACAACCATCCGCGCCACCTCGGTGTATTGAACCTGGCGGCGGAAAAGGCTGGCTGGGGTGAGCCAATGGGGCGCAACAGGGGGCAGGGAATCGCTGTGCACGAGTCGTTCAACTCCTATGTGGCCCAGGTGGCCGAGGTTTCTGTGCGTCGGAATGTAATCAGTGTGGATCGAGTGGTGATTGCGGTGGATTGTGGTGTGGCGGTCAATCCCGATGTGATCGTTGCTCAGATGCAGGGTGGCATGGGGTTTGGTCTCTCGGCAACCCTGCTCAGTGAATTGACGTTCCGGGAGGGGCGCGTCGAGCAGTCTAATTTCGATGACTATCGGGTGTTGCGCATCGATCAGATGCCGGCGGTTGAAGTACATATTGTGGCTTCGACCGAACCTCCTAGCGGGGTAGGCGAGCCGGCAACACCGGTAATTGCCCCGGCTGTGGCCAATGCCGTCTACGCAGCGACCGGGCAAAGGCTGCGTCAACTACCACTCAGGTTGAGCTGATGGGGTATCCTGATACGAAGAGTTTTGTCTCCGATGACCTGGAAGTGATTCGCACTGTGGCCGAGTGGTTGCGTGAGGGGGTGGTGGTGGCCCTGGTCACCGTTTTGAGAACCTGGGGATCATCGCCACGACCTCCAGGTTCTCTCTTGGCCATCCATCAGGCGGGTTACACGGTTGGCTCAGTTTCCGGTGGCTGCGTGGAAGAGACCCTGGTGGCAAGCCACAGGCAGGGTGAGCTCGGGGGTGAGAGACCTGCGCTGGTCGATTTCGGTGTTGATAAAATCGAAGCTGAACGACTTGGATTGCCCTGTGGCGGGCGTCTTGAGTTGATGATTGAAATCCTCGATTCCATCGACAGTCTGGAGCCTCTACTGAATCTGATGAGTGATGGTCAACTGGTCTCGCGTCGGGTAGTACTGGATTCAGCTGAAGTCACCCTGCAACCCGGTGGGGGCGGTGTCGAGTTCGAGGTGACCGAGAATTCGGTAACCAAGGTGTATGGCCCATCCTGGCAGCTGTTGCTGATCGGCAATGGGCAGGTTGCCCGCCACCTTGCCCGTATCGCGATCGGACTCGATTACCGGGTGACGATCTGCGATCCTCGCACTGAGTTTGTCGATCTAAACCCACTCGTAGGCGTCAACTACTCGAAGCAGATGCCGGATGATGAGGTGCGAGGGTTGAAGGATATCTCCCGTACTGCGGTTGTGACCCTGGCTCACGATCCCCGCCAGGACGATCTTGGGCTGACGGCAGCCATGGAGCATGCTGTGTTCTACATCGGCGCCCTGGGCTCCAGTCGCACGGCAGAAAAGCGCAGGGCTCGTCTAGCGGAAATCGGCTATAGCAGCGAACAAATTGCCCGTATTCACGCACCTGTGGGGCTCTCGATTGGCAGTAAGCGGCCAGCAGAGATCGCCCTCTCTATCCTGGCGGAGATCACCGCAGTGCGAAACCGGGTTGGTGCAGGCATTACAGCAGGAGGCTGAGTATGTCACCTTCTTCAGTAGGAATATTGCTGGCGGCAGGCAGTAGCAGACGCTTCGGCGCCAATAAGCTCTTACAACCCATGGCTGGCGGAGAGCCGATGGCCGTGATGGCGGCGCGCCATTTGATGGGTGTCGTACCCAGGGGGGTGGCGGTGGTCAGAGCTGATGATACCGAGTTATCAGCTGCCTTGACTGAGTTAGGTTTCCGGGTGGTGGTGAATCGGCAGTCAGAGTCCGGAATGGGGGACAGTCTGGCCATGGCGGTCAGGGCTTCTATCGATGCCGGCGGCTGGTTGGTTGCGCTAGGGGATATGCCATGGATCATGCCGCAAACCATTGCGCAATTGGTCAAGCGATTGGAGCAGGGAGCTTCCCTGGTTGCGCCGATGTATAGAGGGCAGCGCGGGCATCCGGTTGGTTTCACGGCCCGCTGGGGGAAGCAGCTGGTTGATCTGAGCGGAGACCGTGGCGCCAGACAGTTGTTGATCGACTACTCCAATGAGCTGGAGCTGCTGCCTACGGATGATGCGGGTGTCCTGCAGGATGTAGACTGTCCTGAACAGTTGTTGAAGTCTGGCTTGGCGGCGAGCTCGCTTGATGTTCAGGCGAGCTGATCAGGCCACCGATACTTTGCTGGGTATTTGCCATTGGCTTCAGGTATAAGACCCTCATCCGAGAGCAGTCGATACTGTTTTTGATTACCGCTGTAGTCAGCAACTTTTCGCTGGCCCGTGATCAGTCGGTACCAGGGCAGGTTGCTCTCTGCAGGTAAACGCCTTAACCAGGCCAGAATTTGACGTACATGGACACCGCAGAGTGATGCCATATCCCCATAGCTGCAGTAGCGTCCAGCTGGAATCGAGGCCAGGTTTGTGTAAAAGACTTGACGCAACTCCTCACCACCCACTGATGCACCCCACGAACTGAAATCAGATGTGGTTCAATCGTAGAAAACTCTGAGCAGCTTCTCAAGCACTGTTGAAGAGGGTTTCAAATTTTCGATAGACCCAGACGTGGGCTGGGGGGAAGTTCCACAGGATACGATCGATTCGGTAACCGTGCACCTGCATCGAGCGGGCAAGCTGTTTATGAATCGGTGGTGCAGGCGAGTAGGTATACTGAATCAGTTTTCCATCATGGTTGAGGCTGTTAAAAATGGCGGAGAGTACTCTGATCCGGGTATGGATGCGCATATTCAACAGTGGCAGGCTCGAAACCACACTCTCAGCCAGACCCAGCTGATGTTGCTTGAGCAACTGCTGCAGGCGGGAGGCGTCGCCAGCAAGAATGTTCAGGGAGGGAAATTGTGTCGTCAACTTTTCAGCCAGTATCGGATCTTTCTCTACGACCACCAGTCGATCCGGGTTGATGCCTCTGTTAAGCAGTGCAGAGGTTACTGCGCCGGTACCTGCACCAAGCTCAATGGTCAGCCCATTCATGCTACTGACCTGAGCAGCCATCGCCTGGGACAAACCATCACTGCTGGGGAAGAGTGCGCCGACTTGACGAGGATTGCGTATCCATGCGGAGATAAAATCGGGTTTTGCTTTTAATTGATTCAGCATGATAATTGTGATGGAAAGCGATAATTGCCCCAGATCTTTCAGCATTTAGCGAAACTTGCTGTGATTTGGTTGCATGGGAATTTACCGCACATTGCCAGAATCGAGTCTTTCAAGCAACCGGATTGGTAGCATGCTTGGTTGTTTTGGGGAATAGCCTGCATTTAGTGGGCTAATTCACCCTATGGTAAGAATTCTTGACTATGGTTGTTGTCGAAGGAGCTTCCTACAGCAAGCTGACTCAGAATGAAAATTCAACCTCTGTAGGATTCTCCAGCGGCTGAATTGAACCCATCGCTGCATTGGGTTGATCGATATCTAAAAACAGAAAACAATATCCTTAAGAATTCAATGGTAAGTAAGCCGGCCAGATTTTCTGATTCTGCCAAAATTGTTCTATTTTACTCAATCCGGATTGAGCTGTCTGCGAGTTGATCGTGCAGAGCCCGCATATCTGGCCAGTTGAAGATAATAGATATGAATAATAATCAAATGGATAGCGCAATTGAACTGGGAAGCGACAGAGCTCTGCTGATTGAGGCTTTTCAGCGTGTCCGACATGAAACGGAGGTGCTTTGTGCACCGCTCTCAGTCGACGATTACCAGATACAGTCGATCGTCCAGACCAGTCCCCCAAAATGGCATATTGCCCATGTGACCTGGTTTTACGAAGCCTTTGTGCTGTCTGAATTTGTGGATGGTTATGAGTGCTTTGACCCGCACTACGACTATCTTTTCAACAGCTACTACTATACCCATGGAACCATGCAGCCAAGGCCGGAGAGAGGGCTGTTGTCGAGGCCGACCGTTGAGCAGGTCTATCGCTATCGTCACGCTGTAGATCGTGCGATGCTGAAGCTGATCAACGATATTTCCCCATCCCAGTGGGAAGCGCTTGCTTTCCGGGTTGTGCTCGGACTCAATCATGAGCAGCAACATCAAGAGCTGCTGTTGATGGATATCAAGCATAACTTCTCAGTAAACCCACTCAAGCCGGCCTATCGGGAGGATCTGCCTCAATCCACGCAGGCGGGGCGTGAGATGAGCTGGGTCGAAAGATCTGGTGGGCTACACAAGATCGGTAGTGATGACAGAAGCTTTCACTATGACAATGAAACCCCGTGCCATCAGGTACTGCTACGGGATCACCGGTTAGCCGATCGATTTGTCACCAATGGTGAATACCTCGACTTTATGCAGGATGGTGGTTACCAGCAACCAGCGCTATGGCTTGCTGATGGCTGGGCGCTGATCCAGAGTAAGGCTTGGCAGGCGCCGCTCTATTGGCAGCAGGAGAGTGGTGGCTGGCGGCAATTTACCCTGGGAGGATTAGCGGCGCTGCAACTGGTTGAGCCGGTTTGTCACCTGAGTTATTTCGAAGCGGACGCCTACGCCAGATGGGCGGGCAAGCGACTGCCGATGGAGGAAGAGCTTGAATGCATGTTGGCTGAACAGCCCATTGAAGGGCACTTTTCCGATCGGGGACGACTCCACCCCGAGCCTGCCGGAGCATCTGGGCAGTGGTATGGGGATCTATGGGCCTGGACAGCCTCACCTTATACCGCCTATCCGGGGTTTAAGCCGCTAGCGGGGAGTATGGGAGAGTATAACGGTAAATTCATGGCCAATCAGATGGTACTCAAAGGCGGGAGTTGCGTGACCCCGTTAGGGCACACCCGGGCCAGCTACAGAAATTTTTTCTATCTGGATGAACGATGGGCATTTACCGGGCTGCGTCTGGCGGAGGATATGTGATGGAAAATGTGACTTTTCACGATCATAAACCGGATACGTTGAGTTTGTATGATGCGGTGGTGCAGGGGCTATCGAAACAACAGAAATCGATTCCACCCAAGTTTTTTTACGATAAGCGAGGCTCAGAACTGTTTGATCAGATTTGCCAACAGCCGGAATACTATCTGACGACGGTGGAACGGCGGATGCTTGAGCAGTATGCCTTGGAGATTGCTGAATTGACCGGCCAGGGGCGGGTCTTGATCGAGCCGGGTGCGGGAAGCGCAAGTAAAGTCAGGTTATTGCTCGATGCATTGCAGCCGAGCGCTTTTGTACCTATGGACATATCCTTCGAATATTTAAAGTCCAGTGCTATGGCATTGGCTGAGGAGTATCCATGGCTGTCGATCCGTGCTGCCTGCGTCGATTTTACCCACTCTCTGCCGGTTCCCGAGAGTGTGCCGAAAGGCCCAAGGCTGCTGTTTTTTCCGGGCTCCAGTCTGGGGAATTTCAGTAAACGGGAGGCATCTGAATTCCTCAAGCTGGTCCACTCAACCTTAGGTAGAGATGGGATGCTGTTGATTGGCATAGATACCAAGAAGCATCATGGTGTGCTGAATGCCGCCTACAACGATGCGGCTGGTCTCACCGCTGAATTCAATCTGAATCTTCTCTATCGACTGCAAAATGAGTTGAATGCGGAGTTGAACCCGAACAACTTCCGCCACAAGGCCTTTTACAATAAAGACGCCGGGCGGATCGAGATGCATCTGATCAGCAAATTGAAACACTCCCTGAAGATTGAAGGGCATCAGTTTGAGTTTGAGGAGGGGGAGTATCTACATACCGAGAACTCCTACAAATACGCCCCACAAGAGTTTATCTCAATGGCTGGTTCACAGGGTTTTCAATCGGTCAGAGTATGGCTTGATGAACAAGGGATGTTCGCAGTCTACCTTCTACAGGCAGCGTGATTGTCCTGCTGAATCGATAAAAATTCACCAACATATTGCATCGCGTAGCCACCGAATGACGCAGATAGTAAAAAAACAGCGATAAAAAGTGGAAAATTAAACACTTGAAGGTTTTCGATTTTTAGCTATAGATTTGTAATGGATCTGTAATGAAAACCTCGAAAACGGAGTGTGGCAATGGTGCGCTGGCTGGTGGGTCTGTTGTTTTTCTATGTGGGATATACGGCTTCGCAAGAGCATCCGGGCTGCCGTAATCTGCCTTTGAGTGATCCTGGAGTTACAAGCGCTGAGCTGCTTGCAATCGCGCAAAGTTGCGAATCTCCCCAGGTAGCGGATCTCTATTTTCACCGGGCACAACATATCAGATTGCTGAAAAAGTATGCGGAGTTTGAGCGTGGACTGCAGCACTTTAGCGAAACAGACGATAGCGGCTATGTCGAATCCTATCGCATGCATATTGCCTTGGTTGAGGTCTTTTCCAGTCACGATCTGCTCACCGAAAAACGCGATCAGACCCTCCATAAACTCAATAAAATCTACGAACAGTCTCAGGAGATTGCTGAGTTGAGATTCAAAGGCTACGATCTGATTGCTGATCGATTGGAATTGCTAGTGTGGTGACCTAGGACACCACACTAGAATGAAGCACCACAGGAGTGTTCGATCATTCCGTCAACACTCAGCCCGATTCACTGTATTGCTCACGAGCCTTACCGCTCAGAGTTAAAATTGTCATTAATCTTCGGCCAGGTTTTGCAGCCGCTGGTGCCAGAATACGGTGGCACCCGCCACACCGGCAGGCATTGCCAGAAAATTGAGCAAAGGTACCATCATCATCGCTGTCAATCCGCCGCCAAAGGCGAGTGAGGTCATTCGTACGCGCTTCAAACGTTGATGTTGCTCTTTGAAAGGCAGGCTGTGGTTGGCCATTGGATAATCACCATACTCAAGTGCCAGAAACCAGGCACTGAAGAGCATCCAAAGAAAGGGGGCTGCCAGATTGATGCCCGGTATAAAAAACAGCAACAACAGGGGAATGGCACGAAGCAGGAAATAGAAGAGTTTACGCAGTTCCGAGAGCAGCGAAGGTACAATCTCTTTTAATATCTGCTTAGCACCTCCGGGCTGGCTGCTAAGTTCGCCGCCCAGATAGAGTTCGACTTTTTCTGCCAGTAGCCCATTGAATGGAGAGGCAATCAGATTGGCAATCACTGTAAATGTATAGAAAACCACCAAAATAATAGTAATTGCGAAAAGTGGCCACAACAGCCAGCGCAGCCAGGCCAGCCAACTCTCTTCGTTCGGCAAAAAACGATCCATCAATTGTTCGAATTGATCGATACCCAACCAGATCAACAGACTGAATACCAGAATGTTAATAAGTAATGGAATTAACACAAACGGCCGGATTCCTGGCTTAAAAAGCAGCTGCAAACCTTGCAGCAGATAGCTGGCGCCGGAGAGTGGATTGCGATTCATTGAATGAATACCTGGGTGACTTATTCAGTGTGGATGTTTCAAAGGGGTGAACTATAAACGAGTAGTGTCATGCTATACAGTTTTTATAATTCAGATCCTGTTTACAAAGGATATGGTGCTTGCGGCAGCTGTTTTTTTGCGTAAATCTATTTTACAGCGGCTGGCAAGTGCGGATGTTTGATGTTCACTTACCACTCAAGTTGGTGATCCTCTCTTATGCAGCTTCCATCTGGGGGGGTGATCCAGCCAATCCTTCAGTTCTGATTTGATTCAGGCAAATGCCTAATCAGTATTTGTTACTCCGTAATGGTTTTCTCAATCCGTTCAGAGATTGGGCTGTTGAGGCCATCAGTATCGTAAGCCACGATACCGAAAAAGTAGCTTCCGGGTTCGATGCTGGAGAGATCATAAGAGGTGGATTGTGCATCCTCGATATCGGCAATTAATTCCAGATTGTTCGATGTTGGTCCGCTATAGATTTTAAACCCAGCGAGTTCGCTGAGGTCGAGAAAGCTGCCATCGGTTCTGGTCGAAGGGGCAATCCAGCTCAGCTGGTGTGCTGGATCAGCGGATGAATTATCCGGTTCACTACTCGTTTTATCATCGTCCCCACCGCCACCGCCGCCACCGCAGGCGGTAAGCCCATAGGCAAGTAAGGCGAGTGTGTAAAGTGCTGATCTATTCATGGTTTCCTACCACTGTTTTCTGTTGCCAGGATCCATTGTGGAAATAATACATAACTAAATATCATTAGCACGGTATTTTTACACATTCCTTGGAAATAGTGTCATTTGGTGCGTCTGTTATGCACCCACTCAAATTATAGAAAATTATGCTCATTTGCGACCAGTTTTTCAAAAACTTTGCTTCTGGCACCGTAACTTCACCCTGCTCAGAGATGGGATTGTGCCCGATCGTCTCCATGCCATTGATCTTTAGAGGGCTGAATAGTTCACTTGATCTGGGAATTTGTCACAATTTTCATGGGTTAAGCACTTGTGCGCTACGAATCGTAAGTGCTGTCATGGTAGGAGCTGAATAGCCTAAACTATGGTAACGAGCTTCAACCTAAAAAAATCAGTTGACCGCTCCATTCTACTAGCAGATTACTGATTTTAAAGAAAATAGCTTCGATGGTTTTGTCACCTGCTGGGTGAATCACGCTACAACATGAATGGCACGCTTGTGGCGGCGCATGGCGGCGTTGCAACTCCTTGGAATAGCGCGCTATTGTGCGTCGTTGCGCGCCGTGCAGGGATGCACAAGTGTCGCGGGCACATGGATGTGCAGGAGCGACCCTTGCCCTGCACCCCCACAAACACACCCTTCACGCTGTCCAACTGATCTTTTTAGGTTCAACTTTTCACTACTAATGGAGCGATCAATTGATTCTATCGGAGGGGGGTGATGTTAACCCGCCGACTCAGTGGGTTCTGGCATCCGGTCCATCACCGCATTTTTCAGGCAATCGAGGGTGTTATCAGCCGTTATGGGCTGGTTTTGGCGATCAGTGATGAAAAAGATATCTTCCACTCTGGCTCCCAGGGTGGTGATTTTTGCATGCTGTAGACGAATGTTGCACTCGACGAAGGCCTGCCCTACATCAGAGAGCAGACCTGGTCGGTCCAGGGTGACCAGCCGCATGATGGTGCGCTCCAGGGTAGGCTCCTGGGAGTAAAAGATTTTTGTCGAGTTGTCGAAATGCTTGTTTTGCCTTGGGATTCGTCTGCTCACACTGAGTGGTTGATCGCCTTCCTGACAGATTCCTTCCCGCAGGGTGTTGACGATCTCCTCACTACGTAAACCGAATTCAACCGGGGATCCATCCTCTTCCAGAACCAGATAGGAGTTGAGTGAAAATCCGTTCGATGTGCTCATAACCCGAGCATTGACGATCGAGAGTGAGAGTTGGTCGAGCAGGGTAGTGGTCACGGCGAACAGGTTATCCCGGTCGGCGCCATAGTAGAGCACTTCTGTGCCTCCCCGCTTCTGTGTCTGGCGCATTTGAATCAGCGGGAACTCCTCTGCAGGGGTCTGCAGAATGGCTCTGCTGTGGCGCTGAATGGCGTTCGGTGAGTGGGTCAGAAAATACTCATGGGTAAAGGTTGACCAGAGCTGGCGGACTGCTGTTTCGTCAATTGCCTGCTTTTTCAACTGATGCAGGGCGGCCTGCTGCTTCTCAAGGATCAGCTCCTCTTGGGCGAGCGGATTCTCAAGGCCTCGAATCAAGGCCCGGCGGGTGGCATTGAACAGATCCCTCAGCAACGAGTCTTTCCAGGAGTTCCAGGCATCCGGATTGGTGGCGCGGCTGTCGGCAAAGGTGAGTAGATAGAGATAGGTCAATCGGTTCAGGTCACCGACCAGTGAGGCGAATTCCTGTACCACCTCCGGGTCGGTAATGTCTTTGCGCTGGGCAGTCATCGACATCACCAGATGGTTGCGCACCAACCAGCTGACCAGTTGGCTGTCGTATTCACTCAGGTGGTGCAGACGGCAGAAATTGTAGGCATCCACGGCGCCCAGCTCTGAGTGGTTACCGCCGCGGCCTTTGGCGATGTCGTGGAACAGCGCGGCCAGATAGATCAGCTCCTCCTTGGGCAGGGTTTTGGCCAGTTGCGAGCAGAAAGGGTGTTCGTCGGCAAACTGCTCAACACTCAGTCTGCGGATATTGCGCACCACCATCAGGGTATGTTCATCGACCGTATAGACGTGAAACAGGTCATACTGCATCCGCCCAACGATATTTTCGAACATTGGAATATAGGCGGCCAGTACGCCATAGATATTCATCCGCCGCAGCACTCTGGTCAGCCCCACTGGCTGACGTAGAATCTCCATGAACAGGCTTTGTGCGCGAATATCCTGACGAAACGCCTCATCAATCAGATAGGTATGGTTACGGATCAGACGGATAGTACTGGCTCTGACCCCGATCAGATCTGGGTTTTCCTGCATTACCAGAAACAGTTCCAGAAGCGCGGTCGGGTAGCGCCTGAAGATATTTTCCTCTGTGACTTCAAGAAATTGACTACGTTGCTGAAATCTTTGGTTGAGGGTAATGGGTTCCCCGAGTACATCTTTCAACAGGATGCTCTCCTGAAAGTGCTGTAACAGCATCTCATTGAGGCGGCTCAGTTCCATCACTGTACGGTAGTAATCGCGCATGAAGCACTCAACAGCCAGGTTGGCGTGATCCGCATCGTAACCCAGATAGCTTGCCAGGGTTCGTTGATGATCGAACAGCAGTCGGTCGTCGCAACGTCCAGTCAACAGGTGCAGTGCGAAACGTATCCGCCAGAGGTGATTCTGTCCCTCGATCAGGGTCTGATATTCGGCTTCGGTGAGAAACCTGTGCTTGACCAGGTCATGCAGGTCCTGAATCTGAAAATGGCGCTTCGCGACCCAACCGATCATCTGAATATCCCGCAAACCGCCGGGACTCTCCTTCAGGTTGGGTTCCAGATTGCTCAGGCTGCCCCCCTGCTTGGTGTGGCGTTTACGTTGCTCATTCCATTTGGCTTCAAAAAATTTGTCGCTGTTCCACATCCTGTCGGGTGCAATCACCGCTAACATATTTTCAAAGAGTGTCTGAGAGCCCGTCAGTAATCGCGCCTCGACCAGGTTGGTAATGACAGTGATGTCTTGTTTGGCTTCTCGTTCCGCATCGTCGATGGTACGAACACTCTGCCCGACCTCCAAACCAATATCCCAGAGTAGGGTGAGAAATTGCTGTAACTGATCTTTGAAAGATTCGAACTGACTCTCATGTTGCAGCAGAATCATGATGTCGATATCCGAGGCGGGATGAAGCTCTCCCCGGCCATAGCCCCCGACGGCAACCAGCGAGGCTGTGGTCTGGTCGGTAAAAAAGCGTTGCCAGGCCCGCTTCAATATCTCATCAATCAGATCGGCACGTTCGGCAACCAGCTCGCTGGTGGGTGTCTGGCCGGTACTAAAGCGTTCGTTAACATCGTCAACATAGCGTTTCAGATACTCTTTGCAGGGCTGTATAGGAGAGACATCGTGGGTGAATGCCTCTCTCAGGGCGGCATAGTCGATCATATTGCTCAGTATAAAGGCTGTGGGGCTCAAGCCCTAAGAGAAATCGCTGCGAATGAAAAGGGGGGCAGCGCAAAATGTCACATATAAAGTTTGTAATTTGGCAACTATTCGCAGGGATTCGCGGTGATTGGTGTTCATTGGTAGTGAAGTACTATTGGCAAAGGCAATACCACCGGCAGGGTCTCTGCCGGGTTCGACGCCTGATCAGCTATGGCTTTGCCGCTCTTCCTCGCGCAGAGTCAGGACTTCAAAGCCATCCTCAGTAACCAGAATGGTGTGCTCGAATTGTGCTGAAAGACTGCGGTCACGGGTGATTACCGTCCAGCCGTCCGGTTTCATTTTGACCTGCTGTTTGCCGGCATTGACCATCGGTTCTATGGTGAAACACATGCCTGGCTGTAGAACCATTCCGGTTCCAGGTTGACCGTAGTGCAGTATCTGGGGATCCTCATGGAATTCCTTACCGATCCCATGGCCACAATACTCCCTGACCACGCTGTAGTGGTGATTCTCGACAAAGGTCTGGATGGTATTGCCGATATCGCCAAGTTGGCAGCCTGGTTTTACCTTATTGATGCCCAGCCATAAGGCTTCCTGAGTCACATCGATCAGTCGTTTGGCAAGGATCGAGGGCTGACCGACTGTGAACATCTTACTGGTGTCACCATGGTAGCCGTCCTTGATCACGGTGATATCGATGTTCACGATATCACCCTTTTTCAATCTTTTTTCATTGGGGATCCCGTGACAAACAACCTGGTTGACAGAGGTGCAGATCGATTTTGGAAAACCTCGGTAGTTCAGGGGGGCTGGTATGGCGTGCTGCTGCTTGACGATGTGGTCGTGGCAGATTCGATCCAGCTCCAGGGTGGTTATACCCGGCTCCACATGGGGAGCAATCATCTCCAGCACCTCGGCCGCGAGTCTGCCGGCGTGTCTCATTTTGTCTATTTCTTGCGCAGTTTTTATTGTGACGCCCATGTGAAATCGCTTGAAAGTCCGGGAAGTTAATAGGGAATGGCAGATTGTCGCATCAAGCGGGTTATGGTATAAAACGCCCCGCTGAATCGCAAACGCTTCAGCATTCCAAGTCCGCGGAGGCCCTAGGGTTTATCTCGCGGTTAGAAAACACACACATATCGTCACATGGTCCTGGGTGCCTTTGATGATGCTGAACATCAGTAAGTTTTGCTTGTTAAACAGTATCATAGGGTTGGACTATGGGATATGTGGAGGTTTAACCCGATACATATCAGGAGTCACTCATGAGTGAAGTATCAATGCGCCAGATGCTTGAGGCCGGCGTACATTTTGGTCATCAGACCCGCTACTGGAACCCGAAAATGGGTTCTTACATCTTTGGTCATCGCAACAAGATCCACATCGTCAACCTGGAAAAGACGATGCCCCTGTTCAAGGATGCGATGAATTTTGTCGGTTCCCTCTCTGCTAACGGCGGTAAGATCCTGTTTGTCGGCACCAAGCGTGCGGCACAGTCCGTGGTACGCGAAGAGGCGGAACGATGCGGTATGCCTTTTGTCAACCATCGCTGGTTGGGTGGCATGCTGACCAATTTTAAGACCATCAAACAGTCAATCAAACGACTCAAAGAGCTTGAGGCGATGTTTGAGGACGGCAGTGTCGAGCAGCGCTTCAACAAGAAAGAGGCGCTTGGTCTGAGCCGTGAGCTGGAGAAGCTGGAGCGCAGCCTGGGTGGTATCAAGGATATGAATGGTCTGCCAGACGCCCTCTATATCATCGACGTCGGTCACGAGAAAAACGCTGTGGCGGAAGCCCGCAAACTGGGCATTCCGGTGATTGGCGTGGTAGACACCAACAACGATCCGGACGATATCGATTATGTGATTCCGGGAAATGATGATGCAATTCGTGCGATTCAGCTCTACGTACAGGGCGCTTCAGCTGCGATCCTTGAGGGTCGCACCAGTGCGGCAAATAGCGTAGCAGCAAATAGTAACGAGGAATTTGTCGAGGTGGCGCCTGAGCAGGCCTGAGCCATCGGCAATCTAGGCGGACTCCACGGAGTCCGCTAAGCATTCTCCCTATAAGACAGTTTTAGTACTTAAATATTTAAGGTAGGCGTATCATGGCAATTACAGCCTCTCTGGTGAAGGAACTGCGCGATCGTACCGGCGCAGGAATGATGGAATGTAAAAAGGCATTGGTCGAGTCCAATGGCGATGTGGATGCAGCCATCGAACAGATGCGCAAATCCGGTCAGGCGAAGGCCGCGAAAAAGGCGGGTCGTATCGCGGCAGAGGGTATCATCGTACTGAGTTTCAACGATGACAACACCCAGGGCGCAATGGTTGAGGTCAATTGTGAAACGGACTTTGTCGGTAAGGACGACAATTTTACCTCATTCGCAAAAGCCGTTGCAGAGCGTGTTCTGGCCGGTGGTGCAGATGATGTGGCCGCTCTGATGGAGCAGCCGCTGCATGAAGGTGAAGAGACCACTGTCAATCAGGCCCGTGAGGCGCTGGTTTCCAAACTTGGCGAAAACATGAATGTACGTCGTTTTGTCCGTTTCAATGCCAAATCTGGCAAGCTGGTGAGCTATCGCCACGGTGTGCGCATCGGTGTGGTGCTGGAACTCGACGGCGGTGATGATGAGCTGGGACGTGACCTGGCCATGCACATTGCGGCAACCAATCCGATCTGTCTCTCTGCGGATCAGATGCCTCAGGAGATGATGGATAAAGAGCGCGAGATCGTTACCGCTCAAGCCAAAGAGAGTGGCAAACCGGATGAGATCGTTGCAAAAATGGTCGAAGGCCGGATGCGTAAGTATCTTGCAGAGAATACCCTGATGGGGCAGGCTTTTGTCAAAGATCCGGATACCAGCGTGGAAAAACTGCTGAAAAGCAAAGCGGCTCAGATCGTGGATTACAAGCGCTTTGAAGTTGGTGAAGGCATCGAAAAGAAGCAGGAGAACTTTGCAGAAGAGGTCATGGCTCAAGCCAAGATGTCTTGATTTTTCTGCACCAGTCCATGGGTAGAGCGATCCCGCCGGTAACGGCGGGATCAATAAACGGCAAGGCATGCTTGGCGGCAGTTGCCTTTCCTCAGCCAGCCACTCTGGTGGTTGGTCACGATTTTCAACAGACCCTAGGAAAGGGATGAGTATGAGTGCGCTAATTTGCCAACGCATCTTGCTGAAACTGAGTGGCGAGGCCCTGATGGGAGAGGGGGAGTTCGGTATCGACCCCGGTGTCCTTCAACGGGTTGCCGAGGAGATCAGGGATCTGATTGGTGCCGGTGTTCAGATGGGCGTTGTGATCGGCGGTGGCAACATCTTTCGCGGCGCTGGTCTGGCTCAGGGTGGCTTCGACCGAGTGCGGGGTGATCAGATGGGCATGCTGGCCACCGTGATGAACTCCCTGGCGATGCAGGATATGCTCTCCCGTCTGGGGGTGGAGGCCGATGTCTATTCGGCGCTGAGCATGACCGATGTCTGTGAGCCATTTACCGCAAGGGATGCAAGACACAGCCTCGACCAGGGGCGGGTTGCCATACTTGCAGCAGGTACCGGTAATCCCTACTTCACAACGGATTCCGCCGCCAGTCTCAGAGCGGTGGAAATCAAAGCGGACCTGCTGATCAAGGCGACCAAGGTGAACGGTGTCTATTCAGCCGATCCCATGAAAGATCCTGAGGCGGTCTTCTATCCCCAATTGACCTACGATCGCGCTTTGGCTGAGAACCTTCAGGTCATGGATGCCACAGCGATTGTGTTGTGCCGGGACAATGGCATGCCCCTGCGGATTATGAATATCAACGACCCAGGTGCGCTTATGCGCTTAATGCATGGAGAGGCAATTGGCTCTCTGGTGGAAAAAGGCGACTGACTATGATTGATGATATTAAAAGTGATGCGTCGACCCGCATGGGTAAAAGTGTCGAGTCCTTGGTGCACGAGCTGGCCAAAGTGCGCACCGGCCGTGCCCATCCCAGTCTGCTGGATCATATCCGGGTTGACTACTACGGCTCTGAGGTGCCGATCAGTCAGGTTGCCAATATCAATGTCGAAGACGCCCGTACCCTGACCGTGGTGCCCTGGGAAAAGAACATGGTCTCGGTGGTGGAGAAGGCGATCATGACTTCCGACCTGGGACTCAATCCGATGAGTGCTGGTACGGTTTTACGGGTGCCCATGCCGCCTTTGACTGAAGAGCGCCGTAAGGATCTGATTCGTATTGTTCGCCAGGAAGCCGAACAGGCCAAGGTGGCGGTACGTAATATCCGTCGTGATGCGAACCATGATCTGAAGGATCTGGTCAAAGAGAAGATGATTTCAGAAGATGACGAACGTCGCGGCCAGGAACTGATCCAGAATCTGACAGACAAGCACATCAAACAGGTGGATGAGTTGCTGGAGGAGAAAGAAAAGGACTTAATGGAGATCTGATCCTGCTATGACCAGCGGCATGACAAAGGACTCCGAAACTGTCATCGCAGAAATGCCTCGGCATGTGGCGATCATAATGGATGGTAATGGCCGATGGGCGAAAAAACGCGGTCTGCCGCGTTATGCTGGTCACCCAGCTGGTGTCGAATCGGTACGTCGGGTGGTTGAGGCCTGTGTGGCGCGTAAGATTCCCGTTTTGACTCTGTTTGCTTTCAGCAGTGAGAACTGGCGTCGTCCGGCCAAAGAGGTCAACCTGATCATGGATCTCTTCATCCGCTCCTTGAAAAAGGAGGTCAAGCGGCTTAATCGCAATCAGGTCAAGCTGAGAGTGATTGGCGATCGCAGCGGCTTTTCCCAAAAGTTGCAGAATCAAATCGGTGAAGCCGAGCAGCAGACCGAGTCGAATCAAGGCCTGTTGCTGCAGGTGGCGGCCAACTATGGTGGTCGCTGGGATATCGCTCAGGCGGCCAGATGTGTGGCTGAATCGGTCGCGACAGGCGCCCTCTTACCAGATCAGGTGGATGAGCAGACACTCGCCCAACATCTCTCATTTGCTGACCTGCCTGAGCCGGATCTGTTCATCCGCACCGGCGGTGAGAAGCGCATCAGCAATTTCCTGCTCTGGCAGTGTGCCTACACCGAACTCTACTTCACGGATCTGCTGTGGCCCGATTTTGATGATCAGGCACTGGAAGCGGCAATTCAAGACTACTCCGGCCGACAACGTCGATTCGGCCGCACTGGAGAGCAGGTTCAGGGACAGACTGCTGAAGCCTCCTGAGCTCGCTATGCTGAAGCAGCGTGTTATCACCGCACTCATACTCGCGCCTCTGGTCATCTCATCGGTATTGCTGCTGCCGACTGTTTATGTGGCTTTGATGCTCGCCATTGTGGTGTTGGTGGGGAGCCGTGAATGGGCCCGGTTGAGTGGTTTTAGCCGACTGCCACAACAACTGCTCTATGCTTTGTCGATGTTGATCCTGTTGGGCGGCAGCTACCTGTGGATGCCCGATTCGTGGACTCCGGCCATTATCAGCTTTGCCGTGCTATGGTGGTGTTTTGTGTTGTTGCGAATCATGCGTTTCAAATCGGATCAAAAGCCCTCCGAAAATTCAATGCTGAAAGCCCTGGAGGGGATGGTGGTACTGTTTCCTGCCTGGCTTGCCCTGGTGACGCTGCATCAGATTCCCGATTTCGGTCCCGGCTTAATGCTGTTCGTACTGATGCTGATCTGGAGTGCTGATGTGGGCGCCTACTTTGCAGGGCATCGCTGGGGCAGCAACAAGCTGGCTCCACAGGTGAGTCCGGGCAAGACCAGGGAGGGGGTCTATGGGGCGATGGTCAGTGCGCTGTTGTGCGGTGGCGTGCTTTTATGGTGGCTGGGCACGTCAGGGGTGCAATCGATACTGATCCTGATACTCTGTCTTATCACCATGCTCTCTTCGGTGGTAGGGGATCTGTTTGAGAGTCTGCTGAAACGCCAGCTGGGGATGAAAGACAGCGGTACGCTGCTTCCCGGTCACGGTGGTATGTTGGATCGCATCGACAGTCTGACGGCCGCTTCGCCGGTATTCCTTTTTGGCCTGACCCTGTTGGGGGTAGCTTGATGCAAGGTTTGACCGTCCTCGGATCCACCGGCTCGATTGGCGTCAGCACACTGGATGTGGTGGCCAGACATCCAGACAAGTATCAGGTGGTCGCCTTGACCGCGAATCGGGATGTGGCCGGATTGCTCCGCCAGTGCGAACAGTTTCAACCAAAGGTTGCGGTGATGGCGGATCCCAGCTCGGCCGACCAGTTGGCCATGGGGCTGAAAGAACGCGGCTTGGTCATCGAAGTGCTCTCCGGATTACGTGGGCTGGAGATTGCGGCTTCCATGCCCGAGGCGCACGCTGTGATGGCGGCGATTGTCGGTGCGGCGGGGCTGCTACCAGCGCTTGCAGCGGTGCGGGCGGGAAAACGCCTGCTATTGGCCAATAAAGAGGCATTGGTGGTTGCCGGCGACCTGTTCATGCAGGAGGTGAAGGCCCACCAGGCATCGGTGCTGCCCATCGACAGTGAGCACAATGCAGTATTTCAGTGTATGCCCGAGGGTTATCAGAATGGCCTCGCTCAATCCGGTGTCAAACGCATCCTGCTGACCGCATCCGGTGGGCCGTTTCGCAAAACCCCGGTGGATGATCTGCATAATGTCACGCCCGATCAGGCCTGCGCCCATCCCAATTGGGAGATGGGTCGGAAGATCTCTGTCGACTCGGCGACCATGATGAATAAGGGGCTGGAGGTGATCGAGGCCCATTGGTTATTTCAGGCTGCGCCAGAGATGATCGAGGTGGTGCTGCATCCGCAGAGCGTGATCCACTCCATGGTGGAGTATGCGGATGGTTCTGTGCTGGCCCAACTGGGGCAGCCGGATATGCGTACACCGATTGCTCATGCACTGGCCTGGCCGGAGCGGATCGAATCCGGGGTCAATAGCCTGGATCTTTTTCGGATCGGTCGTCTCGATTTCGAAGCGCCGGATCCACAGCGATTCCCCTGTCTGGGATTGGCTTACCATTCGATACAGAATGGCGGTACCGCCAGTGCTGTGCTGAATGCCGCCAACGAAGTGGCGGTGGATGCCTTTCTGAATCGACGTCTCGCCTTTACCGGCATTGCTGAAGTGGTCGAAGAGACCATGCAGCGTCAGCCTGTGGCGTCTGTCAAAGATCTGGAGAGCCTGTTGGAGGCAGACCGTGAGGCTCGAAAACAGGCGGAACAAGTTCTGCAGAAAAGGGTCTCAAGCTGCGGTATCAGCTGATAAGACATCATGAATTCACTACTCTTCACCATCGTTTCGTTCATTGTTGCTCTGGCAATTCTGATTGCAGTCCATGAGTTTGGTCACTTCTGGGTGGCGCGGAAACTCGGTGTCAGGGTGTTGCGTTTCTCAATCGGCTTCGGCAAGCCGCTGTGGAAAAAGACCAGTCAGCTAGACGGCACAGAGTACGTTGTGGCGGCGATACCCCTCGGCGGCTACGTGAAAATGCTTGATGAACGAGAGGCACCTGTTCCTGAGGCGATAAAGGATCAGGCGTTCAATCGTCAATCACTGCCGGTACGCAGCGCCATCGTGGTGGCCGGCCCGCTATTCAACTTTCTGTTTGCGATTCTCGCCTTCTGGTTGATCTTCGTGACGGGTGATACCGGCCTCAAGCCAATGATTGGAAAAGTGGAGGATGGGTCCCTGGCCCAACAGAGCGGATTTGTGGTTGGTGATCAGATCACATCGGTAGCCGATCAGGCGACCCCCACCTGGGAGAACGTGCTCTATGCCATCATCTCACAGGCTCTGGATAAGCAGAGCCTGCAGATACGAGTCTCCAATCCTGAGCAGGGAGAGCGACTGGTCGTGGTGCCAAGCCACGATATTGCGACAATGGCGGAAGATGGCCAGTTACTGACCAATCTGGGCCTGACACCTGATCGGCCTGAGATTCCACCGATTATCGGTGAAATCGTTGCCGATGAAGCAGCTGAAAAGGCTGGTTTGAAGGTTGGAGATCGAATCGTACGGGTTGATGATCAGCCGGTCACCGATTGGGCTGAATGGGTTGATTACGTCCGGCAACGACCCGGCAAAATATTGTCGATCGAGGTCGAGCGGGATAGCGAGTCACTGGTTATTGAAGTGACACCTAAATCGGTTAAACCCGAAGAGGGCGAGCCCTATGGTCGGATCGGTGCCGGGGTCGAGCCGATACCGAGCGACCTATGGGACGACTATCGAGCGATCGTTCGCTATGGACCGCTGGAATCACTCGGACAGGCGATCAACAAGAGCTGGGATATGTCGGTGCTGATGTTGCGTATGCTTGGCAAAATGATCATCGGAGAAGTCTCAGTCAAAAACCTGAGCGGACCGATCTCAATTGCTGATTCTGCTGGAAAATCAGCAAGTTTTGGCCCGGTCTACTTTATTAAGTTTCTCGCTGTGGTGAGCATCAGTCTGGGGGTTTTGAACCTGCTACCCATCCCAGTGCTGGATGGTGGTCATCTCTTCTATTTCCTAATCGAAGCGATTCAGGGGAAACCTCCCTCGGATCGTTTCATGGAACAGGGGCAGAAGGTCGGTTTGTTAATTCTACTGGGTGTAATGAGCCTCGCATTCTATGTTGATCTGAACCGGTTTCTTGGCTAGTCATGCGAATTGGTTCAAGGGGATAGCTCTGTATCCTGAAGCAGAAAGATAACTTATACTTACGCCCTTCGTCATACTGCTGATCTGTCGGGGATTTCTGCCAAAAGGCAGCTGAATAATGAATAAACTCTGTTGTATCAATATATAATGCGTGTATCTTTGCGGATTTTTATCACTTTACTGCTGCTGACTGCTCTACTGCTTCCGCAACTGGCGGCCGCCTTTGTTGTTGAAGATATCCGTGTCGAGGGGCTGCAGCGCATCTCGGCGGGTACCGTGTTCAACTACCTGCCGGTGAAAACCGGTGATCAGGTGACTGTGGGCAACACCGCAAAAATCATCCGCGCCCTACATAAAACTGGATTTTTCAAAGAGATAAGACTGGAGCGTGAAGGGGATGTACTGATCGTCTTCGTCCATGAACGGCCGGCAATCGCTGAGATTAATATCACGGGAAACAAGGATCTGGATACAGATCGGTTGATGACCGGTCTCAAGGATGTGGGGCTGGCTGAGGGGCGGGTGTTTAAACGCGCCTTGCTGGAGCAGGTTGAGCAGGAGCTCAACCGGCAATACTTTGCCCGGGGCAAATATGGGGTAAAGATCAAATCTACTGTAACGCCACTGGAGCGCAATCGGGTGGGGATCGATATCGAGATCTCCGAAGGCCTGACTGCGCGGATCAAAAACATCAATATCATCGGCAACTCAGCCTATGACGATGATGAACTGCTGGATGAGTTCGAGCTGGGTATTCCAGCCTGGTATGCAATCTTCTCCAGCCGTGACAAATACTCCAAACAGGCCCTTGCCGGTGACCTGGAAACTCTCCGCTCCTACTACCTGGATCGAGGCTATATCGATTTCAAAATCGAATCGACCCAGGTTTCAATAACCCCCGACAAGAAAGATATCTACATTACCATCGCCCTTGATGAGGGTAATGTGTTCACCCTCAGCGATATTAAGCTGGCCGGTGATCTGGAGCTGCCGGAAGAGGATCTGTTTCCGCTGATCCACCTGCGCCGGGGTGGGGTATTCTCGCGTAAGAAGGTCACCGCCAGCGCCGAACGTCTGAACAAGAAATACTCCGATGCGGGCTACGCCTTCGCCAATGTCAACAGCATTCCCGATATCGATCGAGAGAACCGCAAGGTGGCGATCACCTATTTCGTCGATCCGGGCAAGCGGGTCTATGTGCGCTACATCAACATCTCCGGTAACTCCACCACCCGTGACGAAGTGCTGCGCCGGGAGATGCGGCAGATGGAATCCGCCTGGTTCTCTGGTGAGAAGACCCGACTCTCCCGGGAACGCTTGCAGCGGCTCGGTTTCTTCAATGATGTCAACATGGAGACCCCGGCTGTGCCTGGCACTACCGATCTGGTGGATGTCAATCTGAGTGTCACAGAAGCGGCCTCGGGCAGCCTGAGCGCCGGTGTCGGTTACTCAGAGACTCAGGGGGTGTTATTCAACGCCAGCATCAGTCAGAACAACTTTCTGGGTACCGGGAACCGGGTCAGTGCCGGTTTTGACACCAGTGATGCGACGAAGAAAGTCTCTGTCGTCTACACCAATCCCTACTACACCATTGATGGGATTAGTCAGGGCTATGAATTGAGCTATCGGGAGACCGATTTTGCAGAGCTCAACATCTCCAGTTACTCGACCGATGTAGGTCGTCTGGGGGTCAATTTCGGTGTGCCAGTGACTGAGTATGACCGATTGAAATTCAGTCTTGCCTACGAACGAACCACTTTTTTTCTCGGTTCTACCCCCTCCAACGAGATTCAGGAGTTTGTTGACAGCAACGGCGACAGATTTTCTGATTTTGAATTGGTTGGTAGTTGGATTCGCGATTCCAGGGATCGGGCGATCTTTCCAAACCGGGGTGGACGGCAGATCTTCACCACAGAATTAAACACCCCAGGCAGTGATCTTCAGTACTACCGCCTGAGTTATCGTAATAGCCAATATTTCCCCTTGACCAACAATCTGACCTTAAAACTGAATGGTGAGTTGGGTTATGGTGATGGTTATGGAAATAATGATGAGTTGCCTTTCTATCGAAATTTCTATGCCGGCGGCATTGGTTCGGTGAGAGGATTCGAGGAGAATACACTGGGTCCTAAGGATTCAGAAGACGATGCACTTGGTGCAAATGCTAGAATCATCGGTCAGGTCGAGTTACTGTTTCCGATCTTTGGTGACGACTTCAAAGACACTGTACGGGCCGGATTGTTTGCCGATGTGGGCAACGTCTTCGATCTGGCAAACGATGAGGAGATCAAATGGGATGGATTTCGGGCTTCTACCGGTCTGATGTTATCCTGGTTTTCTCCGGTAGGTGCACTCTCGTTCAGTTTGGGCTATCCGCTGAAAGAGGAAGAGGGTGACAAAACTAAATCGCTGCAATTCCGAATTGGTAGCGGATTTTAAAAATTAATTAGGGAGTCGATGGGTGAACTCAATACGCTTTATACTGATCACTTTAAGCTTGGCGATTTTTGCAGCGGGCAGTGCAACCGCTGAGGAGTATCGCATTGCTTTTGTCAATGCCACTAAGGTATTTGAAGAATCACCTCAATACAAGACCGCACGGGAACGGCTACAGACAGAGTTTTCTCGTCGCGAGAAGGATCTGCTGGCTTCGCAAAAGCAGCTCAAACAGCTTGAGGAGAAACTGCAGCGGGACGGCTCCGTAATGAGCGAATCAGAGGTTAAACGTCTTGAACGGGATATCCTCAGCCGCAGTCGTAAACTGAAGAATGCTCAGACAGAGTTTCGTGAGGATCTGAACCTGCGGCAGAATGAGGAGTTCAAGAAATTGCGCCAACAGGTTCGCGAGGTTATCCAGGAAGTAGGTAAAAGCGAGAAAATTGATCTGATTGTCTCTGATGGGGTGGTCTATTTCAGTAAAAAAATTGATATATCTGACAAGGTGTTAGAAAAGCTGCGCGACCGAAAAGCTGAATAATCCGGGTTTCTACACTTGTCCATTCGACTGGGAGATATAGCTGAGGCGGTAGGCGCGGAGCTGCGCGGAGATCCTGAGATTGCCATTCAAGGGGTTGGTACACTGCAGAGTGCCACGGCCGGGCAGCTGAGTTTTCTCAGTAACAATGCTTATCGCAGCTACCTTAAAGAGACGGGGGCTTCCGCTGTGATTGTTTCGCAGCAAGCCGCTGATGAGTGCCAGGTGGCGGCACTGATCACCGATAATCCCTACCTGGCTTATGCACGGGCGGCCAGCCTGCTTTTTCCTGTCAATAAAGATAGCTCTGGAATAGCCGCTTCAGCGGTGATTGCGGAGTCGGCAGAGATTGACCCATCGGTCTCGGTTGGTCCCTGCAGTGTGATTGGAGAGCGGGTCAGAATTGGCGCCGATGTGGTGGTGGGGCCAGGTTCGGTGATCGAATCAGACTGTGAGATCGGTGCTCAGACAAGGCTGGTTGCACGGGTTACCCTCTGTCACAGAACCCGAATAGGCGCCCGCTGCCTGCTCCATCCAGGGGCCGTTTTAGGGGCGGATGGATTCGGTCTGGCCAACGATCAGGGGCGATGGATCAAAGTACCTCAGCTGGGCAGAGTCTGGTTGGGTGATGATGTGGAGGTTGGCGCTAATACGACCATTGATCGTGGTGCGCTGGAGGATACCATCCTGCATGATGGGGTGAAACTTGATAACCTAGTGATGATTGCTCACAACGTGGAGGTGGGTGAACATACCGCAATGGCCGGGTGTTGTGGCATTGCAGGATCGACCAAAGTTGGGCGTCACTGTACCATTGGTGGTCAAACCGGTCTGGCAGGCCATTTAACGATTGGTGATAATGTGCATTTTTCGGGTGCGACCCTGGTTTCGCGCTCTTTTCCCAAGGCAGGCTACTACAGTGGTAATTTTCCCGCGATGGAAAATAGTGTGTGGCGGAAGGTGATCGCCCGGCTTAGGCGGCTTGATGGTATGGCCAACGATCTGAAATTATTGAAAAAAACAGTGAAATCTCTCACTGGAGAATCATTCAAATGAAAAATTTGAGTCATGGGAGGGCGGTTTGATCGCGATGGACATCAATAAGGTGCTGAGCCTGCTGCCACACCGTTACCCCTTTCTGCTGATCGACCGGGTGACCGAATATGAGAAAAACACCCGCTTGCAGGCACTGAAAAACGTCACCTATAACGAACCCTTTTTCAATGGGCATTTCCCGGTTCAACCGGTGATGCCCGGTGTGCTGATTGTCGAGGCGATGGCCCAGGCTACCGGCCTATTGGCGATGGCGTCCAATCCGGAAACGGTGAACGAAACAACCATCTATCTGTTTGTCGGTATTGATAAGGCGCGTTTCAAACAGCAGGTGGAGCCCGGTGATCAAATGATCATTGATGTGCAGCAGAACAGACTGAAGCGCGGTATCGGTTTCTTTACCTGCTCGGCATCTGTGGATGGCCGTACTGTGGCTACGGCGGAGATCATGTGTACTGCCAGGGAGATAGGCAACTGATCGATTCACGCGCAGTCATAGATCCTCAGGCGGAGCTGGATGAGGAGGTCACTGTGGGGCCCTTTTCGATCATCGGTGCTGGTGTAAGCATTGGTGCCGGTACCGTGATCGGCCCTCACGTGGTTGTCAATGGCCCAAGCCAAATCGGCCGAGACAACCGTATCTACCAGTTCGCCTCTGTGGGAGAAGATCCCCAGGATAAGAAATACGCCGGAGAGCCAACCTCACTGGTGATTGGTGATCGGAATGTGATTCGAGAATTTGCCACCCTGCATCGAGGCACAGTTCAAGATCAAGGCATCACCCGCATTGGCCATGACAATCTGCTGATGGCCTATATCCATGTTGCCCACGATTGTGTTTTGGGCAACCAAGTGATCATGGCTAATGCAGCCTCACTGGGTGGTCATGTGACAATTGATGATCATGCCATTCTGGGAGGCTTTTCCAAGATTCATCAGTTTTGTCGCATCGGCGCTCACAGCTTTTGCGGCATGGGTGCTGCAATCAATATGGATCTCCCCCCCTATGTGATGGCGGCTGGTGAGCCGACCAAACCCCATGGCATCAATCGGGAGGGGTTGAGTCGCAGAGGCTTCAGCAAACAGGCGATCAGGCAGATCAAACAGGCCTATAAAATCATCTATCATTCAGGACTTCGCCTGGAAACGGCCCGTGAGGAGATCGAAAGCCTGGCCTCGGAAACTCCCGAACTTAAGATTCTCGTCGAATTCCTCTCCCATAGCGGGCGAGGCATTTTGCGTTAAATTTGTTAGCGAATCTGCCTTCAGAGCAGCCTCTGATGCAATCCGCAGAACAACAAAAGCCGATTCGTGTCGGCATCATTGCGAATGAAATTTCCGGTGATCAATTGGCCGCCGCGTTGATTCATGCCCTACGAGAGCGATCTGCAGAGATTATTTTTGAGGGCATGACCGGTCCGCTGATGGAGGCGGCCGGTTGTCGCCCCCTGGCCCGCATGGATCCGGTGATGGGGCTGTTTGAAGTACTCGGCCACCTTCCTGGGTTGCTCAAAACCCGCAAACAACTGATCAACCACTTTCTCAATGATCCTCCTGACCTGGTACTGGGCGTGGACGCACCGGATTTTAACCTGGCGCTGGAGACAAAACTCAAGCAAGCCGGAATCAAGACCGCCCACTGGGTAAGCCCCACCGTTTGGGCCTGGCGACAGGGCCGGGTTAAAAAATTACGCCAGGCGGTCGACTTGATGTTATGTATCTTCGATTTTGAGGTGGATTTTCTCAAGCAGCACCAAGTGCCGGCCGCTTATGTAGGACATCCACTGGCCGATCAGATCCCGCTGCAGCCAGCGGATCCAGTGGCGATTCGAAGAGAACTGGGATTCGCGGCCGGGCGTCCGGTAGTGGCGCTGCTTCCAGGCAGTCGGATGAGTGAAGTGAGTCGTTTGGCTGAACCTTTTGCAGAAACCGTCAGTTGGCTGAAACGACAACAACCTGATATTCAGTTTGTTGCACCGATGGTGAACGAGACGATTAAACAGACATTTCAAGCGGCTTTGGCAAACCACTCCCAGGTGCTGGAAGTAAAACTGCTTGATGGGCAGCCAAGAGTCGCAATCGGTGCGGCCGATCTGGTATTGACTGCTTCTGGAACCGCTACACTTGAGACACTGTTAATGAAAAAGCCAATGGTGGTTGCCTATCGATTGTCTCCGCTGACAGCCTGGTTGATCCGACGCTTCAAGCTACTGAAGACGCCCTACGTAGCGATTGCCAATCTGTTGTCTGAGAAGATGTTGGCGCCAGAATTTTTGCAGGAGGCCTGTCAGGCTGAGTTGATGGGGCAGGCGATTGTCGACTTGTTGAATGATCCTCAGCAGTGTGAGGTGATTGCAGAAAGCTATCGAAAGATCCACCAGCGGCTAAGGCAGAATGCTGCTGAAAGGGCGGCGGAGCTGGTTGTTGACTTGATTGAGTCGAATAGAAGAACGATCTCGAAACCGATCGCTAACCCGTAAACAAAGGAGTATCTGATTATGTTGTCATTCCGGCGAATGGCGGAATCTATGTTTGATTTACCTGGATCCCGGTATTTTCAGGGATAAAGAAAAGTAGCTGAATCAGAGGTCTCCTGAGGCCTTGAAATAAGGAGTGACATTTCCAGCAATGGCTGAACTACTACACGAGCTGATATTGGAGAGTGCCAATGGCATGCCTGAGCAGCCTGCACTCCAGTATAAGTCTTCACAGCTCAGCTATGCTCAGCTGGCCAATCAGCTTAAGCTATTCGCCGGTTCACTACAGAGGATCGGCATTCAACCGTCGGATCGTGTGGCCATCTATCTGCCAAAATGCCTTGAGAATGTGATCGCCATATTTGGGGTATTGGCTGCCGGTGCGGTGTTCGTGCCGATCAATCCGGTGCTCAAACCCCATCAGGTATTGCATATTCTGAATGATTGCGATGCCAAGCTGTTGATCACCACATGCGGTAAATATCGTGCCCTATTGGACGATCTGGATGAAGCCGTGGAGCTGAATGATCTGGTTGTGATTGACGATTGCGATATCAGTCAGGCTTCCGCCGGTGTCGAGCAACTCTTTTCATGGGATGGGTTTATCCATTTGGATCAACCGCAGGGTCTACCGCAAATCGACGGGAACGATCTCGCTGCGCTGCTCTATACCTCCGGCAGTACAGGCAACCCCAAAGGGGTGATGTTGAGTCATCGCAACATGGTGGTTGGGGCGAAGAGTGTGGCCCAGTATCTGGAGAATCGCCCATCTGACCGAATTCTGGTGGTGCTGCCGCTCAGTTTTGACTATGGGATGAGTCAACTGACAACGGCCTTTCTGGTTGGCGCGACAGCTGTGTTGATCAACTATCTATTGCCGATGGAAGTGATCAACACCCTGGTGAAAGAGCGTATCACCGGTCTCGCTGCCGTACCGCCACTTTGGAATGCCTTGGTCGAGTTGCATTGGCCGGCGGAGGTCGCCGATCATCTCAGATATATCACCAGTTCCGGTGGTGTGGTGCCGCTGGAGACCACTCAACAGTTGCGTCGGAATCTACCGAATACGGACATCTACCTGATGTATGGTTTGACCGAAGCATTCCGTTCCACCTACCTGCCACCGGATCAGCTTGATCAGCGCCCAACTTCCATAGGACAAGCGATTCCGAATGCGCAAGTGATGGTATTGAGGGCTGACGGCACCCCATGCGAGGTCGATGAGCCTGGGGAGTTGGTGCATCTGGGGCCCTTGGTTTCAAAGGGGTACTGGAAAGACCGAGAGGCTACCAAAGAGCGG
>JARRQD010000002.1:0-30941 GCA_037382205.1 Candidatus Thiodiazotropha sp.
AAACCCAGATGTTCAGTGAATGGTTTAAAGTCTCTATCTATGTAAAGAAGCCCCATTTTTTGCTCAATACAAAACGAAGCAATAATCACATCATTGGTCTTACGGATTGTGATCCCTTTTTTACGTAAAGAACGAAAGTTATTTGCGCACTTTACTACCATTGACGGACTAAACATTGAATGTTGATCTAACAGGGACAGTTTGGCTTTCACTTGTTTGTATTGCTTGTCATCTCGGATGCCTTGAAGGATCTCTAGAAAAACAAAATCTCCCATTGCGAGAGTTCCATCGATCAGGCATTCATCAAGAAAATCTGTTTGTGGGGTGATTTTTCCGCTTAAATAGTCTATCCAAACACTTGTATCTGCTAGGATCACTCATTATCCCTCATCTCATCTAAGTTGCCTTCCCACTTGATTTTACCCCGAAGGCTTCTTATGGATTGTTGTTTGCTTCTCTTTACTAGTAGTTTAAGACCCTGTTCCACAACGTCTTTTTTGGTCTCTAGGCCTGTGGCTTTTAATGCTTGCGCCATCAAGTCATCGTCTATTACTATGTTAGTACGCATAGGGCACCTGTGTGTATTAAAACTAATTATATACACATTATAGTACCGGTGACATAACATAACTAGGCAATTTCACTCGGACGGCAAAAAGCGCTGCTCGTTCCTCGCTATGCTTTTTACTATCCCTATCCAGACACCCACTCTAAGGAAGTGCAAACAGGGGCATCTGCTGGATAGTGTGGTAGAGGTCGGAGAAAGGGTTTGATGTACCCCAAAAACGAAAAGTCGTAACGTGTGGCAGGAGCATATGACGAAGGATGTGGTGAGCTGGGCGTTTTGCCTGCTGATTAGACCTGCGCTGTGAAGAAAAACCAATAGGGATTATCATAGAGGAATGAAAACAGCACTTGATCACCTGCCAGAGCAAAAACAACAAGAATTACATAGAGTTATTGAGATTATTCGAGAGGAAATCGATCTCGAAATGCTTGTTTTATTCGGCAGTTACGCTCGTGGAGACTGGGTAGAGGATCTGGACCCAGAAACCCTCCAGTATCGCTATCAGAGTGATTTCGACCTTTTGATAGTCACAGAAACACCCCGACAGGCTGATCGAGTTGAGCAAAACAACCAACTTTCCCGACGCTTGGCCAAAACCATTCACAGAACACCAATCAGCCTTATTGCAGAGGATATTCAGTTTATAAATCGTCGTTTAAGAAAAAGTCAGTATTTCTATATTGATATCCTACGAGAAGGAATTCTGCTCTACGATTCGGGGAAATTTCAATTGGCAGAGCCAATTGAAATATGCCCTAAAGAAAGAAAATTATTGGCTGAAAATGATCTTTTATACTGGTCAAATAATGCAAATGAATTTATTGATGACTGCTTAATTAATATTGAAAGAAACAGATTCAAAAAAGCAGCATTTTATCTACATCAAGCTACAGAATGTTTTTTTGCGGCTATCTTGTTAGTTTTTACACGTTATAAGCCAAGCACACATGATTTAGAGAAATTAAGTCAAAGAGTTTCAAGCATAGAGCCAAAATTTTTAACCATATTTCCGCGTTCCACTGAAGAAGAAAAAGAAAGGTTTAAGTTGCTTCGTAAAGCCTATGTCGATGCTCGATACAAGCCAAGCTACACAATCACTAAGGAGCAACTTAATTGGCTTACGGAGCGAGTACGTGAGTTACAGACTTTAACTGAAAAGCTATGCAAGGAGAAAATCGCAAGCTATGAGCAGGATTCAAGCAATTTGGCATAACAAAAAGTTGCCCCCGACCAAGCTGAATTATACGACAATTCAGGTTGTGTAGTTTCAATCACCTTCATCATGCGCTCAATCCCTGAATGTTTAATCCGGCTGGCCGGGTGTACTTAACGTTATGCTTTTAGAAAAGGCACGGTAAGAATTGGGGCGCATAGTCAGGTTCAATATGTGCCCACTCGACAACCAGCCTCTGGCAACTATGTCCACCTCCCTGTCACTACGCTTTCTGGGTGTCGGCAATGCCCAGGCGATTAAGCTTCGGGCCTCGGCCGCTGTGCTGGAGCAGCAGGGCACCCCCCTTTTATTGATCGATTGCGGACCGGACACCCTGAGCCGCTTCCGCGAAAGCTACGTGGGCCTAGAGCCTCCGGCCCTGTTCATAACACATCCCCATTTCGATCATATCGGCGGGCTGGAGGGCTGGTTCTACCGCTTGATGACACTGCCCTTGGTGCTGCCGTCTAAACTCTTTGTACCGGTCAAACTGCTGCCGGTGATCCAGAGCCGGATCGACGACTATCCCAACATGTTGGCAGAGGGTGGCAGTAACTTCTGGGATCCCTTTCAGCTGATTCCGGTTTCTGAGCACTTCTGGCACGGTAATATGCTGTTCGATGTCTTTCTGGTGCTACACAAACCAGTCCAATGTGGGTCGCGCCCGCGGCATTATTGATTCCATTCACGTCATAGCGAATATTACCCGAGGGTGTCAGTGCTAGCCGTTTCTCTGATACCGCTGGTCTTGAACCTAAAAAAATCAGTTGACCGCTCCATTCTACTAGCAGATTGCTGATTTTAAAGAAAATAGCTTCGATGGTTATGGTCACCTACTGGGTGAATCACGCTACAGCGTGAATGGCACGCTTGTAGCGAAGCATGGCGTCGTTGCGCGCCGTGCAGGGATGCACAAGTGTCGCGGGCACATGGATGTGCAGGAGCGACCCTTGCCCTGCACCACCACAAACGCACCCTTCACGCTGTCCAACTGATCGTTTTAGCTTCAATGATGATTCCCGCACCGTACGCAATCCAACCGAGGAGTCAAAACAATGAAAGGAAGCACCGCTACACTCATACTTTGCGGCATGATCAGCCTGAACGCTCAAGCGGGTCACCACACACCTATGATCGAATTTGTAGGTGAGGCCCAGATCCCAACCGGAACCCAGTTCGAAAACACCGAGATCGGTGGCTTGTCCGGCATTGACTACGATGCTGCTCAGGATTTGTATGTCGCCATATCGGACGACCGAGCCCAGATCAACCATGCCCGCTTCTACGAACTGAGCATCGACCTAACGGATGGCTACCTGAACGATGGTGATATCAGCTTCATCCAGGTCACCGAAATTCTGGATAGCGGCGATTTCCCCTTCGCTCCGGCATCCCTGGATCCGGAGGCTATCCGCAACAACCTCGCCTTTGAAAGCCTGAGTTTCAACCACGACCGGATTCAAGTCATTACCGCCACTGAGAACGCCTTACTATAGGATGGTCCCAGCGCTAAATACATCCACCGGACAAAACCGATAGCAGCTGATCCGGTGCCCGCAGACGGGTTCGCCACCAATGTCCGCGGCAAGAACTCCATCGACAGAAAACACGTCAGCCCCCTGCGCAAGCGTTTGATACTGAACCTGGATCAGCTTGGAATCACCCTGGACAACATCGAGGGCATGACCTTCGGTCCAGACTACGCGGATGGATCAAATTCACTGATCCTGGATTCAGACACCAATTTCTCCGACCCCCAGTTCACCCAATTCCTGGCCTTTCGCCTCTATGTGAATCACTGAGGCTGGTTTTCCTTTAGCAAAATATCCGTGAACAGAGCCCTGGCACTTACTTAAGTGCCATCGTCATCCCGGCGTATGCCCGAATACCTGACGGAGCGACATTCCCAGATCCCATCCTTGAGTACTTCATTCCCACACTCTACGAGGGAATGCACAGGATTAAGTTGTCCTCCAGGGCTGCGTCTGTGTTCCCACGTGGAGCGTAGGAACAAGCAAACTGTCGTTAAATATCGCTTGACGATTATATGATAATGATTATTATTTACATATAAGGAGCTCAACAGAAGAAACCCACATCTACCCGCCTAAGGAGAATCCGAAATGCATCTGGTCATCAACGCCTGGCTGGAGCGCCAAGCCCCATACCTGCAGATTATCGATTCGAGCACCCGGGAAATCTTCGCTCACTTCGATAGTACGGCACTCTATCGCCTGCTCGACGAGGGCATTGTCAGCCTTGAGGAGCTCACATCAAGCAGAGCGAACAGCCGAAAATCCCTATTGCTTACCCTGCTGGTCGAAGCCTGCTGCCAACGAATCCGCTGCGAACGAAACTGCCAGAAATGCGCGTGTGTGCTACAGAAACAATTGATCGATACCGACACTATCCCCAACGCTATCGGTCAGTCGACCGGCCCAGGCATTGTGAGTATCTCCAGCCAGGGAGATCAGATTTTTCTGCCCTGCCTTGGCATTGGCCAGTAACAACTCACGCTCATAGGTGAAGTTATTTGGAGTTTAGGTATGCCTGAAATATTCGTCTATTCGGCCTCAATCTATTCACCTAAAAAGATCAGTTGGACAGCGTGAAGGGTGCGTTTGTGGGGGTGCCGGGCAAGGGTCGCTCCTGCACTCCATGTGCCCGCGACACTTGTGCATCCCTGCACGGCGCGCAACGCCGCCATGCGCCGCCACAAGCGTGCCATTCACGCTGTAGCGTGATTCACCCAGCAGGTGACATAACCATCGAAGCTATTTTCTTTAAAATCAGTAAGCTGCTAGTAGAATGGAGCGGTCAACTGATTTTTTTAGGTTAAACGGTTGCAAACAATACAGGGTCGGACCACCGCAATTGGGTGGTATCTGGATTCCGGCATGCGCCGGAATGACGGAGGTAGATGAATGATGGGGTTTTCAGTTTTGCTCTAATATGAAGTCCTAGACTTGAGTTAATTAGTTACAAGCGATCTATCGTTTACGAGCCTTAATACCCCTAGCCTCCTGTAACCCGCGTACATAATCACGACTTCCAACGGCCAGATTGCCCGTCCAGTAGTGTTGCCGTTGGGCAGCTTCCGCTTGAAGTGCATCTTCAACCCATCCCCGGTGGGTGTCGATTAGCAGCTGGTCACTACCTATTTCCAGCAGCTCCCATAGCTTGACTCTATGTAATGATTGAATACCGGCTTAAAGGTTCTGCTGGGAATCAGTTGCATACATTTTACTATCACTTGGCTTCTGCTATCAAAAGCGAGTAAGTGAATATGGTTGGAGGTAACTCTGTAATTGGGAACAGCAAGAGCATATCGCTTTTTTATTTTCATTTAGTTGCTGTGATCCGACCCGCTAATTTCCAATTCCTTCCTAACCTTTTGATCTTGAAAAAAAGGGGGGGTAGAGGTTTACTAAAAACTTTCAATTGTGAGTTGAATCCGCATGATATGTTGTTGACTATGGAAAGACAAAAGGGATGCAGGCGATGAGAGTACTTCAACGTTCAGTTGGAGAGAAGGCACCAAACATTCAGGAAGATGTCAAAACAGTTCAGAGACTGTTTAAAACAAAAGGAATAAACCCTGGACCAGCAGATGGAATTTGTGGCCAGAAAACGATTCGGGCGATTCTTCAATTTCAGAGTATATTTTTCTCCAGGCCAGATGGCGTTATCGAGCCGGGACGAAAAACCTGGAACCATCTTTCATCGGGCAGCTATTATAACAAATCCTTCGCAATGGAGTGGCGATAGTGCTCAATGGTTACAAGAGAAGAAGCTGCAGAGTTTGAATCCGCTGTTAAAACCAAAGGTTGTGGCGGTTCTTAACTCACTTAAAAAGCAGGGCTTTCAACCCAAAATAGTTTATCGCTGGCGCTCAGTTTCAACACAGTAGAAGATCTATGCTCGAGGTGATTCCAAGGTCAAATTCGCCTTTCACAATGCTCAGCAGCCGATTGGAACGCCCAACTCTTATGCTGTTGACATAATTCATCGTCGCTATGCATGGTCAACAAAGGCAAAATCCTCGAGATTTTGGAAAGCACTAGGCCAAGAGGCAAAAAAGCAGAGTCGATTATGATGTACCGGCTGTTTGTCGTCGGAGTGGTTATAGCACTGATGAGTGTGATTCTGATAGTTATAGCCGATGAGGTTTGGTTAGTTGTCGGTGCCAGTGATAAATCAGCGATGCAAATCGCAAAGAAAGAAAATAAGCTGTCGACCCTTGTGGACAACAGCTTGGTTGTTCAGATGATAGATTGCAGTCAAAGTAACCGTATGTTTGCTTGGCTCGCAGCCGTGTCAACATCCCGCTCTAACGCTGAATCGGTACTTGATAAAGTGCGTAAGTCGGTTAAGGACGCCTATCTGATGCAATGCCAGGTAAAGGCAAACTCGTTACTTGCTCACCGGATTACAGCGGTGGACTCCTCCATCGCGGATGTACCAGCGAATGTGGTTAATTGGAGTGATGAGGATTGTGTTTCGGAGATCAGATCCTTACCCCAAGGAGCAGATATATTGATCATTCGTTATTTTGAAAATGATCCTGAGGACCCTCTCGAAGGAAGGCGTGAGGCAGTAAAGCTCATAGATAGATCCGGAGAGCAATATACATTAGAAAAATATTGTATTGATCCTGAAGGATTTGTACAAAACAAAGAACAAATTGCCTTTGTCTGTGCTAGAGAGCAGGCGGGTACACATCTATTACATAGTGTGGTTGTGTTTGATTCACAAGGTAAAAAAATAAAAGAGATCGAGTATTGCCGGAGTCCTTCCTGGTTGGGTATGGATAAGCTTGAATGTAATGGTGAAACCGTGGGACCTGATGGAGATCTGGTGCTGCATCCCCGTCAAGTTGAAATAGGCGTACACAAACCATCAACGCTCTATGTCGCCGAGTTATTAGTATGAAATACTACACAAGGTCTTTGCATATCATCTTCGAGCAGCTGGATTTCTTGTTTAATACAAGGACAGCCATTGCGTAACTCAAACGATCTAAAAAGACATAAGCAACAAAATACTTAGATATCAATCACAATAATCGAATTTCAATTCGGCATCATTGCATTATTCATCAAGGTTACAGTAGGCTGATTTTTGTAACCTACAATACATGAATAATGTGGATTGTTCTATAAACTTGGCAAGGACGCTTCTTCAAGCCCAGTCCAACTTTCCGCAATTCATTCAGCTTTACTCTCTAACTGGGCATAATTCACGATGAGTCTGCAACAAGCCAAGCGCCAGCGGCAAGAGATTACCCGGACATCCATCCTAACAGACCGAATTGCTCGGAGAAATAAGTCTATTACAGTGAAAAGAGCCTATTTCATCACCTCGCTGTCGAGTGGTGATTTGATGCTGACTCTGAAGTACAGCACGGACTATTACAAGATTCTGAATGATGCTAAGAAGCATTTGCTTACTCAACCTTCTGTGACTAACTCCAGTATTGCCGCTACCGAACCGGTTAGCAGGAACCAGGAAAAGCCAAAACAGTCGCCCAAGCGTAAATCACAGCAGATCAGTGAGCAGATTCGTGTAGCTCCTGACAAAGGCGCAGATCTTGGCGATATTGAACTGGTATGGGTATACAGCAGAGCGGACGTTATCCGGGGTGGGTTTGATGTGGATACCCACCTGTTGCTTGAGGACGGCACAGCCTATAAAGACTGCAGGATTCCTCCCGGCGAGTTGGATATTGAAGCCTCCAAACAATTGGAACCGGATAAATGGACCGAGTGGAGAAAACACTGGGGTACCTATCAAATGAAGAACAAAGAGAATGGTAAAAAGCAAGTCAGCGTATTGTAATGGTAAGTGCTGAAATAAGAAAAGCGATACTTCATAGGTTAAAGCGTGATGAAGTGGTATGTGGGAGCCCGCCTAATTGCCCGTGAAGTGAGCGATGCGGCCAGATCGCCATTAGCAGCAACTCAGGAGCTGCCCGATGCTGCGCCTGAATTGCTGCCTCTCTCCCTGCTTTCGGCGGGAGAGGTTGTCAAAGAATGGTTTTCTATAACTACAGCTCAGCAACTAACTGTTTGTTACGGGTATAAGACGAAGAACCATAACACCCCCGCCCATCAAGACATAATAATGTGGGCTGTTGATAGATGACATTGGAATGACCGCCTTGATCAGTGCGGTAGTTCTGTGGTCACACGCTTGAAAAGCACTTTAAACTATGGATTTGAGAAAGTGCAAAGCGTGACGTGCAGTCAAGTCAACAAAGGCATTCTCTGGCAGTCTTGAATATGATCTGATGGATTTAAATTAACTGGGCCAAAATACAATGGTTATTGAACAGCAAACGATAATGGTGATCGTGACCGTTGTGCTGATGCACCTGCTTTTGCAGTGTTTCCAACAGGATCTTCAGCTTTAGTAATTGATTGCGATTCAAGATAAAATTCATCTAATCAACCAAGATGCGAATATTTCACACCCAAATTTATTAGCGATCATTTATCACCAAGTAGTCTTGTCGTTTCTTTAACAACTGTTTAATAAATATCTATTTCTTACAACTCTATCAACGGCAGCTCAGAGCTTTGCTGCTGGAGCAGCTATGGCATTTTACTGTACATTGTTACATTCAAGCCAAATGTCATATGTATATTTTTTTAGGGCGTCAACTGAGAATTTTATATTGAAGCATCTTCCGGTACGCTATCGGTCGTTTAGTATGCTTATTAAACAGTTTAGGATTTTATCTGTAAAAGATTATTCCAATCGCGCGGGATTACCGTTACCATTGAGTCAGAGACTGAAGCCTCCTTCAATAAAGGCAAAAATAGGCAACTATTCCGCTATTGGTGGTATTACCTAATTAAGTGCTGATAAAAACACAATAAATGAGACCGACCATTTTTATTCTCTTCACAAATCATCTACCAATGGTCATCGGTTTATAACTAGTAATAGCTTAGCAAAATAACGGCAAGTTAACCGGAATCAGTGTAAAGGTATCTTGGATAACAATTGATAGTATTCACATATGAATTAGTGGAAACAATGGTATCTTAGGACAATTTATTAAACTCGAAAATATAATAAATATTAGCGAATACTTTCGCACTGGTTATTGGCTTACCGTATAACCGAATGCGTGAATATCTAATCTTCTAGAAGACAGATGTAAGCAGCTATTTCAGAACCTGTTTTTTTATTTCGCACTTTAATGATGAACAATCACCAAATATAAGATAACCATTTCAGGTTTGCAGGAAACTGAATATGACAATAGAAGCTATTATGTAATTTTCCTAATTTCATTTCCTTTATAAGCATTGCCATGAGTAAAAGCTGAATCAATTTTAAAAATGGTATGTCATTCATTATAGTAATGCACATACTGATGCTTCTTTAAATAAACAACCAAATAATTAGATACCAAAGCGATTAACACTTACCACTTCAAAGGCACAATATGAAAAATATCGCATTGATTGGTGTCGGTAAGATGGGACTATCTCATCTATCAATTGCCAATATGACACCCGGAATAAAAGTTGTTGGAATTTGTGATGTTTCTACTCCTCTTATGTTTCTCTTAAGCAGAAACATAAAAGTCAAAACCTATCGAAACTACCGTAAAATGATAACAGAACTGAACCCTGATGGTGTCCTGATCTGTGTTCCCAATTCAATGCATTTTGATATTGCAAAGTATTGTATAGAGAAGAAAATTAATGTGTTTATAGAAAAACCATTGACACTTAGCTACGAGCAGAGTGCAAAACTTGCAGAACTTGCGGACCAATATCAGGTAAAAGGCCAAGTTGGTTACGTCAACCGCTTCAATCCGATTTTTAGAAAGATCAAAAAAATGCTTGAATTGAATGTGATTGGTGAGGTGAACAGCTATAACAATAAAATGACCGGCAATGTTATTGTCAAGGAAAACAGCATAGGCTGGAGAAATGATTATACCAAAGGTGGAGGTTGTTTATTCGACTATGGACCGCATTGTTTTGACCTGTCGACATATTTTTTTGGCTATAACGTAAAAGTTACCTCCGCTTCGCTGAAAAGTATTTTTTCAACAAAAGTAGATGATATGGTTCAGGTATCATTAGTTCATGATAGCAAAATTCAAGGCAATAATTACATCAACTGGTCTGATCACTCTGTGCGAAAGGCAAGCAACTCGATAGAAATAACAGGCAGCAGAGGTGAAATTTTTGCTAACAAGCAGGAAGCCAGAATTTTTCTGCAAAGCGTTCACCCTGATACCGGCCTTAAAGAAGGTTGGAATTCTATCTATATTACAGATGAGAACACTGATACTAATTATTATCTAAGAGGCGAAGATTTTTCATTCCAAATGCAAGAATTTTCCGATCTATTAAACGGCAATATTCAAAATCCCGTCTCCTCTCTTGGAAGTGCGAAAACAACGGATCGATTAATAGATGAAGTGTTTCAATTTGCGGGAGGAGTTGTAAAAAATGGATAAAATCATCTTTGGTGACAATCAATTTTTTGGTGTAAATCATATGTCGGAAAAGACTGCATTAAATCAGATGCAGAAGTTCCGTTCCCCCGATGATATCTTTCACACGTTAGAATATGTAAATCAAATTGGCATCAAGTCCTTTATGTTTACAACTCACGATAAACTAGATCCTGTTTTTAAAAAGATAAAAGCGAATCCGGATTTCCATGATTTTAAGCTAATCCCATGTATGCCGTATGCTCATAAATACGCCAATGCCATGGTAGAGTTGGGAATTACCGGTACAGTCAGAAAGTTTATACCTGGTAGCAAAGTATTTTCTTTTTTTAAAATGATTCAGGCTGCCATTACAGCCAATCCAATTCCGATCATGCGATTGCTTGTTGATTCTGAATTAAAACAGTACCAAGGTATGAATGTGGAGGCAATCTTCCTGCTGAACATCGTAACTGACATTCTGATCGGCCTTGGAATGCATAACATGCTATATGAATTTGCAAGGTATACAGAAGAGAAATATGGGGTTAAAGCCGGTTTTTTTACAATGAACTATGTAGCTCTCAATGATATTCTTGTAAACAAATTACAAATGAAAAACCCGATGATCTGTACAAATATCAACAAAATTGGCTTTCGGATGAATCCATCACTACGTTCTGTAGAAGATACAGTTAACAAAAATACAAGCTTCAATATCGCAATGTCTTTTCTTGCCTCCGGTGCATTAAAGCCGAAAGAAAGTGTAGATTATCTAAAGGGGCTGCATGGCGTCAATGCTGTCTTGTTTGGGGCATCATCACCGGAACACATCAAAGAAACAAAAGATCTTCTTGAGACTCTGTAATGAAAATCTGGATTGATATAACAAATGCACCGCATGTAAATTTTTTTAAACAATTTATTGATGAGTGGCATGCCAGTCAGTACGAAGTGATTGTAACAACAAGGCCTTTATCCAATACAATTGAACTGCTTGAAGAAAACAACATCAGTTATCACTGCATCGGCTCTCACTACGGAAAAAACAAATTATCGAAAGTTTACGGTTTTTTTAAAAGATCCAAAGAGCTCTTTTCTTTTTTAAAAAATATGCAGATCTCTGTCGCTATCTCTCAGAGCTCTTTTTATTCTCCATATGTGGCCAGAAGGCTTAAAATTCCATGTATTTACACGAATGATAACGAATTTGCTAAAGGCAACTATATTGCTTTTGTTTTTACAAAATATATTCTTCTCCCTGAGGCACTGGAGAAATGGGCTCGAAATCGTTTTTTCAGTTCAAAAGTAACATTTTATCCTGGAGTCAAAGAAGGGATCTACATCAATCCAACACAAAAAGAGATAGACTATGGAACAAAGGCTATCTATTTCAGACCGGAACCATGGCATGCTCAATATCATAATTTTCAGGCAGACCTGTTTGATAACATGCTGATCAATCTTACCGATGAATATCAAATTGTACTTCTGCCAAGAGATCAAGAGCAGAAAACCCATTTCTCAAAATTATCAAATTACCTGAAAAATCTAACAATAGCGGATGGTGTAGAAACTGTCGAGACAATCTCCCATAAGTGTTCTGTTTTTCTGGGAGCAGGAGGGTCCATGACAAGGGAATTTGCCTTGATGGGCATCCCCACGGTCTCAATGTATCAGGGGATATTGCTGGAAGTCGACAAGTACCTAATTCAGAACCAATTGCTAATCAGCCAAACCAACCCTCAAAAAATTACGAAAGATTTCATTTCTAATCTGTTTTCTGCAAAAAAGAAGCTACCTGAAGCTCATAAAACTGTATATAACAAGGGAAAACAAGCGAGGGAACTCATTCATCAGTTCATCGAAAAAGAGATCAATAAAGGAGTACAATCATGAACTGGTTTAAAACAGCGATAGATAGCACACTAATCGAAACTACCCGCAAAGCGGGTAGTATGATGAAAGCCCACGGAGGGGGCTATTAGAGCCCTTCCAATCTCATCTGATCTTGGCGCTTCTCTCTGCGTTCCTGATTCTTAATGTACTCTCGAGTCATCTGCTCATCTAACCAAACCGTACTAACACAGTATCCCCGCACCCAAAAGTGACGTCCCGTGAAGTTCCTTTTCTCCTGCAAATACTCTCTGAATATTCGTATCGCTCATTTCCCTTTCAAGAATCCTACTCTATTCGCAACACTGAATTTCGGAGGAATCATCAACAGCATATGGATATGATCTTTCATTGCGTAACCCTCAACCATATCTACGCCTTGCTGGCGACACAATTCCCGACAAATCCCTCCAATATCCTCTCGCAGAGTACCGTATAACGACTTTTTTCGGTAAGATGGAGTTCGTGTCCGTTGATGATATAAGGTTTGGCGAACGCAGCTAGCAAGCCTTTAGCGACATGCCCCGCATCCAGAGGATCACCTATTTCCGGCAACATCAAGAAAAACTCGTCCCCTCCTTGCCGGCAAACCGTATCAGTGGTGGGTATTGCGCTCTGCAGGCGATTTGCGACTGCTTGTAGCAACTGGTCACCCATCACATGCCCCAGCCAGTCATGCTCTCCGCCATCGGGTTGAGATAGGTTATGATTCCATTTCATACCAATCGCTTAATAAATGAGTTATCTAATCCATTCGATGTCTGTAATTAAGCCCAGGACATTATCCAGCCATCTATTGGTTAGAATCGACTGGATCGCTCCGCTACGCATCGCTCGCCCTGCGTGATGAATTAATCAGAGTTTCCTATATTGGAAAATTAAACCTACGCCACTTCAGAACGGCACACGCGGTTGCGCCCGCCCTGTTTGGCAGCGTAGAGCGCGAAGTCCGCCGCCTTAACGAGTGTCTCCAGCGAGTCCCCTTGCTGCGGATAGGCCGCCACGCCAATACTCACGCTGATATTGACACCCTTGCCGTCACCGATGTCGAAGGAGTGACTCTCTACCGCGGCACGCAAGCGTGCGGCAATATTCATGGCTGTGCTAACCTCCGTTTCCGGCAAAATAACTGCGATTTCATCACCGCCGTAACGGCACACTCGGTCGACGTTGCGCGCCTGTTTCAGTAGCAATTTACTCGTGCCTTTGAGAATATTATCGCCCGCCTGGTGCCCGTGGCTATCGTTGATGCGCTTGAAGAAGTCGATGTCGAGCATGAGCAACGACACGGAACCTGCATTGCGCTGTGTACGGTACATTTCATCTTTTAGCAAATCATAGAAGGCATGGTGGTTATAGAGTTCCGTGAGGCTGTCACGGCTGGCCTGTTCCTCCGCTCGTTCTGCGCGCTTACGATCGGCGATGTCTCTGAAAACGCCGATAAGATAACGCCGGTCGCCCAGAGTGACGGGTGAAGCGGTGATTTCCGTAGGGAAGATTACGCCATCGGCTCTTTGTACCGGCACCAATGCGAGGCCGGTCTCGCCATTGAGCAACGCCTCGAATTGGCCGATGACCTCGGGGAGGTCCGCGGCAGGATGAATCCCTTCCACGCCCAAATTGAGCAGCTCGTCGAGGCTGTATCCGAGCATGCCGCAAATCGCCGCATTCGCCATTCGGAACCGTTTTGTCTGAGCATCTGCCACGAGGATCCCATCCTGCACGGCATTGAAGATCGCCTTGATCTGATTTTCCGATTCCGCCAGTGCCGCTTCGACCCGCTTGCGTTCGGTGATGTCGCGCACCGTGGCTTGTAGATATTGCTGACCGTCCTCTTCCATGCGTGTCAGCAACACCTCGGCGGCAAAGGGTTTGCCTTTCAGTCGCTGGTGTGTCCACTCGAAGGCGTGGGAACCCTGGCTCAGGGCGGTCGCGATCATCTCCGGCGCCGCTTCCACCGAGAGGCGTCCGTCCGGCTGCTGCTCAGCTGAAACGTCCCAGGGACCAAGGGTGGTGAATTCGGCGATGCTGGCGGCCCCGAACATCTCCAGGGTTGCCTGATTGGCGTCAGTGAAGCGCCAGGATGGCGGTTTGAGTACCATCAAAGCATCACGTGAACTCTCAAACAGCTTTCGGTATTTTTTCTCGATTCCATACAGCGCCTCTTCAGCCTGCTTGCGCCTGGTGATGTCGCGATCGATGCCACGATAACCGTGTAGTTTTCCATCCTGTCCGATAATCGGTACGCCGCTTGTCTCAAGAACGACCCGATGCCCCTCCTTGTGCAGGTTGACATTTTCGAGGTTGACGAGGGGTTTGCGTGCCGACAGGTTGTCGCCAAACAGCTTTGCCACCCGTTGCGCCTCCTCGGCAGACATCAGGTCGAAGGGGGTCTTGCCGATCACCTCCTCGGGCAGATAGCCGAGGATCTCTTGAATTCTCGGGCTTGTGTAGGTAAAGAGAGCCTGCTCATCAACCTCCCAAATCCAGTCATTCGCGGTCTCCACCAGATTACGAAAGCGCGACTCGCTAATTTGCAGCGCCGTGGTACGCTCGCGAACCTGCTCGTCGAGGCTCTCGTTGAGCAGGTTGAGTTCAGTCTGGATGGCCACCAGTTCCCGGCTCAGGTTGAGCATGTTCTCGTAGAGCGAGAGCATCAGATTCAGTACCTGCTTGCCGCCGGCGGCGATGACATAATGTTTGCCGCCATAAACCACCACTTCTCCACGGCGCTCTTGCTGCCGAGGCCGTACGATCGGGGTGTCAAGCAAGGCACGGATGCGCTCCAGCAGATTGGCTTCAGAGAAGGGTTTGACAATGTAGGCATCGGCGCCGGAGTTGATCGCCTCAATGATGTCTTCCGGCTCCGACAGCACCGTGAGCAGTATCAGTGGTACGTTCCAGAGGGTCTGGTCATTCTTGATGGCGCGACACAACTGGTAGCCGTTCATCATCGGCATGTTGATGTCACTCATTATTAGCGCAGGCCGGCTCATGCGCGCCGCTTGCAGGCCTTGCTCGCCGTTGTGGGCTATGCTTACCATGTAACCCGCCCTGACAAGCGTGCGACGCAGCAGCTCGGACGCCAGCTCGCTGTCCTCGACGACCAGAATCTCAGCTTGCGAAATCTCGGACTGCGTGGTGGTGTCCGTGCCGCAAGACCTGGCGCTCATCGTTTCAGTTGCAGGAATATCCGAGTCTTCCCCTGGTGGGTGAATACCAAGTTTGCTATTCGATTCGTTGTCATTCATCTCACTGTACTCCGATATCCGTAATCCCTATTCATCCCGCCAGCTCCGGGTACGCTTGTCGTGCCTGCCGCAGAGTCGCCAAACTTTCTGGGTAGAGGAAGTGGTCAATGCATTGTTTCAATTCCTTGCTCAGGGGGCCGAGCGCCGCCTCGATCAGTGCGCCATGGCGCTCGATGAGCTGGTTGGCCTGGACGTTTGAGGCCGCCAGCATCGGCTCCAGCTCGGCCAATACCTCTCGAACCCGCGTCCAGTCGACTTCATTAGTATAGGCACTGGTAGTCTGCGTCGGCAGGGCTGAGAGGATGGCCGCAGTGACCCGCTGCAACTCAGTCTCCACGGCGCTAGCCAATCGTTCTATCTCTGCTGTATCAGCGCCGGCTTTGAAGGCGGCTTCCAGTTCGCTGGCCAGGTGCTGCACTAGGGTCGCGCCCATACTGCCGGAGTTACTTTTCAGTGTATGGGTCAGCCGACCCGCCGTGTCCCGGTCTCCTTTTAGCATCTGCGGGCGCAAGCGGGCCATGGCGTCGGCATGTTCGAGCGCATATTGGCGTAACAGACTCAGGTAAGTGGCCGCGCTGCCTAGCGCGCGCTCGGTGTCGAGACCGGGGATGGCTGCGAGACTGGTGGGCAGCATCTCTGTGGCAACCTGGATGGCGGACCTGGTGATCTTTGCGCTCGGCAGCCAGCGCAACAGGGTACTAAACAGTTGCTCGGGTTCGACCGGCTTGGTGAGGAAGTCGTTCATGCCCGCCGCCCGACAGCGTTCGCGATCCTCGTCGAAGATGTTGGCGGTCATCGCCACTATCGGCAGAGTTGCGCAGTTGGGCAGAGCGCGGATGGCGCGAGTGGCCTGCAGGCCATCCATGCCCGGCATCTGCATATCCATGAGGATCAGATCAAAACCGCCGTCAGCTACTTTCTCCACGGTCTCAAAGCCGTCGTTGGCGACCTCCAACCGCAATCCGACTTCGCGCAGGAGCGCCTTGGCCATCTCCTGGTTGATCGGGTTATCCTCGGCCAGCAGGATGCGTGCGCCACTCGGCATGGCTTGCAGGCTCAGCTCGGCGACGAAAGGCGCCTCGGTGACCTCTTCCAGGCTGAGCTTGCTCTTGCCGAGACGGGCGGTAAACCAGAAGTTGCTGCCCTCACCGGGCAGACTCTCTGCCCCCGCCTTGCCGCCCATGAGGCGCGCCAGCCGCCGATTGATAGCGAGGCCGAGGCCGGTGCCACCATAACGGCGCGAGGTGGTGGCATCGACCTGCTCGAAGGCTGCGAACAGATCAACGATCCGCTCAGGCGGAATGCCGATGCCAGTATCCGTCACCTCGAAGCACACCAGAAGGTCGCTGTCGGTCTCCTCTCTCTTGCTGAGTCGTACGCTGATCTTGCCCCGCTCGGTAAATTTGACGGCATTCGAGAGATAGTTGAGCAGGGCTTGCGCCAGCCGGGTGGCATCGCCCACCAGCACCGGCGGCAGATCGTCCTGATCCAGGATAAGTTCCAACCCCTTATCGCGCACGCTTGGGCCGATCATGGAGACCACGTTGTCCAACATCCGGGTGAAGGCGAAGTCAGTGACGTTCAGATTCATCTTGCCCGCCTCGATCTTGGAAAAGTCGAGGATATCGTTGATGACCGAGAGCAGGTGTCGGGAAGCATCGACAATTTTGTCTAACTTTTCTGTTTGCGCCGGATCGGGAGTGCCGCGCCGTAACAGGTGGGTGAAGCCAAGGATCGCATTCAGGGGGGTGCGTATCTCATGACTCATGTTGGCGACAAAGGCGCTCTTGGCTTGGTTCGCTTCCTCGGCTTCGAGTCTGGCCTGTTCCAGATCGGCGGTACGCAAGGCTACTTTGCTTTCCAGCTCCTCATTGAGTTGTTGCAGCGCTTTCTCTGTCTCTCTCAGATCTTCGATCAGACTCAACATGGCCAGTCGTGATTGCCTGGAAGCATCGAACCGCTGTTGCAGTTCTATTTTAGATGTCAGGCGTTTCAACTCCGCGGTTACGCGCCCTGCAATCAGTTGCATCACGGTTTCCATACGCTGGGAATTTTCCAGCGGTGTGCGTCCTATGACCGCGATCAGGCCGATCGGTGTTGCGTCAACATCCAACAGCATAGTACCAACGTAGCTCTCGGCCCGCAGACTCTGCAACACGGCATCTCGAGGAAACAATTGATCTACCGCTTTGGGAAATGAACAGACAGTCTGTTCCAGCAGATTGTCGTATGGGGTCTCTTTCAGCCTATAAGTCAGGTTATCTTCAAACCTGCCGTCTAAGTAGATCACTAATGTTCGGGCGGACAACCGGTCGCTCTCCAGGCGGCTGATACAAACATAATCCATGCACAGGGTTTCTGCGAGGAAGCGTGCAATTTCCTGGAAGAAATCCCTACCCGATTGTGGGTGGTAACTCTGCGCCAGGAACGCTTGAACAGCGCGGAGCTGCCTGTTTTCGGTAATGTTGCGGATATTACATTGAATTACCCGAGCGCCATCCACAAGATAGACATTGCTGACAAACTCCACATAAATCACTTCACCATGGGCCGTTTCCAGCGGGAGGTCTTCATAGCGTACATAGCCTTGCTCTTGCAATTCCAGAAATTTATCCTGGTTTGCCACGGTATGCTTAAGTGGACCCAGTTCCCAGACATGCTTGCACCGGCACTCTGCCAAGGTACAACCCAGCAACGCCAAAACAGATGGATTCGCATCCACCACCATGCCCGTATTGGCATCCAGAATCATAATGCCATCCTTGGCCGATTCAAACAGGCGACGGTAGCGTAACTCTGACTCTGTCGCCCGTTTGTGCTCGGTGATGTCGTGGGCGATACCGACTGCGTGAAGGCGGTTGTTTATCCGCAGCGTCGCGATGGATAGCTCGACCGGAAATTCGTTACCATCCTTGCGTAATCCACTGACTTCGATACGCTCGCCGATCACTTTTCCCTCTCCGCTTTGCTGAAAATGAGCAAAGCCCCGATCGGCCTCGGTATGGAAGCGTTGCGAAACAATCAAATGATGCAACGACTGTCCCAGCGCTTCCTCGGAGCTGTACTGGAACATCTTTTGCGCGGCGGGGTTCCAGTCGGTAATCCGGTCTTGCTCATCGACGACAATGATCGCGTCCTGGACAGAGGCATTGATCACCCGCAGGCGCTCTTCGCTGAGTTGCATTCTTCTGAATATGAGTAAATAGAGCAGTGCGCAAACCACGGTAGTCAGTGCAATGCCAATAATCGCATCTCCATATTGATGCGGTAAACCATAAACAGGTTCGAGAAAGTAGTGATTGAACTGCAGGAGCAACAGCTCGGAAGCAAGCGTCACCACGGCCAACACCAGAATCAGCGTCCGCGGAGAGCGTTTGGACAAGCGCCCGTTTTTCATGGCAGGTCTATCCATTTTGGGCATACGCCTGTTTCATCCGCAGTAACGCTGGGGTAACGCGGAGGTTGCCCGGCTTGAACCAGCAGTTCATTCACTTCCCGCTTGAGTTCCACGGTGCGTAGCTCGCGTCCCATGCTGGCTTCCTGCCAGCGCTGCAGCTCATCGAGTTGTTCGTTAAGGCGAGATTCCACCTGCCTATGCTCGGTGATGTCTCGGGACACAGCCAGTAGTTTACTGATTGCTCCATCCGTCTCCCTGATGGGCGAAATGATGACGTCCCACCATTTCGGCGTCCCTTTCTCCGATGGGGAATACCCCTGGAATCGCCCAGTCCCTCCCTGTGCCGCATTTGCTATCGCTTCTTGTACGACTTTCCGATCTTTGACATTCCAGAAATCGAGGAATGACTTGCCTAGATACTTGTTGACGTCTTCGATTTCCAGTAGTCGCAGCCCTCCATCACTCATATATTTCAGCAAGCCATCCGTACTTAAGATTTTTATACAATCGTTGGAGCTGTTGATGATTGCCGACTTGAACTCTTCGCTCTCCCGCAAGGCTGCGGTGCGTGCTAACACCTGCCGGTCCAGGCTCTCGTTCAGCAGCCTGAGCTGGTTCTGGGTTGCTTCCATTTCCCGGTTCTGATTGAGCGTGTTCTCGTATACCGAAAGCAGCAGGCTGAGTATCTGTTGGCCGTTTCCGGCGATAACGAGACGCTTACCGGCGTAGCTCACTGTATAGTGTCTTCGCTCTTGCTTGCGTGGCCTTACGATCGGCGCATCCAGCAAGGAACGGATGCGATTCAACAGAGTGGTCTCGACGAAGGGCTTGACGATGTAGGCATCGGCGCCGGAGTTGATCGCTTCGATGATGTCTGTCGGCTCCGACAGCACCGTGAGCAGTATCAGCGGGATGTTCCACAGCTCATCGTCGTACTTGAGTGCACGGCACAATTGAAAGCCGTCCATTACCGGCATGTTAATGTCGCTCAACACCAGTGCGGGCCTGCGCGCACGGACCGCTTGCAGTCCCTCCTTGCCGTTGTCCGCCATGCTCACCGTGTAGCCCACCCCAGCAATGGTACGGCGCAGTATTTCCGCCTCTACGGGACTATCTTCGACGATCAGGATTTTAGATTGCCCAATGGCGTCCACACTTCCGAATGAGGATTGCGTTTTTAATTCGTTTTCATTCATTATTTAATCCATAATTTCATTACCTTACGTCAGTCATTAGCGGTTGAACATGGATTTATGGGAAATCCCGGCGTGCCCGGCAAGGCGTCGTTCGCTGTTAATGGCTATTCCCTTAACAAGAACGACAACGCAGCAGGGTGCGCTGGGATTTTTCACAAATCCATGTAGCGTTATTAGGCTCACCCAATGGGTGAGGATGAAATTCATAAATTGAGCCAACATTTCATCACCTTACGTCAGTCATTAGCGGTCAACCGCGGAATCTTGGATTGTTTCACCAGCGCCTTAAGTGCCGGCGCTATGAGTTCAAGGGGGAGTACATGCTTCGCCGCTCCCAGTTCCAGCGCCGCCTTGGGCATGCCGTAAACCACACTGGTCGCCTCGTTCTGGGCAATGGTGACGCCTCCAGCCGCGGCGATTTCCGCCATGCCTTCGGCGCCGTCGCGGCCCATGCCGGTGAGCAGAACGCCCACGGCGCCGGTGCCGTAGCGGCGTGCCGCCGCACGCATGGCGACGGTCGCCGAGGGCCGGTGGCCGTCGTAGGGCGGAGCCTGCGTGAACAAAAATCTTCCGCTATCATCCAGTTCCAGATGGGCGTTCTCGGGCGCGAAATAGACCATCCCGGCTCGCGGCAGCTCTCCTTTATCGGCCTTACGCACCGACAGAGGGCTGGCTTCGGCCAGCCAGCTCACCATGCCATCGAGGAAATCACCGCCAATGTGCTGCACACACATCACCGGCAGTGGAAAGTTGGCTGGTAAGTGGGTGAGAATTGCACGCAGAGCCTGGGGGCCGCCAGTGGAGGCGCCGATCACCACCACACGCACGTTTGCGTGATGGCTCAGCGTAAGGGGCGGCAGGGATGGGGGTGCGCATTTCGCTGCTGCGCTACGACGAAAGACATGCACGCCAGCGAGGATGCGTATCTTACTGACGAGTTCCCTGGCGAGCTTGTCCTGATCCGCCTCGAGAATCGCACGCGGCTTGGGATAGACATCGACCGCTCCCGCCTCCAGCATCTTGAAAATATTGGGCGAGTCCGGTTCCACCGACACGCTCACCACTAGGATCGGACGCGGATATTTATTCATCACTGCATGGGTGAATTCCAGGCCATCCATCACCGGCATGTGCAGATCGGTGCAGATCACGTCGGGATTCAGTGTCGGCAGCAACTCGAGCGCCTCCTTGCCGTTGGCGGCGGTACCCACCACCTGAATACCGGTCGTGTTGGAGAGCAGGCGCTGTATGATATGCAGCGTGATGGGGGAGTCGTCGACCAGCAACACCCTGATTGTGGAAATACCGCTTTTGTCATCAAACATCGGATTGATTCACGCGACGGAAAAGTGTTGGATAAAGGTTCCCTTTAAAGCCTGTGTCGTTCTGCGTGGCAGCGATTGTGTCGACAAGTTTCATAGCCGTTACTTTCCGCGTCTCCGCATGAGCTAATCTATTCCTCATTCAAATGAGCCTCTTTAACGTTTCCAGCAACACACGCTGGTCGAACGTCGGTTTGGGGATGTAGGCGTTGGCGCCAGCGTCGAGGCCGCGCCGTTTGTCTTCGTCGGTGGCGAGTGAAGTGACCAGGATCAGCGGCAATTCCCTGTAGCGCGGCTCGGTGCGAATGCGCTTAGCGAGGGTGATGCCGTCCATGTTGGGCATCATGATGTCCGACACCACGGCGTCGAAGGAGCGGCCGCCAAGCGCATTGAGGGCATCCACGCCGTCCACCGTCGCCACCACTTCGTAGCCGCCGTCTTCGAGTACGCGTTTTTCCATGGCGCGGATCAGCGCCGAGTCTTCCACCAGCAGCACTGTTGATTTTGCGGCCTCGTGCAGGTTTACCTGTTTATCGCGATGCAGTGTCACGCCGGTTTTGTATGCCGAGCGCAGCAGGTCAGCGGGTTTCAGCACCGCACAAATTTTGCCGCTGCCCAGTATGGCCAGCGCGGAAACGTTGCGCACCCGATGCAATGGCGGGCCGGGTGGTTTGGGCACAACTTCCTCCTCGGCCAGCAGTTCATCCACCAGCAAACCCAACCGCTCGTCACCCACCTGTATCACGGTACACGCCAGAGTGCCAGGTACGGCATCTTTCCCGGCCGGCAGTTCCAACAGATCGGCGAGGTGCGCGGCCATCAACGGCTGGCCATCCAGCAGAATGGCCAAATGCCCTTCGAGGGTGAAGATCTCATCCACGCGCACTCGCCGTGAGGTATGGACGAATTCGACCGGTAGTCCGTAAAGCCCGCCGCCCGCGCTCGCCAGTAGGATCTGCGTGGTGGTGAGACTCAACGGCAGGCGCAATTGCACCCTCAGCCCCTGACCGGGGGTGGATTGCAGCTGCACGCTTCCCTTCATCCGCTCGACATTGACGCGCACTACATCCAGTCCCACGCCACGACCGGACAGTTCGGAGACGAAGCTACTGGTGGAAAAGCCAGGCGCGAAGATCAGTTGCTGCAATTGTGCCTGGGTCATGGCGGCCAGTGTTGCCTCATCGTGCAAGCTCTGTTTTTCCGCTTTCCGCCGAATGATTGTTGTATCCAGCCCACGTCCGTCGTCCTGCACCTCCAGGCACACGCTGGCATTTTCGCGCGATGCACGCAACAACACCGTTGCGCTGCGCGGCTTACCCAACTGCTCGCGCTCGGCGGGCGCTTCGATACCGTGGTCGATAGCATTGCGGATCAGATGCATCAACGGGTCTTTCATCTCCTCAAGAATGCGTTTGTCCACGCTGATGTCACCGCCCTCTATCACCAGTTCTGCTTCCTTACCCTGCTCTCTGGCCAGGTCGCGCAGCATGCGCGGGAACAGTGCGAACACGGTGGACAGCGGCAGCAGGCGGATGCTACGCACCTGATCTTCCAGTAAGTGAACCGTGGACTCCATGCGCGCGCTATCGTCGAAGAGTCCATTGCGCGCCTGTTTGAGCAGGTTGCCGAAACACAACTGCGCCTCGTTCTCAGCCGCTTGCTGTTCGGATGGTCCTGCCCTGCGTTTGCGCTGCCCCCGTTCCAGCACGGCCCACTGCTCCAGCACATCTTCCATCAGCGTCAGACGGTGCTGCGCTCGCCCCTGAATCACCGAGAGCTCACCCATCTGGGTTAACAGATCATCCAATTTGCGTGTTTCCACGCGCACGGTATCAATGTGGAAAGGTTCGGCGGCCATCCTGCTGTCATCTTCCCCCGGTAGGGGGAGGGTTAGGGAAGGGGTAGATGCGGTCGAGAGAGATGAGCTAACCAAACTTTCAGGATTTCCAGTCTCCCCCCAAGCTTCACCAAGCGAGGAGGAAACAGTCGTTGCAGTTATGCGCTCAGCAGCCGTTGTCGGTGTGGTAGGCGCCTGTGACACACCCGTCAGATCAGCGCTACTCGCTGGGGTATTCTCGGCAACCCGACTGCCCTCTTTAGGCAACCCGGAGAAATGGCGGGCAGTTGCATCAGGCTCGCCACTCAGTGCTTCCTGCACGCGTAGCCGTAGATCGACCAGCGCGACATTCATCTGTTCGACTACCTCTGGCGTGAGCGGTGTCTCGCCCTTGCGCGCCGCATTTAAGATGCTTTCCAGGCCGTGTGCCGCTGACTCGACCCTGACCAATCCCAACATGCGTGCCGCGCCTTTCAGGCTGTGCGACTCGCGGAACACTTCTTCCAACAGCGCGGGATCGTCAGGCATTTTTTCCAATTGCAGCAAACCATCGTCGAGGCGGCCGAGATGCTCCTCGCTTTCCACCTTGAATAGTATGTGTAGGTCTTTATCTTCGATCATCCTAAAGTCCGCGGTTGAACATGGATTTTTGGGAAATCATGGCGTCTCTGTCGCCTATCCGCTCACGCGATTGCCTTGAGGTTGTTCGCCGCCTCGTTAAGGTTCTGCACGCCGATCTTGGTCTGGCTGATGCCGGCGGCGGTGTCCTTGGCGCCCGCGGCAATGCTGTTGGTCGCCTCTACCACCTGGTTGAAAGCAGCGGATTGTTGCTGAATGTTGAGCATCACCTGTTGGGCGTTTTCATTGGCGCTTCCGGCCAGACCGGCCAGATTGCCGAACAGCTCGGCGACTTTTCGCACCAGTTTTGTTACATCGGTAACGGTGTACCTGCCTTCTTCCGTCATCATGATGGAAGAGTTGGTTGCCTTCTGGACGTCTGCCACGAGCAGTGCGGTCTGTTCCGCTGATTTCTTGCTCTCGTCTGCTAGCTTGCGAATTTCACTCGCCACTACAGCGAAACCCTTGCCATGCTCGCCGGCGCGGGCAGCTTCCACTGCAGCGTTCAAGGCCAGCATATTGATCTGTCCGGCCAGATCCTTGAGCACGGTGGCGATGCTGCCGATCTGGGCGGTCTGTTCGCCCAGATGCAGAATCTGCTCGGCCGTGGCGCCGATTTTTTCCTTGAGGCTGCCCATTGCTTCCACTGCCTGCTGCGTGGTTTCATCTCCCTGTGTTGCGGCAGTACCTGATTGTTCCGCCACCGCCGCAGCGGCCGCCGCCTGTTCGGCCGACTTGCGCGAGGAGGTGGAGAGTTCCACGATGGTTGCAGAGGTTTCGTTGGCCGCAGCAGCCTGTTGGCTTGCGGTGCGCTCGTGCTGAGTAATGGTGGCAGCGATTTCGTTGGCGGCAGCGGAAAGCTGGGTGGCGTTGGCAGTGATTTTGCGGCTAACCACCGCAGCGAGCCAGAGGGCGATGGCGATTGCCAGAGCGATGGCGCCCAGCATGCCGTAGATGATCGAATACCCGACCATCCTCATAGCGGCTTGATAGGCCTCCTTATTCTGCTTGAGCAGCTCAGTTTCGCGGGCAGTAAATTTATCCATGAGCACTCGGGTTTCATGCGCTTTGGGCAAACTCTCTTTTGCCCAGTAAGCAATACCTTCCTGAACCTTACCGTCGTCCACCATGCCCATTTGATGCTGCTGCGCAGCGTCCAGTGTCTGAGCGAGTTCAAATAACTGCCTCAAATTGTCACGCTGAACTGTATCCTTTATCTCCTTATCAAGTTTTTCATAATGATCACTAAAATCTTTGCGGGCCTGAAGCAGGGTTTCGCGTGAGGTGGGGTTTCTTTGCAGCAAATAGCCTCGCGACGCGCTCTGTATGACTTCTAAGTCTGAGGCAAGCTCCCTGGCATTGTCTTCGATGACGTAAGCGACATCGACCAGTTCGTTGTGCTCCGACGCATGCTCCAAAATGATGAACACCAGTGTGATGACGCCAATCAGCAGCAGCAATGGCGCCAGATAACCCAGCAGGATACGTTGGCGCAATTTCATTGTTTCAAACATGGCATTCTCCTAAGCCAGACGAGCTGGAATCAAATAGGACTTCACGCGGAGGCGCGGAGTGTGCGGAGAATACAGGCCTGCACCCTCCTTGTTTTTTTCCGCGCCTTCGTGTGAGGAATTCTGTAATCCGCACTCCGAACAAATCATGCTATACCCTCCAGATTTTCTCTGGCGCCGGTGGCAATGCTGTTGGTCGCCTCCACCACCTGGCCAAAAGCGGCGGATTGCTGTTGGGCGTTGAGCATCACCTGCTGGGAGTTTTCGTTGACGCTGCTCGCCATGCCGGAAAGGGTAGTGAATAGTTCAGAAACTTTTTGCGCATGCCGCATCACTGCGGCGACGGTGTGAGAACTTTCCTCTGTCATCATGATCGAGGCGTTGCTCGCCTTCTGGATGTCGGCCACCAATGCCGTGGCCATCTCGGCGGACTTCTTACTCTGATCGGCCAGCTTACGTACCTCGCTCGCCACCACCGCAAAGCCTTTGCCATGCTCCCCGGCACGGGCCGCTTCCACTGCGGCGTTCAAGGCCAACATGTTGATCTGCCCGGACAAATCCTTGACTAGGGTTGCGATACCACCGATCTGCTCAGTCTGCTCACTCAGATGCAGAATCTGCTCTGCCATGGCGGCGATGCTCCCCTTGAGCTTGTTCATTGCTTCCACCGTCTGCCTGGTGGTTTCACCGCCTTGCAGCGTGGCCGTACTGGCTCTTTCCGCAGCCGCTGCCGTGTTTGCCGCCTGCTCTGATGACTGGCGCGAGGAGGTGGAGAGTTCGGTGATGGTGGTGGCAATTTGGTTGGTTGCGGAGGAAAGATGGCTGGCATTGATGGTGATGTTGCGACTGATCGACGCCGTGAGCCACAGGGCAATGGCTACAGCCAACGCGATGGCACCCAGCATACCGTAGATGATCGAATGGGCGACCCTACGCATGGCCGAATCCTGGGCCTCCTCAAGTTGCTTCACTTGCTCGCTTTCTTGCTCTCTGAAAAGCGCCCATTGCGCGTCCAATTCCGTTGAATTTTCGACATTTTTCCGGTTGCTGAAAAGGGCCAAGGCTTGCGCCTTTTGGCCTTGATCAACCAGCGCCAGGATCTGCTTGTTCAGTTTGATCAGATCCTGACCCTTTTTCCGCATATTGCGCAGATTCTCCTGCTGCCGTGGCTCTTTCACCAAACCGCTAAGCTTTTCGCCACGGCTGATAAACGCCTGCTCGTTCTGCAGAAAAGTCTTGCGTGAGGTTGAATTCTTCATCAGAAGGTAACCACGAGCGGCGTGCTCTATTTTAGTCAGGATATATATGAGTTCATTGGCTTCGTCTATGGTCCAGTGCGAAGCTTCCACCTCGATCGCTGCGTAACTCGCCTGCTGCAGGTTGTAGAACACCAAACCCATGACGCCCAGCAGCAACGCAAGTGGGGCGAGATAACCCAGTAAGATGCGATGGCGCAGTTTCATTTTTTTGAACATGGCGTTCTCCTAGACGTGTTCATTTACAATCCACTCTTCCCGCGCCAGCAGCACAGGTAACTCCAGTACGGTCATTGTCTTACCGGCATAGGCAGCAGTACCTGCGATCGATGCGCCACACAGTTCGCGCAGTGCCGCTGGGGCTGTTTGCAACGCCTCGTCGCGCAGGTACACCACGTCATGGAGGTAATCCACGGCGATTGCCACGGCTCGCTCACCAAGGCCTGCATCGAGCCCGCTCGACGTGCGGGCGACCACGGCCTTACCACCTCGATCGGCAGGCGGCAGGTTAAGTGCGGAGCGCGGGTCGATCAGGGTGAGCAGATCGCCGCGCAGACTCATGGCCCCCAGGATGTGCGGGGGGCAGCAGGGAATGGGAGACAATTCGGCGATGTTGCAGAATTCCACGACAGCCGTGAGTTTGATACCGAAGTATTCACCGCCGAGTTCCACCACCGCCAACCCCAGGTGCGCACCCTCCTCATCGTCGGCAGTTTCTCGCAGCGCCATCGCCCGTTTACGGAACAACACGCGTTCTTCAGGCGTGGCATCCGGGCAGAAGTAACTGGCGGGCGCAGCTAGTTCGGTCGCTTCGATCAGCTCTGTTCTTTCCGGTGGCTCCTTACCTTCGGGCAACTCCGATCCTTCGATCAGCTCCGTAGCTTCGGGCAGCTCCGGTCCTTCGAGCAGCTCCGTACCTTCGAGCAGCTCCGTAGCTTCGGGCAGCTCTGTTCCTTCGGGTAGCTCCGTTAATCGGGAAACATCAAGCAGGGTCACGAGGTCGTCGCCCACCAGAGCTTCACCGGTCACCAGGTGAGTCGAGCCAGCATCTTGCGCATCGAACTGAGGAGGAGATTGAATCGTATCGCAAGGCAGATCGATAACTTCGCGTACTTCATTGACAATCAGCCCCATCGGCAGACGATCGGTTTCCAGGACCACAACATGATCGCCGGTACTGTAGCGCCGAGCCGGATGTTCGAAGCGCAGATGGAGGTCGGCGACGGGAATGATCTCTCCCCGTAGACTGAAAAGACCGATGATCCATGCTGGCGATTCCTCGACCGGCGTCAACTCAGGTAACCACACAGATTCACGCACCTGTGTTGCGTCCACACCGAAGCGCCCGCCGTCGAGATCAAAAATCAGCAGGGACTGGATAGTCATGGTGTCATCCTCTATTGCGCAAGCCATTGCGCCATCTCGGTCGCTGTCGTTTCATAAGGTTCGATCACCGCATCGCCGGGCAGCGCACGCACGATATCCAGAGCCGCGCGCCGCAGGGTCCGAGCACGCGGTAGGTTCTCGGTTCGCTCGCACAGCGCCGCCAGTTCCAGTGTGGCGGCGATACTATGGGGATCGAGGTAGAGTGTTTTATCCAGCAGTTCACGCGCCTGCTCAAAATCTCCCTTGAGCTGAGCCAATTGGGCTAACAGAAAATAGGCTTTCGCCGCGAATGGAGAGATGCTCAGCGCGCGACGGCAGTCTTGCTCTGCCTGATCGTAATCACCAAGGTCGGCCAGTGCGCATGCTGTGGCAAGCAGATCTTCCACGCTCGGCGCGATAGGCGGGGGCACATGTTTCGCCTCGGCACAAAGGGGTGCTACGCGGGCGGGCTGGGGAATTGCAATCACGGGCGTAGGAGCAGACGTGGGAGTGCCCCGTTGATACACCACGCCTTCGGCAAATAATCGGCTGTGCAGATTAGGTAAGCGATGGCCCATGAGTTCGGTGTGGCCGGTCATGAGATAGCCGCCTTCGTTCAGCGCGGCAGCCAGCTTGTCCGCTACGGCGGCCACGGTCGTAGCGCCGAAATAGATGAACACATTGCGGCACAGGATCAGGTCCATCTCCTGCAATTGCGCATCAGCGAAGGAGTCGCCAATCAGATCGTTTGCGCGGAAGCTCACCATGCTGCGGATGCGCTCGTTCAGTACCCAGTCGTTGCCGTTGTGCCTGAAGTGGTGGAGTTTCAGCTCGGGCGGCGCCATGCGAAACGACCATTGCCCATAGTGTCCACGCCGCGCTTTTGCCAGTGCCCTCTCGTCGATATCGCTGCCAAGAATGAGGATCTCCCAGCCATCCCGTCTGGGCAACAGCATCTCCAGCAGCATGGCGAGGGAGTAGGCTTCCTCGCCGCTGGAGCAACCTGCACTCCACAGGCGTAGGGTTCTCGTATTGCGACGGCGCTCAATCAGCTCTGGCAGCAGGCGCAGGCGCAGCAGGTCAAACTGACCATGGTCACGAAAGAAATAGGTTTCGTTGTTTATAACGGGCGCTCTGTCAGTCATTTCCGTTCTCCCGGAATTTCTCGGCGACAGTGACGAAATCGTCGAAGCTATTGAGAAATGCGTCGACGACATCAGGGTCGAAGTGGCGTCCGCGCTCGGCGACAATGATCTCCTTCCCTTGTTCGTAGGGCATCGATGGCTTATAAACGCGATGCGAAATGAGCGCATCGAACACATCGGCCAATGCCATCAGGCGGGCGGGGATAGGAATGGCTTCTCCTGACAACCCCTCCGGGTAACCGCTACCATCCCACTTTTCGTGGTGGTAATGGGCGATCTGCATCGCCATGTCGAGAAAGTCGAGACGACGGTCTGCATTACGCAAGGCACGTTCGATGGCCATCGCGCCCAGCATGCTATGGGTCTTCATGAGAGCCCATTCCTCATCCGTCAACTTGCCAGGCTTGAGGAGAATGTGATCAGGGATACCGACTTTGCCGATGTCATGCAGCGGGGCGGATTTGACCATCAGATCGACGACCTTATCGGTCAGGAAATCCGCGAAACGGGGATGCGTCCGCAAGCCCTGCGCCAATATACGCACATATTCCTGGGTACGGCGGATGTGATTACCAGTCTCGTTGTCGCGCGTTTCGGCGACTTCAGCGAGGGCATTGATAGTGAGATCCTGAACCAGCATGGTATCCTGCATGCGCCGCATTACCTCGGCTTCCAGGTAGTCATTCTGGTTGCGCAACAAGTCGCGGGCGCGCTTGAGTTCAAGCTGGGTATGCACACGCGCCAGCACAATGGCTGGACGGTAAGGTTTGGTGATGTAATCGACCGCACCGATCGCGAGGCCATGCTCTTCGTCATCCGCCGAGTCGAGCCCGGTGATAAAGATGACTGGAATATCGCAGCAGACAGGGTTGGCATGCAAGCGGGTGAGCACCTCATAGCCATCCATATCCGGCATCATTACATCGAGCAGGATCAGATCCAGTTTCGGGGCGCTTGCTGCAATCTGCAGGGCGCGTTCCCCGAATGGAGCAGCCAGCACTTCATAATGCGGAGCGAGCAAGCTGCCAAGGACAGACAGGCTCCCCGTGTCGTCATCCACAATGAGAATGGTAGCCATGGACACATCGACTTGTAGTTAGTGTTACTATTACTATCGAAAACTTGCACATTTGCTTCCTCCTTAAAACCTGACGCGGATCCCTGTACAGCTGATCAGCGAAGAGCGCTGCCCTGCTGAATGGAAATGACCTAAGCGGTATCTTTAGAGCTGCGTCTATCGGTATGCAGGCGTGCATCAATTGCCGAATATTTGGCACATGCCGCAGCTACGCTAATGGCTTAATGCAACAAGGCCGAAGTTGAAATCACGGTAATGATGGCGCCTGACTTCCGTGTCAGGATTGATATATTTTGCCGATTTTAAATAAAGCATAGACCGGCAGTAGAAAGTGTGGGAAATGATTTGATATTCACTTGAGTAAAAAGCAATAATTCTCTGATTTGCATGCTGACCTAGTGTGGTGTCCGAGGCTGAATCATGTTTAACGAACCAAAGGTAATAGGCGCTTATCTCTCAAATGAATCGTCTATTTTTCATAGAGCAACTCCATGCGAGTCATGCACTACAGTTGAGAGCAATGTTTATTTACTGCTCGACCCTTTCAAGCTGGGTGGTTCATTGCAAAGGCATCGGACAAGGTGAACTGGCCTTAACCTATCTGACCAGATACTTCTATCGTAGGGTGATCTCTGGCCAGGGGCTGTGCACCCGTTGACCAGGAGTCCCAGTCAAATTGACTGGCCCAGGTCCGTTTCAGAAGATGGCACTACAGCAGTCTCAGCACATCCACCTTTTGACGAAATTGTCAGTCGGTAATATGGGCCTGTCTTCCCAACTGTTCAAGAGTTTTTCAGGTGTCTGTGCCTGGAGGCGAGTCCTGGGAT
>JARRQD010000003.1:0-42892 GCA_037382205.1 Candidatus Thiodiazotropha sp.
AAATGCTTATATGTTATGCGACAGGATTTCTGGTATCTCCTTTAGGGAATTCAACCCAATCCAACAGCCACAGAACGCCCTATAGAATTTGGTTATACTCCAAGCAGTCAGTACGTTCCGCGCCAAAAATATTTGTCAAACACACCAAAGTCATGTGCATTTTACACCGATTAAACACCAGACACTGGAATTCTATATGGTGACTGGTAGATAACCTGAAGATCCCAAGACATGGATCTAAATCAAGAAAACCCTAAGAAGTACAGATATCAAGGAAGTACTGTTTAGTAACCAAGGCGCGATTGATGTATGACCGTCTATTCCTATCCCTCCTAGGGCACGACTATCGATGCCGGCATCCATTGGCGATGCGTTTTATTGTCAGAGCACCGTGTGTAACAGCCAAGATGTTCAATCTGCTCGACCGGAGAACTCAGGAACTTTTGTAAAAACTCATAAAAACAACTTGCGTAAATTTCTGGCTCTAGGCCATCGTCGTGCGGCTGATTGTTGTGCCGTAGCGCTTGAAGATCTTCTCCAGTCGATACAACGGTAGGGCATCGGCGTACTTGGCCACCAGTAGATAGGCCAGCAACTGGAGGCTGGCCATACATTTACCCAAGGGATGGATCGGGCACGTGGCTGTCTCAATACGCTGGCTGCCGTCAGCTTCATCAAAAACCGCTTTCTCTTGCCAATATTCGATCACTCTCGCCTGAGCGGAAATGATGTCGAGCTCTTCCTTGACCTTGGCAAAAAAGGTTTGACTGGCTCCTGCCTTCTCTTCCTCACTCAGCGGGAGCTCAACACGAACGCGCTGCAGTTTGTTAGAGAACCCTTTCGCGGGGCTTACGTTTGGATTTAGACTTTTCCTGTTCCTGGATCTGCTGCTCAAGATCTCCCAGGGCAACTTCCAGTTCTGCTTCATCAAAGAAATCACTCTGGAATGGCAGTTTCTCACTGCTGGCGCCAAAACGTTTCTGTCGCGCCAGCCGTAGCTTCTCTTGCATCAACTTGAGCAGCTTCTGTTGCTCTATGAATTGATCTTTTTGCTCAAGGAGTCTGAGCAAATCCGATACCTCAATGGTATCGATTTGAGAGGAATTTGGCGCTGTGTGAGAGGCCGTTTGCATAACTCATAGCCTATCAAATCACAGCGCGAATTTCGCCTAAAAAAGCGATTCATAGTGCAGTTTTTTATGCCCCTCCATTAGACTGTTGTCATACCCACTCAACAACCAATTGATCTGTACTCCGGGTAAAGACATCACTTGGTCTTCTGCTTTTGGCCAACGAAATTTCTCCTCAGCTAGGCTCTTGTAGTAGAGCACAACCGTTGTCTTCTCAGAACGACAATTTGATCTTGTCCCGGCGTCGATTGATGAATATGTTGACGCCATTGTTGGTATAGAGCTGGTGTGGCGGATTTTCTGAGCATGGGATATCTCCTGTTGAATATGACAGGAGATATTGTGAGTCAGGCGCGCGCGGAATGGATAGATGTCGATTCCTTGGCGCTTACCTTATAGCCTGTAAGAAATTAGGCTACAGCAAAACAAATATTCTCACGGCATGTCGACAGTTGTTAGCTTGGCTGGGTGTTAGTTTTCAATCCTCAAACCGATCGGTACTGACCGATATCGACTACGTCTATTTTTTTAGTTTCAAACTCTAATCATCCTAATTTTAAAAAAGATTTTAGTCAAAATCTCAACAAATTGGTAACAAAGCAGTCTTCTAGCTAACTTAGGTTAGTTGATTGGTGACAAATAAATGGATTGTGATATGTTATTACGTTGAGCGTATACGATGCACCTACTAAATGCCATATTCGCGTTCTACCCGGCTAATTCTTATTTTAAATGTTGAATACCATTTCTCACGACCAAGTTTTTGTGCCTCTTGATGCTGTAAATTTGCTTTCCAATTTATTATGGATTCAATATCCGTCCAGTAAGACACGGTTATACCCATGTCATCTCTTGCTGACTCTACCCCGAGAAATCCGGGTTGTTTTGAGGCCAACGAAACCATCTTTCTGGCCATTTCACCATAACCATTATCACCCTCAGTCCGGTGGGAAGAAAAAATTACTGCGAAATAAGGCGGTTTTGGCGTTTTTGCTATGAGGGACATGAATACTCCTTCTTGTATTTATCGGTTTAGTTAAACGGTTTGTATAGCATTGCAGACAGCGGCTTGCCCACTTTAATGGCTAGCTTACTTCCTTTATGAACCAACAAGCCAATCAAGTACCTGTTGACTAATACTGACATTGCTTTCAAAAAATTCAGAATAATTACACCTTTGGCATGTAATTACACGATACTTTTCCGTTTGGATATCAAACAACGCACTAAAACCACCACCTGATGATCGTATTTGATTTTCTTTGTATTCATTATGGCTGCATTTCGGACAGGTATAGTTAACTGTCGGCTCTCTACTAGCCAGTTCATCCTTTAATGCTTGTCCTAGACCTTTGTATTCTTCTTTCTTATCTTGTTCCCATGATGAACGGATATGACAAATCAGTTCATCATATGCTAGATTTGGTATATTTTCTCTATTCAGTTTCATTTTGCATTTGTTACATGAATGCTAATATTGTCACGGTGGGACTTAAGTCCATGAAGCGATGACAAGAATGAAGTGCTAGCAGGAATTTCCATCTTTATGATTTGCATATGATTGAACTAATACCCGCAATACCGGTAGCAAAACCAAGACAAATTCCCGCCGCTTTGTGGAGTCGAGTTTACTCTACAAGATTTATTTTAACTTCTAGTTTACCGCCTGATTTATCAAACCCACCAGACGGTTCTACACTCATTAGTTTATGGGAATTCACCCAGTGCTTGCCATCTAAACTTGCCCAATATTTATATAAATAAATATCTTGTTTGACACTTGTCATTACTGTTGAAGAAACATTGCGATTAAAGATTGAACCTTTAACAGAAAACACCATAGGGAATTCGTTACCGGCCGGTATCAATACAATGTAATCTTCAGGTACATCATTTAATTCGCCAACGTTAACTACAGGGACAGAGTCGATAAGGGTTGATGATGGGGTATTCATAGACGTACAACCAGCAATTACAACCATGAGCAATAAGATTAGTATGTTTTTCATTTTTCTGACTCTTCCCAAAATCAGGTGGGTAGGTTAACGAAATGCACCATGAGAGATAAAGACCTATACGCCAAAATACTGGGTATCAAAACCCCTTGGCAGGTATCCGATGTAGAGCTCGATGTGTCGTCTGGCAACGAAATAACATTTTATTTTTCTTCGCTGACCCATTCTGTCATGCGACGATGTGGTAGGACCACCAGTCAGCCAGAGCCCTCAACACAGACCGGACCTGCGTATCTACCGCATCCGGCTCCTCAGCCTTATCATACACCCGTGTCAGCATGCTTTTTCAACACTCCTAATTTAAAATTCAAATTTGCCAAATTCTAAGCTAGAAATTTCAGCCTACATGAAATGTACTGACTTATAGTTCAGTTGTCATATCTAATCCAGCTCGACTTTGTCCGGGATAGGCCTCGTCTAAATGTATGATTTGTGTAGGACACTACACTAGCCTCCCTTGTTGCGGGCATTGGCGCAGCGGTAATGCTCGATATTGACAAACCCCACGCCACATGCGCCGCTGTCCAGCTGCGGTATTTTCTCAATCGCCAATCGCTTGGTTTATATTGAGGGGTGGCACAGCAATGCGCCCTTTACGGACTCAAGGATTGACTCAATCGAAAATCCGCATCTGAACGACGGGCCCGGCGTGATCATCGCGTTCCCGGATGAACATTCTGACTAACGGCCGTCACAAACAGCGCCGGTTACAGGAGAGGCATTTCCTCCGCCCTGACCAATAAAGCCGAATTCCACGCTTTGCGATGGAGCAATGGTGCCGTTCCAGCCCAGATTGCTGGCGGTATAGCTACCATTGAAATTCAACTCCGTACACCAGCTGCTGCTGATCGTAGTGCCATCTTGATATGACCAGCTCACATTCCAGCCATTGATGGTGTTGACAGAGTTGTTGGTAATCCGAACCACTCCCTGAAAACCACCCGGCCAAGCATTAACGATTTGATGCTCGCAGGACGCATTGCCTTCAACAGGCGTATCCGTATCGCCAGTTGAGTCGTCGGAACCATCATCGGAACCATCATCGGAACCATCATCGGCCGTACCCCAGTTCGAAATCACCCTTTTCACATAAGCGCCTGACGGGGTCAGATCAGATGCCGACCAGCCTCCAGAGGGGTTCGCACCAGACTTTATGATCGAGGCGCCTTCGTTTTTATCACTCACCGCCCAATTGAGGTGGGTGAGATTGTGCTGCTTTAAAAACGCCATCCATTCATTACTGGCGGCTTCGGCAACAGCACCGTCGCCGCTGGCATTCACGGAACCCCACTCTGTTACCATCAGGGCAATGCCATTGTTCATGGCCGTCAGCGCCTTATCGCGGAGACTCTGTCCATGGGTGCCGGCATAAAAGTGCAGAGTGTAGGCAATGTTTGTTCCCATGATCGGATCCTGGGAGGCCACATCGACATCCTGCGACCAGGTCGGAGTGCCCACAATAATCAGATTGTCGGGATCGATGGAGCGAATAGCGGATATCACCGCCTCGGCATAGGGCTTGATGACTTGACTCCAGCTGATCTGCAATGGTTCGTTATAGAGCTCATAAATCACATTGTTATAAGAACCATATTTTTGCGCCATTCGTTCGAAGAATGCGATCGCCTCAGCTCTCTTATCTTCTGCATGATGCGAGTGGAAATCGATGATCACATACAAGTCATTGGCAATGGCGGCATCCACCACCGCCTCGATTCGAGCAACATTCCCCTCGGGATCTTCAAGATAAGAGCCACTTTCATCAGCGCCCAAGGCAACACGTACGATGGAGCTTTTCCAATCATTCTTGAGCCATTCCACAACACCGGCATTGTACATTTTCTCCTGGCCCCAGCCCGTGTTGCTCCAAAAGAAACTATTTCCGGCAAAACTTTTCGCTTGGCCGCCGCTTAAAATTTGGTTGCCATTGACCGTCAGGGCCGGGACATCAGCGTATGCGCAGCCGGCCGCCGCAAATACGAGGAAACAAAACCAGAGGTTGATTTTAATAAAGAGTCTATGTTCCATATTAGCCTTCCGTTATGATTCAACGAAGATATAACAAGCATCACTTACTCGGCCTATTTTTGGGATAAGCCGATTCAGCGAACCCGAAAACAGCCAGTCAAAAGAATCCAAAGTAAAACAGGAGAGTGTGCTGGACTTCCAACATATTAAGGTGTGGATGGCCCTATCTCTTCCAACAGGCCAAGACAGCATGACTTCCCGTTACTCTGCTTACCAGTGCCGTTCGCGCCAGCTCTCATTTAGCATCATTTGGTATCCCAGCGCAACGGCGAAACAGTAAGAGTGTGAAACCGAATATTTCACCTAGCCACTACTCTATGGTTTTAATGGGATGTTCAAAAAAGATTGAGGAAGTGTTCAAGATGCCACTCTCCAAACCGGCATTACGTACCAGGCTCCGAACTGTGCAGGATGTGACACTCCTACCGCCGCCAAGTACTATGAGGTGTTCCGACTTCCCAGTACCCATCAGGCTCCCTTCCCGTTTGTGGCAGTTCGACTTGCCTTACCCTTCCTTCAAATCCCATGGGATCTCCCGCAATCATGACGTATCTTGTGTTACTTATCACATTTTGAAACGATTCCATCTCTAAGAACCTATATATCCAAATAGCCTCCTTGTTAACAGTAATTTTCATCCCTCTTAAACATGTATCTATTCGGGTCATCTAAGGCTGTAAACCCATATTTCTTATATAATTCATGAGCAGAAGCCGTCGCTAAAAACCATAACCGCACTTGTAGGTCTGGATGCTCAATTATGTGTTTCACCAACCTCTTTCCAAGCCCTTTTCCTTGGTATTTTTCAAAAATAAAGAGATCCATTAAATAGGCAAACACAACATGATCAGTAACTACTCTTGCGAAACCCAACATAATTTCATTGGTATCATACATGCCAAAACATATTGAGTTTTCAATAGACTTTTCTACCCTCTCTTTACTGCGACCTTTAGCCCAATAAGATTGGTTGCATAAATAGTCGTGTACTGCGTCCACATTAATTTTTGACTTATCTGTCGATATCAAATATTCCATTTTTATTTCTTACTTTTTTAAAACACTAAAATCGGCTTACTTACTCTTCTTAGCGTTCATTTACGGACTGGATTTATTAAAACTAAATTTTTACGCTCAACCTTCATGAGGCACCTCCAGATAGGCGATGGATTGCATCTCTTTCAAACGACTTGCTGCGCGCTTGAACTCAAATGCCAGTCGGTTGCCACGATACAGATTATCGGGTTCTGCATCCGCACTGATCACCACTTTGACTTTTCTGTCGTAAAACACATCGATCAGATTGATGAAACGCCGACTTTGGTCATCCAAGGTGCCGTCCAGTTTGGGGATATCCGAGATAAATACGGTATGGTGGCTGCGTGCCAGCTCCAGATAGTCGTTCTGCCATCTGGGGGGGCCGCAAAGGGCATTGAAGTCACACCAGATGACGCCACCACCTCGCTTGACGAAGCGTACGGCCCTACCCGGCACTTCAAATCTTCCAGTCTCTTCAACATCGCCACTTACCAGACGATCGAACTCTTGGCTCAGATTGATCATCGCTTGCTCACTTAATGGTGTGTGATAGACCGAAGAAGCCTCAAACAACTGCATACGATAATCCTTGTCACCGGCTAGCTCCAGGACTTGATTGTCACTCTTCAGTAGCTCGATTGCTGGTAGAAATTGTGCGCGCTGCAAGCCATTCAAGTAGAGTCTGTCAGGGGGTTGATTCGATGTGGTCACCAGGACGATGCCCGCTTTGCGCAAACTTTCCAACAGGACACGCATCAGCATGGCATCGCCGATATCGATGACGTTAAATTCATCCAGGCAGAGTACCCGCATGCGTGCGGCCATCTCATTGGCAATCAGCAGTATCGGATCTTTGTCGCCAGCATGTTCAGTCAACTGCTGGTGGATATAGCGCATAAAACTGTGGAAGTGGTGGCGCTCAATACCCAGTTGTTGATGCTGCTGATGAAACAGATCCATCAACCAGGTTTTACCCCGTCCTACCCCGCCCCAAAGGTAGACACCGGGTATCACGTCAGGCGCTTCTTTCCACAACCATCTTTTTCTCTTTCTAGGCTGTTGCAGCGCTTCAGCCAGACGATCAAAAGCAACCAGCACCTGCTCCTGATGGGCATCCCGCTGGTAGCCGTTGAGCTTTAGTTGCTGCTGATAGTGGTTGAGCAGTGTCAAGTGAGGTAGCCTGGATTGAATTGAGCCGTTACAGCAATGATTTCAACTCAGTAAGACTAAGCATGAATCGCGCCCAACATACACCAGCATTTCGCCAGAAACCAGATTAAAAGGGGATTTTATCGGGCTCTACAGAGCTTCGATCACAGAGAGCACTTGTCGCTCAATCTCATCCATATCGGGAATCACCGCCGGACTCATATCGAGCTCAACTTGCTGTCTGACCAGCGGCTGTGAGTCTGTTTCCTCGGGATTGATCGGCACCACATTGTCGGCACTGACTCTGACCAGCGATGGTATGGCATGAACCGCCATGCCGATATGGGACAATCGGTCATGTTCACCGAGTGCATTGAGAATCAGTATCCTGCCCCGGTAACCGGGTTCAACGATCTCTTCCCCTAACATGCCTTCATAGGAGACGACGGGGATCATCACCCCTCGCCAGGCCAGATGCCCGAGAAACCATTCGGGCAGCTCATCTCCGGCATATTCAGGCTGTTGGTAGCTCATTACCTCGGCCACTGAGGCATTGGGTAACAGAATCTGCCGCTCATGCAGGGGAATGAGGACGCTTCTGACCTGTTTGACGACTGCTTGGCTCATTGTCTATTTTCCGTCAGAACTTCGTTGATGTTCTCCAGCAACTCACTCTCCTGATAGGGCTTACCAAGACAACGTTTGACACCTAGATCCATCGCCCGCTGCCGGTGTTTATCACCTACCCTTGATGAGATCATGATGATCGGCAATCCGTAATAGTCCACTGAGTTGTTGATATGTCGCGCCAGCTCAAAGCCATCCATGCGCGGCATCTCAATATCGAGCAACATGATATCTGGTACCTGTTCCTGAAGCAGGGCCACCGCTTCGACACCATCCTTTGCGGTCACCACTTCCATATCATGGCGTTCCAATAGACGACTGGTCACTTTGCGTACTGTGATCGAGTCGTCCACTACCATCACCCGCAGCCGCTCTTCCAGTTTTTTCTGATCAACCTCAGGTTTCCTGATCGGCGCAGCATGGGTTGCATCCATACGCACCAGGGCCGCCAGATCGAGGATCAGCGCGACACGACCATCAGCGAGGATGGTGCCGCCGGTAATCCAGCGTACACTGCCAACCTGTTTACCCAGTGTTTTTACAACCACCTGACGGCTACCCAGCAGGTCGTCGACCTGCAGTGCCACCTGATGCTCACCGGTTTGCAGCAGCAGTAGGGGCAGCCAACGGCTGCCTTCATGGATCTCATTCTGTGCCACACCCATCATGCGGCCAAGGTAATTCACTTTATATTGCTTACCACCATATTCGAATCCTTCCTGCTCACCGTCATAACAACGCTGTATCTCATCCCGACGGATTCTCACCACGCCGCTGATGCTGCCGTGAGGAATGGCATAGATCTCTTCACCCACACGGATCAGCAGGGCATCGGTTATCGCCAAAGTCAGGGGCAGGCGAATAATAAAACTGGTGCCCCGACCGGGTTGAGAATCGATCTCCAGGGAGCCGCCGAGCTGTTTTACCTCACTGGTCACCACATCGAGTCCGACACCTCGGCCGGAAATTTGGGTAACCTCTTTGGCGGTACTGAAGCCAGGCAGCAGCACGCACTGAATCAGATCGTCATCGCTGATCTCAGCATTGGCATTGATCATGCCCTGTTCAATCGCCCGTTTGCGAATCGCTTCGATATCCAGACCTTTTCCGTCATCGGAGAGGGTGATCAAGACATCGGTGGCCTCCCGGTCGAGATAGAGGGAGATCCGACCGGTTCCCTGCTTGCCATCGGCAAGCCGTTGTTCTGGGGATTCGATACCGTGAGAAACCGAGTTCCGCAGCAGATGCTCCAGTACCGGCACCATCCGGTTAAGGATACTGCGATCCAATTCACCCTCGATGCCGAAACACTCCAGGTTGGCTTTCTTATTCAGCTGCCCAGCAGTCTGCCTGACAAGGCGTTGCATCCTGGGAACCAGGGTGGCGAAGGGCACCATTCGGGTACGCAGCAGACCATCCTGCAGATCGGTGGATATTCTGGACTGCTGTAGCAACAGGGTATCGGTTTCACGCTGCAGATCTCGCAGCGACTCATTGATGTTGCCCAGATCATTGACCGTTTCCACCAGCGCTCGGGAGAGTTGCTGCATGGTGGAGAAACGATCCAGCTCCAGGGGATCAAACTCGGTCTTGTTTTCATCCTCTTGTTCGTTATCCCGCTCCCAGCGATAGAGTATCTGCGCTTCTGTTTCGATCTCCAGGTTACGCAACTGGGTGTAGAGACGGGAGACGGTCTGTTCAAGCTCGGAGAGGTTGAACCCCAGCACACTGTTCTGCTGCTCCAGGCGGGCGCGATAGATACTCACCTCACCCGCATGGTTGACCAGCCGATCCATCAGATCCGCATTGACTCGAACCTGCTCTTTGTTGGGTTTGAAACCGGCTTTCTCTTTTTCCTCGGCTTGCTGCGGATCGAGCAGCTTGGCGATCTCTTCATTGAACGGCAGAACCTTGGCGCTCTTGGGCTCTTGTTCCGGTTCTTCTAACTGACTGCTTTCTGCGACCTCCTGGATGGTCTCTACCATGTCGTCATGGACGGATGTCATCTCCCCACCCAGCAGGTTATGCAGTTGTTCGACCTGTACTTCGGACGCCGGCACCTTGCCAAGCTTGGCGATGGTATCGACCTGAAAAGCCAGGTGGTCAATGCTGTGACGCAGGGTTTCGGTAACCGTTTCGATCGGATCAATCTCACCTTCCGCCACGGAGGTCATCACTGATTCAACCGCATGACTCAAATCGCCGATCGGCACGATTCCGGCGAGTCGGGCACTACCTTTCAGGGTATGCAGATTACGCTGTATTCCATCAATGGCATCCCTGTCATCAAGCTCATCGAGCCAGTGTTGGAAGCGCGCTTCCACCTGCTCCATAAACTCCTTGGCCTCTTCGATGAAGATCTGTATCAGCTCTTCATCTTCTCCCACATCCAGCAGATCCTCATCATGCATGGCGAGGAAGGAGTCATCGGATTGCAGCAGTGATCCCTCAGAGGCACTATCGATCTCCAGTTCGGAAGTATCGATCTGAATCTCTTGCAGATCTGCAGCAATCTTCTCAGATTCGGTTTCTTGTTCCGCTGCAGTTGGTTGCTGCTCAAGCTCTTCAAGCTCTTCCTTGAGATCAGGATCGATCAGATCTTCGACCGTATCCTCTTGCTCACTGCCTTTTTCAATCAGCGATTGGATCTCATCGATCAGTGAGTCGGCTCTGTGCACCTGATTCGATGTCTCTGCCTCATCGGTTTGCGTGGCGAGCAAATCGAGCGTGGCGCGGGACAGGCCCATCACCGGCTCATCGGCCGGTATGTGGCCTCTGATAACCCCGTTAAGCAGTGATTCCATGGCATGACTGAGATCGCCAACCGGTTCGATACCAGCCAAACGGGAGCTGCCTTTTACGGTATGCAGTGCTCGCAGTATGGCATCCAGGTGTTGATGATCCGAAGGTTCATCAGACCATTTCTGGAAATGGGCTTCCAGCGTTTCGAGGAGCTCTTTCGACTCTTCTACGAAGATCTCAACCAATTCGCGATCTTCAGTGACTTCGAACAGCTCCCGTTCACTAAGAAAACTCATGGGTTCTGCGTAGTAGCTGCTCGGATCAAGCTCTTCAGCCGCTTCCAATTCAGACAGACCCTCTTCTACCTCTTCCAGGGCACTCTGCAGCTCAAGCTCCTGGATTGAATCATCGCCTTTCTGATCATCCTGTTCTGTCTCTAGCTCAACATCCGGGAAGGCCTCATCCGCAAGTTGCAACTCGGCTTCAAGCGCCTCGTCGTGGATCGCTTCCGGCTCGCTGGGTTGTGCGGGCGCAAACGGATTTTCCAGATCGGTAAGTAGCTGCGTTGAAACCGGCACCCGCCTATCGGTCGCCGCATCTTCAACCTGGGTGGCAAGAAAATCGAAGGCCTGCCGAACCAGATCCTGCAGACGCATGTCGGGTTTGACACCATTGATCAGCAGCTTTTCGAAAAGGTCTTCCAGGGCATGACTAAGATCTCCAATGGGATTGACTCCGGCCAGCCGGGAGCTCCCCTTCAAGGTATGGAGTGTCCGCTTTATGCCATCGGCTACAGACTCATCATTCGGCAACTCTTGCCAATCGTTATAACCCTGCTCCAGGGCTTCGAGTAACTCACGCCCCTCTTCAATGAAGATCTCCAACAGCTCTTCATCGCCTTCCACATCGAAATAGTCTGTATTCTGCAGGTAGCTGACACTTTCATGAAAGCCAGACTCCTGACTCTCTTCATCAAATGAAGTCGAGTCGAGCTCACTTGTCTGCAGCTCCTCCAGGATCAAATCAGAAGTCAGCTCGATTGACTCTTCATCAGCCAGACCAATCTCTTCAATGGCCTCTCTCTGGATCTGCTCATCCATCTCAAGAGAATCGATCGGTTGCTCGGCTTCTGCCTCTTCCGGGATTAGCGGTTCCGCCGCTTCACTAGACTCAATTTCAGCTAATGCATCACTAAACCCTTGCAAAAAGGTCTCAACGTTCGGTTCAGGCAGGGCATCGTCTGGTAGCCATTTCAACAGTTGACGTATATAGCCAACACTGCCATCCACCAGGTCAACCACTTTTGCATCGGCCGATATCTGGTTGTCATGAACAGCTCTGACGTAGTCCTCCATCGCCTCGCTCAGCATCGCAATGGGTGTGATGCCCGCCATGTGCGCGCTGCCATGCAGGGTATGACAAGCCCTGACAACCTCTTCAGGCACAACCATGGGTGGCGTGGCGCCTTTGGCTTGCTTGAGGAAGATCTCGATCTCTTGCAGATGCTCCTCTGACTCTTCGGCAAAGACTTCAAGCAGTTCGGTATCGATCTCGATTTCCAGATCCGAATCGCTAAAGTCGTCATCAGCATCTGCGCTGGACACCCCTTCAAGCATCGCTTTTCCAAGGGCGGCGACCTCATCGTCACTGACCACATCCTCGGATATCTCTAACGCCTCAGGTTGAACTTCAGATTGGTCGGGAGATACATCCTCAATCTCTTCAAGTTCATAGATCTCTATTTCTTCAGCTTCAGCCGACTCAGCGGGTGGAGGCTCTGCTTGCTGAGATTGACTTTCAACAAATGCGGACAGTTCGTCTTCTTCAAGTTCAAATCGTTCTTCTATCTCCAGCTCTGGTTCTGCTGCCGGCTCAATAGCACGCCCTTCAGCGAGCGCATGAGCATGACTCTGTAGCAGCTCTACATCCACGGCCGGGCTTGTGCCCTGTTCTTGGGAGTCGATCAGTATTGGGAGGGCCTCTGTCACCTGATTGAGCAGTTCCATCATTTCAGGTGAGACTTTGATCGTCTCATCGATCAGCCGATTCAGCATGTTCTCCACTGACCAGGCAAGCTCACCGATTATTTTGGCGCCAACAAGTCGACCACTGCCTTTCAAGGTATGGAATGAACGACGGAATACGGCCAGTGAATCCTTATCAGATTGATCGTGTTGCCAACGAGGCAGGTAGGTCTGAATGGCCTCAAGCTCTTCTCTGGCTTCTTCGATGAAAATTTCAAGGATTTCCGGATCGATATCTTCCAGCATCGGCTTATCAGCCGCAGCGATCTCAATCGCTTCTTCCTTGACTGTCTTAGCTTCAGGCTCAACTTCAGCGATCTGTTCGGGTCCTGCCTCTGGCGCAGCCGTCTCTTCTTCAGACGCGAGGATTTCGACTTCCGGTTGGGGCGGCTCGATCTGCAGACTGCTGACACCAAACTCCAGATCGGAGACCTCCTCCTCTTCAAGGTCATAACCTTCTGCATGGTCGGCGGATTCATCCAGACTAATGGGCTCGACCGGCTCGACATATTCGTTGACTTCAGCGCCGCCTTCGCTCATCAGATCATTCAGCGAGGCTTGCGCAATCGCCAGAATCTCCCGACGGTCACCGGCACCGTCCACCAGCGTCTCCAGATAGTATTCGATACTACTGACCACATCAGCCAGTGAGTTCAGCTGTTGCCGGCTAGGTGGCGCGCTGATTTCGATCAATTGGTTTTTGATGACGCCACCGGTTTGCGCCATCAATTCGGCGGCTTCCTTCAGATTGAGCATCTGCAGTGCGCCTTGAACACGACGAAAACCCTGCCGTACTGACTCCAGTACAGAGGAATCATCGGTTGCTTCAGTAAAGCCGATGATGGTCTCTTTTGCCCTGGCGATCTCAACCTTGGCTTCGCGCACAGTCTGCTTGATCAGATTCTGATATTCGCCTTCAGGTAGACTATCTCCCAAGGTATTGTCATCAATGGCTTCCGCGGCACCGGGCTGAAAGGTATGCAGGGTGCTCAATGAGGATTCCACATAAAGGATATCCCCAGCCATCTCCATCAGTTCGAACTCTTCAGGCAGAACACCCTGTTCGACGAAGGTCTTTACCTTGTCCGCCTGTCGATTGAGCCGGGATCGCAGAGCACCCTGACACTCAGCATCTCCATGTCGGCTTTCTCATCACGCATGAAAAGATCGAGAATATCTTTGATTCGGGTCAGCTCACTGCTGACCGCATCTTTGATCGATTCGGCCAGTTCCGCATTCGAGCCTGTCAAGCCGAGTCGGCCCTGGTTGAGCTGATCTTCAGAAGGCATCACCGCATCAAGATTGTAGGCCTGCTTAATCTCTTGAATGACCGGATTTTGTGAGTTCGCTCTGGCAATGTAATAGAGCAGATTTTTCAATAGTGCCGCAGGAGGCTCATCGATGAAAGACTGTTCACCCTTGTCGATGATCAATTTCATCTTACGGTCAAGGCGGCTAAAGAGTTGTTTTACCGCAATTCCAGGTGCGATGGTATTGTCAATCAATCCATACATCAGGCCCTCTGCCACCCAGAACAGATGCTGCACCGACTCAGTGCCCGCGTTGTTATGGATGGTCGAGAAAACATCCCTCAGCAGAGGCCAACCGTGCAAAGTGTCCCGTTTGCGATACCAGCTCAACAGTCCCAGATGGAATTTCTGTCTGACCTGTTTAACCAGCTCAGGAAGCTTGTCGTTGATCTCATCAGCTTTGGATTCTGTGTCGACTTCCGGTTTGAACAGCGCGGCTTCTGAGAGTAGAGGCGCATCCCGTACGGCCCGCAGATCATTGAGCAGCGGCAATATGATCAGCGGAACATCCGCATCACCACCCTGCAGTTTTTCCAGATAGTCAGGTAGCTGAATCAGCGCCAACATCAAAGCTTCGGCCGCATCTTCCTCCTGTCTGACGTTACCGTCCGACATGTCTCGTACCACCAGCTCCATCTCTTCGGCGAGCATACTGGGGCCATAGACCTGTACCATCTGTAGTACCCGGGCAATCTGATGCAGATGATCACCGCAAGTCGCTAGCAACTCATTTTCGCCGGGTGTCTCAACATAGGCTTCCAGCGCTTGGCGCGCATGACGAATCGTGACATCCAGTTCGTCCTTAACCCAATTCAGGGCGCCAAAGTCTTTCGCATTACTCATCTGCGTTGCACTCCTGTCTGGGAACCGCTTGTGCTATCCATCATGCTTCTCATCACACCCAATGGGTTGTCATCGAGTGATCAGGCAGGCAGACGGAAACCGGCAACCGATTTTTGCAATTGATCCGATAGATCGGCCAATGCGCCGATGGAGTTCGCTGTCTGATGCGTACCCTCAGAGGTCTGGTTGGTGATCTCCTGAATGACACTCATGGTGTCTTTCACGTTGACGGCCTGTTCTGACTGGGTCTGGGCCGATGTGGCAATCTTATTGGTTAGGTCGGCGATGTATTGAGATACGCTTTCAATCTCTTTCAGCGCTTCACCCGCATCTTCCGCAAGTTTCGCCCCTTTTACCACACCCGATGTACTGGCCTCCATGGAGGTCACCGCTTCGTTGGTATCCGCCTGAATGGTTTTTACCAGTGCTTCGATCTGTTTGGTGGCATTGATTGAGCGCTCTGCGAGACGCTGTACTTCGTCCGCAACCACCGCGAAACCGCGTCCCGCTTCACCCGCCATCGCCGCCTGCATGGCCGCGTTCAGCGCCAGAATATTGGTTTGGTCGGCGATATCGTCGATCAGCTCAACGATGTCACCGATCTCCTGAGAACTCTCACCAAGTCGCTTGATTCGTTTCGAGGTCTCTTGAATCTGCTCACGGATGTTATCCATACCGGTGATGGTGTTTCGTACTGTCTCGGCGCCGGTATTAGCAATCTCTACCGAACGCTTGGCAACTTCTGCCGACTCTGTCGCATCCTGGGACATTTGATCGATCGCACCGGTCATCTCACCGATGGCACCGTTCGCCAGGGTGATCTGTTCCGCCTGATGCTCACTCGCTTCGGCCAGATGCATCGCCGTTGCCCGACTCTCTTGGGTTGCGCTGGAGACCTGATCGGAAGTTTGGTTGATGGTGGTAACCAGTTCACGAAGCGCCTCGATTGCGTAGTTGATCGAGTCGGCAATCGCGCCGGTAATGTCTTCGGTTACACTGGCGGTCACGGTGAGGTCACCATCCGCCAAGTCACCCATCTCATCGAGCAGTTGCAGGATCGCCTTCTGGTTGTTCTCATTCTGCTGCTTACTCGCCAACTCACGACGTTGTGCGTCGACAACCAGCTGCATACCAAGTAGCACCAGGAAGATCGCTGCTGTGCCGCCGAATACGGCGATCATGATGGGACCCGCTTTAATGCCAAGTAAGGAGAAACGACCAGGCTCTTTACCAAAGGCTGCGATCAGGTTTTCAGCCGCTTCACTGACCTTATCAGAAGAGGGGCTGACCACAGAGGCCGCCTCCAGAGCAGGTAGTACATCCGGGATGTTTTGAATAATTTCGGTGGCGTTATCCTGAATGGTGGTAAACAGGGTAGCCACATCATCCAGACGCTGGGAGGCGATTTTGTCTTTGACCTTATCGATGCCCATATCCCTGTCGCCGGTTTTCAAACCTTCAAGGACACGCCCAAACAGATCAGCATCTCGACTGAACTGATCGATGGCTGCGGCTGTTTTTTGTCCCCCAGCCAGAACCTGATTAACATTCGAGTTGATACGTTGAATCAACATCTCCTGCTCAGTGGCGATATAGACCTGACGTCTGGGTGCATTGCTATTGATCAGCACTTCGGACAACTCTTCCGACAGCTCCTGAAGTTGGGGAACGAACTCAGAGATTATCGCGGAGAATTCATCGATTGCCAGGATATTCTCCTGCGCTTTGAGAATTTCATCGATGTTACTGCGCAGCGCCAACCATTTGTTCTCAAGATCACTTAATTCGCTATTGACTTCATCCGGGGACCCAGGAAGATCGCTGTCAGCGCCGCCACCATTCTTCAGCTCCCACATGATATTCTCAAATCGATCACGGCTTTTCTGCAGTGGTCTGAATGATTCAAGTTCACCGCGGGCTGCTGACAGTGCGTATTTTGCAATACGCTGTGAGAGAACCTGCTGTTCCGCCGCACGAATTAGATACTGTTCGTCATAGGACTCCCGCTGGGTTGTGTGCAAGAAGGTCACAAGTGCCAGGATTAGAGACACGAGCACCAAAACAGCCAAAATGGTGATGACCTTATTTGAGGGCAGAGTACCACCCACGCGTTTGCCTTTCATTCTTCTTTCTCCCGAAAGCTTAAGCCCAAATCCTAAAGTTCAGTGACGCTCATGGCGTCAGGTCGCTGCAATCTGAAAGACCGGATCATCAGCCAGCGCCTGCAAACTGAAAACCGGCCATGCCATACCATCCTGGTCGAACTCAAACTGAACATATTTTGAAAAATTTTCGTCAGCCAACTGCACTTCTTTTGCCGTCTCTCTGGTGAAGTGCCGCATACCGACCATCTCGCCCACCAATACGCCGCTCAAACCGCTTCCCATGGTGAACACCAGCACCCGACTCCGGCGGCTACGCCGAGTCTTCTCGCCGATAAGAAAGAGTTGAAGATCGATTACTGGAATCAGGGTACCGCGGACATTCGCCACACCCATCATCCAAGGCTTTGACCCGGGTACCGGTGTCAATGCCGAGGGGTAGTTGAGGATCTCTTTGACACTGCTCAGTGGTGCAATAAAGCGGTTTTCGCCCACATAGAACATCACCCCTTCCCAGTAACTCTGAATCAGTTCCTGCTGGGGCAAGCCTTTCGCATTATCCCGACTACGTTGCTCAAGATTAGCAAGTAGCTGGACTACGTCCTGTGGTGACTCTATAACGCGCTGTTGCGTGGCGTCGTCAGGCATTGATCAGTGCCTTGATCTTGTTAAGAAGCTCTGCGGGAGCGACCGGTTTCACCATGTATTCATTGGCGCCCTGGCGCATTCCCCAGTTGATGTCAGTCTGCTGATCTTTGGTGGTCACCATGATCACAGGAATATTGGCTGTCGATTCATTGTTCTTCAGTTGCCTGGTTGCCTGAAAGCCATTCAACACCGGCATCACCACATCCATGAGAATCAAGTCTGGCAACTCCTTTTTTGCTATCTCTACCCCTTCCTGGCCATCACTGGCGATCAGAATCTGGTAACCTTGTTTAGTGAGAATTTTTTTGAAAACAACGACTTCAGTGGGCGAATCATCGACCACAAGAATCCTGCCCTTAGCCTCTCCGCTAACCGGATGATTGCTTTCTTCTTCCTGCTCGCTACCCTTGCGAAATATATTTTTGATCATCGAATCTCTCTGCCCGTTGGTTCTAGTCCTTATCGGCTGACCCTTGAATGTCTTTAAAACAACACGACATCCTTACAGATTGCCGCCATCCCAAACCAAATCGCACCGCTTAATACCCTATACTTCGGTAGTTGCTAAGCAGCAGTATTTACATATCGACGAATTGCGCCTAACAGTTCATCCTTTGTGAACGGCTTGGTCAGGTATTGTTCCGAACCCACAATCCTGCCCCTAGCCCGATCGAATAGACCATCCTTACTCGACAACATAATCACCGGTATATTCTTATACACGTCATTGTGTTTGATCAGGGCACAGGTCTGATAACCATCAAGACGCGGCATCATGATATCGACAAATATCACTTCCGGGTGATGGTCGGCGATCATCGCCAATGCCTCAAAACCATCGGTTGCCGTGGATACTTCACAGCCAGCCTTTTTCAATAAACTCTCGGCAGTCCGCCGAATGGTCTTACTATCATCAATGACCATGACTCTGACACCAGAGATGTCCTTTTCAGTTTCATCACCACTCACGTTGAAATCCTCATGTCACGGACATATACATAACGAACAGTCACTCTCCAGGTACCACTGTGGTCAGCCCCCAAAGCTGCCACAACTGCATACCACCCCGGTAATAAGCTATTTTATCGGCTGGGTAACCCACTTTTAAGAGTCCCTTGATTGCCCGAGGAGATTGACCACACTCAGGGCCATTACACCAGAGAACCAGCTGTTTGGCATTGCTGAAATCCCATTTCTCAGTTTTATCTCCATCTCCTAACAGGCCAAGCTCTTCAAGTTTCAAGGAAATTGCTCCTACATTGACCCTTGGCCTTGCACCGAAGCGTAGTAGCGCCTTTTCCATCTCCGTTGTACCTGGCTTGTTCAAATGGGTAAAGGGAATATTGATTGAACCGGGTATCGTGCCACGATTAAACCACTCAGCCGTGCGCGCATCAATTAACAGTCCGGTTTTATCTCTCAGTTCTCCTTCCATGAAATCAAACAGTTCAATTTCACCAATGGTGACGACCCGTGGATCGACCTGCATCGGTTGCAGACAAAAGGGCGGGCACTTGCGCGCAGTTTTGGCATAGTAACCGTTGAGCTGATATTCAGGATCCTGGGTTCGCTGCACCCGGACAGATTGTCCCTCATGCATCACATAAGTGAATGGCTTTTCAGCCGACAGTTTGACCGTTAATTCATCCGCCTGTTTGGTATCCGCTGTCTCATCGGCAACTGCGACAAATGGTAGCAGTAGCAAAACTCGAAATATCAGCTTAACACAGCGCTTCATCACTTTACCTTATAAGCTAAACATTGTTTTCTGACATTAACAACATGCAGCAATCTTTACCAACCCCAGATTCAGCCCCCATGGCTATTGATTTAGAAACCGGTTCATAATTTTCTGTCGAATCTCATCGATTGAGGCGCCACCTTGATACTCTTCATAGACCTCTTCCCTGGCCCTCTGTGGGAGCTTTCTATAGAAGGTGTAGCTCCCCATGTATCGTGATTTCAAATCCTCTTCGAAGGCCATTTGAGCGGCACTCTTATCGGTTGAGCCATCCTGGTTTTGTTGCTGCCCCGGTGTTGATAATCCGGCATCAATCTTTTTCGCCTCTGCAGATATCTGCGAAATGTAATCATCCTCTTCAGCAGCAGCAGACTGGGTCAGCAGACCTATCATGTAAAGAACAAGCGTCGGGTATCTCAAGCTTACGCAGGTCATTTTCCCAAAACCGGTGGTTAGCGCCGTCATGGCAACACACCTCTCTCATAATCAGCAATGGTCGATAACACTGCGCAATGGTTAATTTAATCTGATGTGCAGTGGCTCTCCTCCCCTTTAGGTCTAATCCATAACCCTAATGCAGTGTTCGATTCGATCGGTGATTTGTAGCGCCCAGCCAGGCAGATAGCGCTTCGCTAAGCTGAACATTCCAGCCTCAAAATCAACACCGCTTCGGGCTGCCCGATAGAAACCGTCAAACAGTTTTGAACACTACGCTAATCTACCCCCCAAAATAGCAAGACAACCTGTCCGCTTCAAGAATATACTTCCCAATTCATTAACTTAGCAGGCAATTTTAGCTGTTCCTCACAACATGTAAGCTTTTGTAGCGGCAAACCATTGAAAAACTTAAGGTGCTTGATTAACAATTCCCAGCAGCAAATAATGCGGCACTGACATTTCCAACGGACCCTGGTGCATTAATGACTATTCGACTCGGCGTAGTGATGGACCCCATAGAGACCATCAAAATTCATAAAGACAGCAGCTTCGCCATGTTGCTGGCGGCCCAACGCCGAGGCTGGCAGATCCACTACCTGCAACAGCAGGATCTGTCACTGCGGGATGGGGTCTGTTGGGCTGAGTCACAACGCCTGCATGTTGAGGATAATGCCGACAAATGGTTTGAGTTCGGTGCACGTCAGCAGATGCCTCTGCATGAGTTGGATGTGGTTCTGATGCGTAAAGACCCCCCGTTCGACATGGAGTACATCTACACCACCTATCTGCTGGAACAGGCGGAGTCGCAAGGCTGCCTGGTGGTCAACCGCCCGAGCAGCTTGAGAGATGCCAATGAGAAACTGTTTACCGCCTATTTTCCCGAATGCACACCCGCCACCCTGGTCAGCCGAAATGCTGAGGCGATTCGGGCGTTTCATCGCCAACATGGGGATATCATCGTCAAACCCCTTGGCGGTATGGGTGGTGCATCGATCTTTCGCATCACTGAACAGGATCCCAATCTCGGAGTCATTATCGAAACCCTGACACAACATGGTAGCCAATTCGCCATGGCGCAACGCTTTATCCCTGAGATCTCTGACGGTGATAAACGCATCCTGATGATCGATGGTGAACCCGTCCCCTATGCCTTGGCGCGTATTCCTGCTGAGGGCGAAACCAGGGGCAATCTGGCTGCCGGTGGCCGAGGTGAAGGGGTGCCTCTGTCTGAGCGGGACTTCTGGATTGCTCGACAAGTGGCGCCACAACTCAAGTCGAGAGGCATCCTTTTTGCCGGACTGGATGTGATCGGCGACTACCTGACGGAAATTAACGTTACCAGCCCAACCTGTATCCGGGAACTCGACAAACTTTACGATCTGGACATCGCTGCAGACCTCATGGATGCAATAGCAGCTAGACTGAAGTTATGATTTCGACGCAAAACCAAACTGACATCCTTGGCATCGGTCTGTTTATCGCTACGGCGCTGCATGCCTTTGTTATACTTGGCATTTCCTTTAAACCTGTTGATCCGAGCAAACCAGAATTTCGGCAACAGAGTCTTGAGGTAGTGGTGGTCAGGCAACCGACCGAACAACCGAAAGAGGATCAAGAAGCTGATTATTTGGCACAGGTTAGCCAAAGCGGCGGCGGCGAGAAGCGTGAGCAGGAGAAGCCTCAAGTCCCTGAACCACCAGCCCTGCCCCTGGCCGCTCAAACACCACCAGCGATGCAACAAGCGGTTAACCAGAACCAGCCTCTGACGGTGGAACAATCAGAGCAGCAGGCGCCAGTTGATAGCGCGAACATGGAACGACAACCTCTCCCCTCTGCCAGCCAGCTGTTGAACAGCAAAAAAATGGAGATTGCCAGGCTCACCGCTGAGCTGGAGAGAAGATCAGAGGCCTACGCAAAACTCCCCAAGCGCAAGGTGGTCAGCGCCAGCACCAAAGAGTACAAATATGCCTCCTATCTTGATGCCTGGCGGCGAAAGGTGGAGCGAATCGGCAATCTCAACTATCCAGACCAAGCAAAAAAAGATCGTTTGTATGGCAACTTGGTATTGCATGTTGCGGTCAAATCGGACGGTAGTATCGAGGAGATCAATGTCAGACAGTCGTCTGGGCATAAAATTCTCGATGATTCAGCCATACGCATCGTGCGATTGGCAGCGCCTTTTTCACCTTTCCCCAATGAAATCCGCAAAGAGACTGACATCCTGGACATCACCCGAACCTGGCAATTTCTCCGCAGTGGCAAACTCAATGCAGAATAACAGTTGCAGCTTGCAGCCAGCGATTGGATACTATTATTAATATTAAAGCCAAACAACTCATTGGATCCGAGTGAACAGACCCAACTACGATGCCTCCTGATACCAACTTGACCAACCATTTTCTGATTGCGATGCCGCAGCTTGAGGATCCGAATTTTTTCCACACGGTGACCTACATCTGCGAACACTCAAGCGGTGGTGCCATGGGTATTGTGATCAATCGCCCCATGGAGCTTCATCTGGCTGACATTTTTGATCAGCTACAAATCCACATATCCAATGAGGAAGTGGAGGAGCAGCCTGTCTACATCGGCGGCCCCGTACAGAGTGATCGAGGGTTTGTTCTGCACGACAGCGAGTCCGAGTGGGCCTCCACTCTGAGGGTTACACCACAGATCAGTGTCACCACATCATTGGATGTCCTGGAGGCGATTGCCGCAGGTAAGGGTCCCGAGCAAAATCTGGTGGCGCTTGGCTATGCCAGCTGGGGAGCCGGTCAACTGGAGAGCGAGTTGGCACAAAACGCCTGGCTGAGTGGTCCGGCTGAAAGCGATATCATATTCAATCGCGCCAGCAAGGAGCGTTGGCAGGCAGCGGCAGACCTGCTTGGTGTAGACCTGAACCTGCTGAGCAGCGATGCCGGGCACGCCTGATCCGAACAACACCTCAGCGACTTTGCTGGGTTTCGATTTCGGCACCCGAAAAATCGGGGTGGCCGTGGGCCAGAGCCTGACCGGCACGGCAACCCCCCTTGAGACCCTGACGTTAGTCAATCAAAAACCTGATTGGGTGCGTATTGAACAATTGATCAAAGAGTGGCAGCCTCAGGCGTTGGTGGTTGGTCTGCCACTCGATGTGGATGATAGTGAAACCGATGCCACACAACCCGCGTTGCGCTTTTCACGTCAACTCGAAGGTCGTTTCCACCTGACAGTGCATCTGGCAGATGAACGCTTTACCTCCTTTGAAGCCAGGGACAGGTTGGGACATCGGGCCAAACAGTTCGAAGAGTATGATGCAGTAGCAGCCAAACTGATATTGGAAACCTGGTTTAATGAGCAATAACACAACTTTTATGCAAGCCGATGGGGTGGAATCCCTGATTGACGTCATGGCGGGTAAAATCTGGACATTGATCAATGAGAAAGGGATTTCCGATCCGCTGATGATCGGCATACGAACCGGCGGCGTATGGTTGGCGGAGCGTCTGCATCAGGAGTTGGGATTGGATGAGCCACTTGGCACTCTGGACATCTCCTTCTACCGGGACGATTTCACCCGGATCGGCATGAATCCAGAAGTCCACCCTTCAGACCTTCCTACCCCAGTGGATGATCGACACATTATTCTGGTCGACGATGTACTGCATACCGGCCGCACCATCAGAGCTGCGCTGAATGAGATCTTTGACTATGGCCGACCGGCGTCAATCATACTCGCCACCCTGGTCGACCGAAGTGGCCGTGAGCTGCCCATACAACCGGATGTGGCCGGTCTGCATCCCAGTCTCGATCCTGATCAGCACATCACCCTGATCGGCCCGGAGCCATTGGGGCTGATTCTCGGCGCAAAGACCAACCGCAGCTCCAGAGGCGATGAGCAAGGTAAGGAGAGATGACTCTGAGTAACAAAGCACTGCAATTGGACGAAGAGCAGCGATTACTCCATTTCCTGACAATTGATGGGCTCGACCGATCGATCCTCTCCGAGATCCTCGATACGGCCGAAGGATTTACCGGCGTATCGGAACGAACCATCAAGAAGGTACCGCTCTGTCGAGGCAAGGTGGTGGCCAACCTGTTTTTTGAAAACAGCACCCGCACCAGAACCACCTTTGAATTGGCGGCAAAACGTCTCTCGGCCGACGTGCTGAATCTGAATATCAGCGCTTCAGCCACCTCCAAAGGTGAGACCCTGCTGGATACCCTGCGCAACCTGGAAGCGATGCATGTGGATATGTTCATTGTCCGCCACGCCACCAGTGGTGCGGCCCATTTCATTGCCCAGCACGCCGATCGAGGTGTCGGTGTGATCAATGCCGGCGACGGTCGCCACGCCCATCCCACACAGGCGATGTTGGATATGTTCACCATTCGCCGTCACAAGGGGGAGTTCGTCGGACTGCGGGTGGCCATCGTGGGCGATATTCTACACTCCCGGGTAGCCCGCTCACAGATTCTGGCACTGAATACCCTTGGGGTATCGGAAGTCCGGGTTGTGGCGCCACAAACCCTGCTGCCCTCCGATGCCCGCAGTCTGGGAGTGCATGTCTATCACGACTTCGATGAAGGCGTCAGAGATGTGGATGTAATCATCATGCTGCGCCTGCAAAAAGAGCGCATGCAAGGTGCTCTGCTGCCCTCGGAGCATGAATATTTCAGCCTCTACGGCCTCACCGAAAGACGCCTGGCGCTGGCCAAACCCGATGCCATTGTGATGCATCCAGGCCCCATCAACCGGGGTGTTGAAATGGACTCCAAGGTTGCCGACGGTTCGAAATCGGTGATCCTGCAGCAGGTCAGTTACGGCATCGCGATCCGTATGGCGATCATCTCCATGGTGATCGGTACGCAAAATCTGCGTACCCAGGAAGTGGCGGTATGAAAAAGAAGAAAAAAGATATCACGATACGCAATGGACGGGTTGTCGATCCAGCCAACGGCATCGATGAGATTACTGACCTGCACATTTCAGCCGGTAAAGTCCTGGCACTGGGTTCCCCTCCTGATAACTTTCAGGCCAATCTGGAAATTGATGCGACGAACCAGGTTGTCTGTCCTGGTCTGATCGATTTGAATGTCAACTTGCGGGAACCGGGCAATGAGCACAAAGCCACCATTGCCAGCGAGACCGCTTGCGCCGCACGCAGTGGCATCACCACCCTCTGCTGTACACCAGACACACTACCGGTCATCGACACACCAGCCGTGGTCGGCCAAATACGACATAAGGCGCGTAAAGCCGGTTTCTGCCGACTGTTACCCCAGGGGGCGTTGACCAAAAATCTGGATGGTACCCGTTTGAGCGAAATGGCGGCTTTGAAGGCGGCCGGATGCATTGCAGTAAGCAACTGCTATACACCGCTGGCCAATACATTGGTGCAACGGCGCGCCATGGAGTATGCCGCCACCTTCAACCTATTGACGATCACACGCCCCGAGGATCATCACCTGTGCAACAATGGCTGCGCCCATGAAGGCAAGGTGGCAGACCGGCTTGGTTTGCCTGGGATACCGGAAGCCGCAGAAACCGTAGCTGTGGCTCGGGACCTGGCACTGGCTGAAACCACAGGTGCTGTGATCCATTTTCACGCGCTCTCCAGTGCCAGCGCGGCTCGCACCATAGCCTGGGCAAAGCGGGAGGGGCGCAAGGTCAGTGCCGATGTCGCCATCCACCAGCTCCACCTCAGTGAGCTCGACCTGGAGGGTTTTGACAGCAACCGGCACGTCAGGCCGCCACTGCGTACCGACAGTGACCGGGATGGGCTGCGCAAGGCGGTGGCTGAGAATGTCATCGAGGCGATCTGTTCCGATCACCAACCCCATGAAGCCGATGCCAAGTCCTCCCCCTTTCCCGATACCGAACCCGGCATCTCCGGACTGGATACCCTGCTGCCACTGACCCTGAAACTGGTTGAACAGGGTGTCATGGATCTCAGCAATGCGATTGCCCGCCTCACCTGTGGCCCCGCCGATATTCTCGGCTTACCCCTGGGCCGGCTGACACCAGGGTATGCGGCCGATATCTGTATCTATGACCCGCACAATCATTGGCACGTGACGCCTGAGCTGATCCTCAGCGCAGGCAAAAATACCCCCTTTAATGGCTGGGAGATGCCTGGCCGGGTAACTCATACCTTGTTGAAAGGCCGCCTGGTCTACCAAGAAGAGCGCTTATGACCAAACCACACCACAACTCAGTATTTCTCGAAGAGGCTGAGATCATCAGCCACCAGGCCTATGATGGGGACCAATTCATCCTGCGTCTGCTGGCCCCGCACTGCGCGGCCAAGGCCATGCCTGGCAGTTTTGTCCATTTGACCTGTGACCCGCAACTACCGATGAGACGACCGATTTCGATCATGCGCAGCTCCTACAAAGAGGGTTGGATCGACCTGCTTTACAAAAGAGTCGGGAAAGGCACCGGTCTACTTGCTCAACGTAAAGTTGGGGAACAGATCAGCGTATTGGGGCCGATCGGCACCCCGTTTAAGGCATCAACGAAACACAGCCGTCCGCTGTTGATCGGGGGTGGCGTGGGCATGCCACCAATGGTGTTTCTGGCTGAAAGCCTGCGCCAAGCGAGCGATAAACAGCCGTTTGTCATCTTCGGCTCAGAAGTCCCCTTTCCGTTTACGCCGACACCGTCGAAGATCATGGTGCCCGGCATACCTGAAGGAGTGATTGCCAGCATGCCGTTATTGGATGATTGGGGGATTGGTAACCGGTTGGCGAGTCTACAGGGTTTCAACGGTTGCTTTCAGGGATATGTCACTGAGATGGCCCAGCTTTGGTTCAGAAACCTGGATCGGGAGACCCGCTCTCAAGTGGAGATCTTCGCCTGTGGCCCTCACCCGATGCTGGAGGCGGTCGCTGCCATGGCCAGTGAATGGCAAGTCCCCTGCCAAGTCTCTCTTGAGGAGTTTATGGCGTGCGGCATTGGTGGCTGTGCCGGTTGCGTGGTAGAAGTGCAGACCGCGGATGGGCCCGCGATGAAGCGAGTCTGTGTCGATGGGCCGGTTTTTGAGGCCGCCAGCGTGTTTGGCTGAGCTGTTTGCCGTCGCTGAATAAGCCAGTCTGGCGACCATCAAGAGAGTTCATAGTCGGGAGGACATAGCCCCCCGATTAAGTGCTGTAGCGGCTGTAATCAGAAGCGGTGCAGATAACCCAGATTGATTGAATCAATCTTGTAATCCACATTATGCAGATCCCCATCCGCGTAGCGCATCGCCTCAAGAGTGATTGCGTTGCGCTCATCACCATACAACTCCAGACCTAAACCAAAGGCCGGCGCCACATCGTCATCCCCTTTGAACCTTGGCACATCACCAGCGAAATAGGTCACACCAAGCATCAGATAGGCCCGTGCGCGATCTTCGAAAAGAAACAGGTTACCCCTGAGAAAGAGGCTGGCCATGTAGTCGATCTTGTAGTCATTCTCGTCTACTGTATCGCCACTGAAGATCCCGAGGTGGCCCTCAATCGCGACATATTTAAAGAACTCCCGGCCACCCCTGGCAATCAGTCCGGTGCCCCGGAAGTCGGTATTGGAATCATCTTCCTTATACTGAGGCGATGCGACTATCACCCCGAAGTAGTTGTTTCCTTCAATACCTGAGCCATCGGCAAATATTTCCGCTTGAGCAAACGCGGAAGAGATCAGCAAGCCAATGCCAAGAATAGAACTGGTAACTCTCATTAACTTTTCTCCGTAAGTCACATAGATACTTATTTTTTCCAACTATAGTCTAGCTGTTCGGCATCACAAGCGCCATGCTCACTAAACTGCGAAATCGGTCGGATTAGCCGGACACAACAGGAAATAAACTCTGATTAACTGAATATTGTCCGAATTTCACATCCGCCAGCCCTTCTGCCGAGCTTTATTGCTCCAGACCCAGACATAGGCGACACCGCTGACCAAGGTTGTCAAACCCGTCCCCCAGACTAGCCAATCGATCAATGGCTCTGGCAAGGGAAACGGCCCGGCATCCGTGACCACCAGCAGCACCAACAGGATCTGCAGCAGGGTATTCAGCTTACTGACCAGACTCGGGTTCGCATCCACCTCTTCAACACTAAAGTTGTAGTAGAGCGCACCACCAACAATGGTCAGATCACGGAAGATAACCAGCAGCACCAACCAGATCGGGATCAGTTCCTGCCCACCAAGCACCAGGAAGGAACTCATCAATAGTGCCTTATCGGCAAGGGGATCCAATAATCCACCCAAATAGCTCTGCCAACCAAATCGCTTGGCAAGAAAACCATCAAGACCATCGGAAAAACCGGCTACCGCAAACAGAATAAGGGCTTGGGAAAACTGTTGCTCCAGTAGCAACCAGACAATCGGCAGCGTCAGCAGGATTCGCAGAATGCTGATCAGATTTGGGATATCTCGAAGCTGCATAGTGATTGATTCGGTGGTCAGCGCAGCCGGTAATCCAGCCCCTCACCATCCACCGCGGTTTGTTCACTGAACTCTGGCTGATCCGGATCAGGACTGACCTGCATGACCATAGGCTCAAGCACCGCACCCAGCTGTATCCCCCTCACCAGGGCGTCACGACTACCATGAACCCGCAACAGAAAACTCACCATCTCCTGGTCAGCCGACAGCAGATCAACATGGTCGATCATTGCCAATGATTGGAGATAGTCCTGAACCAGCGCGTAATCAGTAAGCTGATTGAGACCATGCACCCGTAATCTGAGACTGGAGATCCCTTGACTGACTTGCTGGGGAGCAAATCTCAGCGCCAACGCATCCACGGCCTGTTCCATGCCCTCATTGGCAGCCGCTGTCTTGGTCTCGGCATAGCTCTGCCAACGGTTGATTTTGTCAGGTAGGTAGAGCATCCACTCACCCCGCCAACTGCTCCGTCCCCGGTAGGAGAGCCGCCCGACCAAAATCACATCAGGCTGATAGCGCTCGGAGGCGCGTCGGATGTTCTGCTCAAAACCGCCCCACAGGTCACTGATCTGAATCGCATTTTGATCCTCGATATCCATCAGTGGCCAAATCAGCGGCAACCCCCGGGTATCAGCGGTTTGCGAGAGCTGCTGTTGCAAGTCTGGAACCCTGTCCGGCGAAATCAAAGACCTTCGCGCCCCCTCTTCCTGGCCGAGCCAGAGCAGCATTGAAGGACGAGTCTCCCCCCACACGGGGACACCACTCTCGCGCAGCAATCGATTGACGGCACGGGCATCGAAACGAGCCCAAAGTAACCGGTCTGGAAGGCCTTCTGTTCCACCCTCCGATGCATTGGTGGGTAGTGACTTGTAGCGATACTGCTGAACCAATCTGGAGCCTCTGCTGAGCAGCGGCCCCACCTCCGGGTTATCAAGCAGGCTACTGTCTCCGCTGACTTTTACCAGGACACTGGCAAAGGCTTTGCGGATACCTTGAGAGCGAGCCTCTCCACCCTGACCGGAGACCGCCACTTCAGCCTCATAGAGATTGCTCACAGCCTCCGCTCGTACAGAAGCGTAACTCCCGAGCAGCCAGGCCAGGAGCAACCAGTTAAAGATAAATGGTAGAGGAAATCGACTCATTTCAGATCACACATTCCCTGGGTTTATTAAACAGGCCATACCCCTTCAGATGGGCTCAAAATATGAGGTCATCGGAAAGCTTACACCCCTAACAACCCCGCATATTAGCGCGCCTGGAAAAAAGATGAAAATTCAACCATCACAAAGGGGCCCAATGAATGATCTTCTGATAGAATCCCGATCTGATTTTTTGACAATCGGGAGTATCGTCTCGTGGCCCATGAGTCCAAGCCAAACCAGCCTAGTTCACTCAGTTACCGGGATGCCGGCGTGGATATCGACGCCGGCAATGAACTAATCGAACGTATCAAACCCATTGTCAAGCAGACCTTTCGCCCCGGCGTGCTGAGCGGACTGGGTGGCTTCGGCGCCCTGTTTGAGCTACCGATTGGAAAGTACCAAGAGCCAGTATTGGTATCCGGTACCGACGGGGTTGGCACCAAACTGAAACTTGCTCTGGAGCTGAACAAGCATGACACCATCGGCATCGATCTGGTGGCAATGTGTGTCAATGATATTGTGGTTGCCGGGGCTGAACCGCTGTTTTTCCTCGACTATTACGCAACCGGAAAACTCGAGATCAATGTTGCCACCGATGTGGTCAAAGGCATCGCCAAAGGCTGCGAACTGGCTGGAGCTGCTCTGACCGGTGGAGAGACCGCCGAGATGCCAGGCATCTATGAAAGTGGCGATTATGATCTGGCCGGCTTCTGTGTCGGGATTGCGGAGAAGAGTCAGTTGATCGTGGCCGACCGGGTGAAAGCGGGCGATGTACTGATTGGTCTCGCCTCATCAGGCCCCCACTCCAACGGCTACTCGCTGATACGCAAAATTCTGCAGGTCAGTGAGGCCAAGCTGAATCAGCCTCTGCAGGAAACCACACTGGGTGAGGCCTTGCTTGAGCCAACCCGTATCTATGTCAAATCCTTACTGAGCCTGATGCAAAAAGTGGAAATCCATGCGCTGGCCCACATCACCGGCGGTGGATTGCCGGAAAATCTACCCCGAGTGCTGCCTGCAGATTGTTGTGCTGTAATCGACAGCAGCAGCTGGACACTCCCTCCGGTATTCGAATGGCTTCGTCAGCAAGGCAGCTTGGCCAATCAGGAGATGCTCAGAACCTTCAACAGTGGGGTCGGCATGGTGGTCTGCGTTTCAGCGGAGGATGCCGAAACTGCCATTGAGCTTCTCAATAAACAGGGGGAAACCGCTTGGCAACTGGGTAAGATCGAGCCCGCTACTGCCCAACAACAGGGCGTCGTAATCAACGGACCGCTCGCATGACCAGACAACAGCACCCGAAGGTTGTGGTGCTGATCTCCGGTAACGGCTCCAATCTGCAAGCCATCATCGATGCCAGTCAGAGTCAGCTGCCAATAGAGATTTCCGCGGTAATCAGTAATCGCTCCGACGCCTATGGTCTGCAGCGAGCCTCCGCAGCAGCCATCGAAACTGCTGTTCTGGAGCATCAGACGTTTGCCGACCGAGCCGATTACGATCAGGCACTGATTGAGCTGATCGACAGATACCAACCAGAGCTGGTGGTGCTTGCCGGTTTTATGCGTATTCTGACGCCCCCCTTCGTACGTCATTATGCCGGTCGCTTATTTAACGTCCACCCTTCCCTGTTACCGAGACACACTGGCCTGCAGACTCATAAACGTGCGCTTGAAGCAGGTGATCAACTGCACGGAGTCAGTGTACACTTTGTCACGGAAGAGCTGGATGGCGGCCCATTGATCGCCCAGGCTCAAGTGACTGTTCTGCCTGAGGATGACCCACAAAGCCTGGCGGCACGGGTGCTGGAGAAGGAACACCAGCTCTATCCACTGGTCTTAAGCTGGTTTGCACAAAAGCGGCTGAAACTCAATGAAACTGGAGAGGTCATTCTGGATGATGAAAAACTTCTTCAACCTGTGGTGTTCGCCCCACAGGATCCAATACAGTAAGCGAAAAATGCCCTGGTATGCCTTGCATCATCATAGGCTACTGGGTGTTTTACTGCTCGGCTTCATCGCCCTGCATGCTGTCGCCGACGAACGCTTGCAGCCCTTTTCTGCAGAATTCAATGTACACAGAAACATCCTGCCACTCGGCAGACTGACCTTAAAGCTTGAACTGAATGCCGATGGCTCCTATCTCTACACGGCCCACAGTGAACCGAGTCTGTTGGCCAATCTGTTCAGTCGCAATGAAGTGATCGAGTCTAGCCAAGGGAGCTACTTTGAGGGTCAAATCATCCCCCACCGCTACAGCTACACGGATAGGGATCAAGCGTCAGAAAACAGTGAGGTCAGATTCGACTGGCAAGCACAGAGTGCCACCACCACCAGTCGAGGGATCACCTGGTCCCAACCCATCGAGATCGCCACACAGGATAAACTCAGTCAACAGCTGCAGGTAAGGCTCCATCTGGCCCAAGGAGAGCAACAGATCGACTATCAGGTGGCTGACGGGGGAAAAATCAAGCGCTACCATTTTCTGGTCGTTGGTGAAGAGGTGGTGGAATCATCGAATGTCGACTACCACTGCCTGCGGGTCGAACGACGGAAAGGCTCTGGCCGATCAGATTACACCATATGGTTCGCCATGGAACTGAACTACCTGCCAATAAAAATTGAGCGTCGTCAAAATGGCAAGCTCTATCAGCTGATGCTCGATGAACTGCGGATGGTGAAAATCAACACATGATTGCCTAATGAGATAACCAGCATTCTACCAGCCACCAATGGACGCGAACCACCGAAAATACTCACAAACACCAAAGCTACTCTTTGAGCAGTAGATTCATGACGCTTTTGAACAGCCCGCCCGGGGCAATGGTGATCGAGGCGTTGTCGTGGTTGAGCTCCTGCAGGTTGTACTGGGTAACTTCAACCCCCGCCTCACGATACATCTCCGCGGACAATTTGATGTCATCCGCCCAGCGTGACAGGAAATCTTCGCTGGGTGTGACGTAGACAATACGACCAACCTCTTCCTGGATCAGCTTGGAAGCACACCTTGGACAGGGGGGATGAGTGACATAGACGGTGCAGCCATTCAACCCCCGTTTGGCGAAGATCATGGCATTCTCTTCGGCATGGATGGTCAGGTTGAGCTTGCAATCACGGTTGCTCAGACGCTCCGGCTTGTCCTCCACACCAGCCGCAAAGCCGTTGTAGCCCAGCGAGATGATCCGATTCCCATCGGTGATCACCGCACCCACCTGGGAAGAGGGGTCTTTGCTCCAGGCCGAAATATAGGCAGCCAGCCCGAGAAACCGGGTATCCCACTTCGTCATCTGTAATCCGTCCTGCTTCTTCGCATCCAATCAGACCTGCTTTATGCTACCAAGAACTCAGAGCGATGCTGGTTTTGTTCCCGAGTAATTATGTCCGGGGTTGATGGATAGAGTATCAACCCCAATACAGCGCTCTACTCAATGCCCGACCATAAACTACAGCATTCATCATTCCGGCGAATGCGGGACAAAAGCACGCAGTAGGTTGAACGACTGGAAGACGGCCCGAAGCGTGGGCAAGCGAATCATCCAGTAACGCATCGATTTCTCTGCATTCCGACATACACCGGGATGCCATGATCTTACCGAAGCCTATCTCAATGAATGGGCGCTGACTAGCCTTCCCCGGTGGGTTCTGCTTTTGCAGCAGCCTCTTCCATCATGCTTTTCAGCTCACCACTCTGGTGCATCTCCAGGGTGATATCACAACCTCCGACCAGCTCACCATCGATATAGATTTGTGGGAAAGTCGGCCAATCGGCAAATCGAGGCAGATTTTCAAATATTTCCGGATCGGCCAGCACATTGACATAGGCAAAGGGAACACCACAATCCTGTAGTGCTGCAGCGGCCCGGGAGGAGAAACCACACATGGGAAACTGGGGCGTACCTTTCATATAGATCACGATCGGATTGCTCTCGACCTGCTCTTTGATTCGATCCATTACTTCCATCGTTTGCACCTCGAATTGTCGTTTGTCGTGCTTATTTGGAGTCCTTCTTTGGAATATTCAAGCACGGGTTCAGCGTGGAAATTCTAACGCTTTGGCTACTAAGAAAAAACCTTTAATAGACAGTGCTTACTCATCACACATTCCGTTATTCGCTCTAAAACCATTATACAGCCATGGTAAAGATACACACTATATGATCGACATATAAACGATATTGAGTGCTGCAAGCTGGGTAACTCTACCTTTTATGTTAGTAATTTTAAGACCTTAATTCATTTGACAAAGTTACAGTCTAGGCGCTAAAAACACATTCTGAACATAGTTGAATGATTGCCTGTCACCATCCAGAGCCGTTTAGGCCCCAAATGAGTTATAAAAAATATTCACGTGACCAAGGAAAGCCAATCAGTAATAAATCGCAGCGTCTCCCTGCTGGAGAGTCATGTCGGTTTCAAACTCGAGACCATACTGAAACATGCACTCAAAGCAAGGGACAGCTACACCCTGGAGCATTCTGAACGAGTCGTCTCTCTTGCTGAACAGATTGGCCGTAATCTAAGCCTTGATGACCATCAGATGGATGTCCTCGCGCTGGCTGCCGGATTTCATGACATCGGTAAAATTGGTATCGCGGATCAGATCCTGCTCAAGCCGGGAAGACTCTCTAGCGATGAGTACAATCATATCAAGCAACACCCTGTGATTGGCGCAAATATGCTCAGAAGCCTGGGGAACCCAATCCTCGATGAAGTGGCTGAATGTGTTCTACATCACCATGAACAGTGGAACGGCAAAGGCTATCCAGATGGGCTGCAAGGCGAAGAGATCCCAACGATATCTCGTATTATCGCGGTGGTGGATGCCTATGATGCAATGACGACAACCCGAAGCTACCGGAGTGAGTTGGCGATTCAGCAAGCCATGCATATTATTCGCCAGGAGAGTGGCAAACAGTTCTGCCCAGGGGCCGTTGAGGCTCTGCTCGAGCTCTGTTCGAGATCAGCGACTAAAAGTCATAAAACCTGTTATTAAACTGGTGATTGCAGCTGGCGCAAAAGAACACCCCCGTCAATGCACTGCCAAGTGCCTCTGAAGCCAAAACTCAAATAGGGCAATGTGCCACAACTTGCTACCGCGAATCCGGGTGTGGTGCATCTCGGGCGCCGCCAGCAACATATCCAGATAGGATTGTCGGTAAAGCCCACGCTCACGAGCGGCCTGAGTGCTCAGAATATCCTGCATGAACTCCAGAAACTCACCCCGTACGTATTTCAAGGCCGGCATCGGGAAATAGCCCTTGGGGCGATCGATCACCGCATCGGGGACAATGCCTCTGGCCATCGCTTTGAGTGGATATTTACCCCCGTCACGCAGTTTGAGTTCCGCAGGGCAACGGGCAGCCAATTCAACCAGATGGTGATCCAGGAACGGTACCCGCGCCTCCAACCCCCAGGCCATGGTCATGTTATCGACCCGCTTAACCGGATCGTCAACAATCAACATCGTCTGATCCAGGTAGAGAACCGCATCGATTAAGGATTCAGCATCGCTCTCTCGCAAGCGGTTGGCAATCAGCTCCCGGGTATAGTCACCGGCGCCGTATTGATCAGTAACCATTCGAAGATACTCATCATGATCCCGGTCAAAATAGTGTTTAGCAACACGCTCGACAGGTGCCCCTTCAGTCTCCTGCATGATCCGTGAATACCAAAAATAACCGCCGAACACTTCATCAGCACCCTGCCCCGACTGCACCACCTTGATCTGCTGAGACACCTGCTCCCCGAGCAGAAAGAAGGCGACCGCATCCTGCCCGAACATCGGTTCCGACATCTGATCCACCGCCTCCGGCATACGCTTGAGCACCTCGCCATTGGCGACCAGAAATTTATGATGTTGGGTGCGATACCGCTCTGCAACCGGATCGGAATACTCAAACTCATTGCCCTTCTCTTCCGGCTGATCTTCGAAACCAACCGAAAAGGTACGCAGATCCTTTACCCCAGCCTCGGCAAGCAGAGCCACCAACAGACTGGAATCGAGACCACCGGAAAGAAGGACACCCACTGGCACATCGGCGATCTCATTACGCCGACGAACCGCCTCCCTCAACTCATCGTGAATCGCCTGCAGCCAATCCTGGTCTGACATTGGCCGATCCGGGCGGGTTGCGGTATAGCTCCAGTAACGACGCAATTGCTGAGTCCCATTGGCCTGAATGGTCATGGTGTGTCCGGGAGCCAGCTTGCGAATCCCTTTAAAGACTGTATGAGGGGCCGGCACCACACCATGCAATGTAAACTGATAGTGCAGAGCGACCGGATCAAGCTCGGTGTCCACATCACCGGCTGCCAGCAGCGCCTGAGTATTTGAGGCAAAGCGCATCACTTTGTCATTCAGCGAATAGTAGAGCGGTTTAATGCCAAACCTGTCTCTGGCCAAAAACAGAGTTTGATGCTGTGTATCCCATACAGCAAAGGCAAACATGCCTGAAAGATGTTCAACGCAATCCTCTCCCCAGGCATGATAGGCCTTAAGGATAACCTCGGTATCGCCATTGGAGAAGAATGTGTAACCCAGCCCCCTGAGGGTTTCTCGCAGCTGTTTGTAGTTATAGATGGTTCCGTTAAACACCAATGCCAGGTTTAACTGCTGATCCACCATAGGCTGATTGGCATGCACCGACAGATCGATGATCGATAAGCGGCGATGACCCAAGGCTAAAGGCCCATCACTGTAGCTACCTGCATGATCAGGCCCGCGCCGTTGAATCTGCTGATTCATCCGATCGATGGTTGCCAGCTCAGCATAGCTGCCATCAAAGCGCAATTCGCCACAAAATCCGCACATAGTGTTTTCCAGTTATACCCGTTTGCCGACAAGCCTTGTGGACTTTCAGGAGCGCAACGAAAAGTGTCATCATTAATCCTAAAAAAATCAGTTGACCGCTCCATTCTACTAGCAGATTACTGATTTTAAAGAAAATAGCTTCGATGGTTATGTCACCTGCTGGGTGAATTACGCTACAACGTGAATGGCACGCTTGTGGCGGCGCATGGCGGCGTTGCAACGCCTTGGAATAGCGTGCTATTCCGCGTCGTTGCGCGCCGTGCAGGGATACACAAGTGTCGCGGGCACATGGATGTGCAGGAGCGACCCTTGCCCTGCACCCCCACAAACGCACCCTTCACGCTGTCCAACTGATCTTTTTAGGTTAATGAGCAGAACCATAATCTGTCCAGCAGATGACTTCAACCTGAATCAAGGCTTACTGTATCGATCAAAATCGAAAGATTGATGAGTGGTGCTAAATCAATGTATATACTGTCGTGATCGAATCAGCGGCAGATCAGATGTTCTTTAGCGAAGACCACCCCCACCTATTCCGCCCACTAACGGGCAAATACCGCGAGCAGGTCGTCAGCTGCCTGAGTGCGCTCTATGCCCGCTTCTACACAACCCATGCGGACTACAGCCGGATTTGCGATCGGGAGCAGGTGCTGGAGGTCTTCGCCGAAGCCATCACCCGCACCCCCCTGCTCGATGGTGACGACGATGTGGAAGCGCCCAGGGGTGAGCGAGAGCAGGGCAACTGGGTTCTCAACCTATTGCTGGAACATGGTTGGATCGAGCGCCAGACCGATGAAGCCACCCTGCAGAGCAGCTATGCTTTTAGCCGGATTGGCCGACTCTTCACCCAGCCGATGGTGGAGACAGCCGGTGGCCGCTTCCGCACCCGCCACCGGAATACCCGCAACACCCGCAATGCACTGCGCGCCTTCCTCGACCGGGGAGAGGCCTACGACCTACTCGATGCCTATGAATATTCGGAGCGTATCGTCTCCGACTTCTCCGACATCATCACCGAGCTCGACGAACGTAAACGACAGCTGGTGCGCGATGTTGAGGCACAGCAGGTGGTGCAGCGGGCCGCCGATGAGTTCTTCGACTTCATGGAGAAGCGATTCATGCCCGACCTGGCGATCCGCCTCTCCGCAGACAGCGTGGAAAAGTACCGGGATGAAATCGCCAAATTGATCGCACAGGCGCGACGTAAACAACGCAACTTCAAGGCTCAAGCCGAAAAGGAGCTGCGTCGCGCCGCTCCCGAGTTGATCAACCAGCTCGACCGCTCCCTCTATCTGGACATCCTCGATGGCATCGATGCCCGTCTGCATGCGGCCTGTGAGGTGATGCTGCCGGCCCTGCGCCGCGCCCTGCATGGTTTTACCCGCCGCGCCGACATCATCATCCGTCAGCTCACCTTCAGCGGTGCCTCCAGCAACCATTTCCTGACCGCCTGCCGACACCTGGCCAGCCTCGACAATCACAGCTATGATGCCCGTCTGGCGGCTGCAGGTGAGCAACTGGCCAGTCTGCATGTCGGCTTCGCCGACCCGGAGAGCTTGCGCCTGCACAGCCCGCGCAGCCAGCGCCAGGTCAACAGCCGGGTTGAGGCGCAGCCAGCGGACGATCCCCAGGCCCTGCGCCGACTGTTTGTCGAGCAGGCGCTTGAACGGGCCTTCGCCCTCAACAATCAAGAATTACGGGAGTATCTGGTAGAGACCCTGGCCGGTGGCCGTACCCTGCGCAGCACCACCCTGCCGGTGCGTGATGCCCGTGACCTGCTGCGTGCCGCCCATGTGATCGAGGCGGGTACCGCCAGCCAGGGCGGCTACCGCTTCCGGGTGAGTGAGACCGGGGTACGCACCAGCACCGACTACTACCAGGCGATGGATGAATTCACCATCGAGCTGATCGATCATGAAGCGTGACACAGACAACCCTCTCCAAGCGCTTATAGCCCTTAGACCAAAGACTCTCTAAACAACCGACTGCTACGCATGGAACCCACACTCTACGACTACCTCGAAGAGCGACTTGAAAACAGCGCTGTAAGCCTCGACGAGATGCGCGAACTGCTGGTTCGGCTGCTCAACTACGGCATCCTCAGCCGCGATGAAAACCAGACTGAGCGGGAGCTCTACGACCGCTTCCTGCGGATCGAGGAACCGGTAAGAGAACTGCTTGAGCTGTTTGGTATCGGCCTACAGCTGGACCATCGCTTCGAGTATCTACGACTGCTCCCCCCGGGCGCCCAGATTCCAGGTATGGAAGATGCGGCCGAACAGGCATTCGCAGGCAGCTTGCGGGTACGCATGACCCAGCAGGAGGTTGCCTTGCTGCTGGTGCTCCGGGTGCAGTATGACAAGGCCCTGCGCGAAGGTAAGTTGGATGAACAGGGCTTTGTCAGCGAATCTTTCGAATCCCTTGGCATTGCCATGAAGAACCTGCTCGGCCGCCCGCTGCCTGACAAGATCACTGAACGCCGGCGTCTGTTTCAGCGCCTCAAACAGCTGCGCCTGATCGACTTTCGCCAAGAGGAGGATATCGACAGCGGCGAGAGCTGGTTGCGCATCCATCCGATGATCGTCGACTTTGTCGGTGAGGGGGCGCTGGAAGCACTGCAGGAGCAGCAAGCTGAAGAGGAGCCAGCGTCAGCCGAGGGAGAGGATAGCAGTGTTTCTTAAACGTTTTATCTATGTCAATTGGGGTAACCTGCCCAACGGTGAGTTTGAGTTCGGCCCGATCAACCTGCTCTCCGGCGGTAACGGTTCGGGTAAGACCACTGCCGCCGACGCGATTCAAACAGTGATGACCGCGGCCCACGAAAACCTCTTCCAATACAACCCTGGGCAGGACGAAACCACCCAGCGGGGACGGGGCGGCAAACGGGTTCGCACCCTGGCCTCCTACGTGCTCGGCTGTGACGATGGCAGCTACGCCCGCCTCGATCCGAGCGATGGTTATCTGGCGGCCATCTTCCACCCCACTGAGGGGGAGAGCGCCAATCCGCTGACCGCTCTGATCGCCGTACGGGCTTACCTGGAACAGGGCAGCAGCCAACCGGTGGCGCGTCAGCAAGAGGCCGTCTTCTTCATCCTGCCCAATGTAGAACTCAACATCGGCCAGCTGCAGCGAGAGGAGCTGGGAGAGCAACATGTGATCCCGCTGGATCAGCTCCCCAACAGCCTGGCCACTCAGTTCGGCAAACGGGCGGTGGAGCGCTACGACACCAAAAAAGGCTATCTGCGTCGGCTCTATGCTGCGCTGCGCGGACGTGGTGAACAGGCTACCGAGCGGGAAGCGGTGGCGGCGGCCCGCGCCTTCTCCCGCTTCATGGCCTACAAACCGGTCAGCAGCATCAATCAGTTTGTCGCCGAAGAGATCCTGGAGCGACGCGACCTGGGTGAGGCGATCCGCACGGTCTCCAGTCAGCTCAAGACCATCCACGGCATGGAACAGGAGGCGCGTCGGCTGGTGGAGGGGATCGACCTGCTTCAGCAGGCATCACACCAGGCGCAAGGCTATATTGAACACTGGCTTGAGCTGAATACCCTCGACTACACCCTGGCCCGTCACGACTACCTGACACGCCAGCATCAGTACCTAGAGGAAAAAAGGAGCCAACAACAACTTCGCCAGCGGGCCAGCGAACTGAATCAAGAGATCAGCCTGGCTGAGCAACGGCGAAAGCAGCTCCGTGAACAGCTTGTAGAGCTGGAGGCACAGCGTCTCGGTATCGACGCTTTGCGCCAGAAAGACGCGCTGGAGCGGCAACGGGAACAGGCCACTCAACATCTGATCGCGCAAGGCCGGGAGCTGTTGAGCCAGGATAACCAGGTGGAACGCAATGCGGGCCACCTCGGACTGATTGTCGACGGCCTGCAGTCTAAGACACTGGCCGAGGAGCTGCCGCAGCTGTGTGACATGGAGACCATCAGCCTGACCCGCACCGCACAAACCAAGGGGAAACGGGGCGAGATCGACCTGAGCCGCCTGCTGCAGCAGGATTTGAGTGACGACCTCTCGGCCCTCGAAGCTTACCTGGATCAGGCCCGTGAGGCCCAGCAGGCGATCAACCGGCTCTACCGACATCTGCGAGAGGACGATGGCAGCGACACCACCCGCCGCGACCGCCTGGCCGGTGTAGCCGTCGAGCACCGCCGCCGTTATGAACAGCTGGAGACCCAGCAGCGTCATAAACAGAGCGAGATTGAACGCCTGGAGTCGCACCAAGTCAGCTACCCCCACTACGTTGAGCGGGCGTTGACGGCAATCCGTCAGCAGTGCCCCCAGGCCGATCCACGGGTGCTCTGTGACCATGTAGAGGTCACGGATCCCCGCTGGCAAGCTGCCATCGAAGGCTACCTGGGAGGCGCTCGCTTCGGCATCCTGGTGGAAGCGGCACATGAGGCGGAGGCGATCCGCATCGTCCGCGCCCTGCCTGGCCGCGACAACCGGGCACGGGTCATCCAGGGCCAGAAAGCCGCCGAGGATGCCGCCCGACTGCAACTCGACAAAGATTCGATCGTACATGTACTCGCCTTCACCCATGCTGTCGCCAAAGCGTATCTCAGTGCCAGCTATGGGGCGGTGATGCGGGTCGACTCTGCAGAGACCCTGCGCCACACCCGCCGCGGCCTCACCGCCGACGGTATGGGCTCAGGCAACTACGCCATGTTTCGCTGCGACCTGCCTGACTCAGAACTGGTTTTCGGCCAAGCGGCCCGGGAGCGGGCACTGGTGGCCAAGCGGCATGAACTGGAAGGGATTCTGGCCGAGTGGCAGCAGGCCGATCAACGCATGCAGGCGAGCACCAAGCTACTGAAAGCGATCGACGGCCTGGCTCCAGTCAGCCATGCAGACAGCGTCACCGCCATGTTGGAGATCCGCCGTGACCTGCAGCGTCTGGATGCCCTGCTGGAGAATCTGGATCTGGGCGAGCACAAGGATCTGGAGACAAAACTCAGCCAACTTCAGACACAGGACGAAGCACTGCGCCAGCAGACCCAGACCCAGAGTGAGGAGAAGGGCAAGCTCGCCGAACAGCTGAGCCAGGCCGAAAAAGCGATCAAAGGGTTGGCCGATCAGCAGGAGCAGGCCAATCTGACAGCCGACCGCTGTGAACAAGCCCTGCGGGCGCTTCACCGAGTCTGGCCCGAATTCGATCCGGAGGCCTGTCTCGTACGAGCCGATGCCGAAGCCCCTGGGATTGAACTCGATCTGCTCAAAGCGCAGCGTGGTGAATTGGAGCGCCTGCTGCATAAAAGCGAACGCAGCCTCGATGAAAACATCCAGGCACACAACCGTCAGTGCCGCCCGGTTGACGCGGTCTTCTATCAAGGCTTCGACGGGGACTACGACAGCACGCTGTTTAAAAACATTTGCGGGGTACGCCAAGAGCTTGACCGGATCTACAACCTGCTCAAAAACAACATTCTGGTGGACAAACACAGCGAGTTGAGCCACCTCAAAGAGAGCTTCAACAGCACCTTCGTCACCCATCTCTGCCACCAGATCCACCAGGCGATAAACGATGGCCAACGGCAGATCGAACTGCTCAACCGGGAACTGCAACACCACCGCTTCGGTGCCGACCGGGAGACCTTCCGCTTCGACAGCAGTTGGATTCCCGAATACCGCGACTATGCCCGCTTCTTCGAAGAGGTGATGAAGATCCCGGCCCTCGGAGAAGAGACCCTGCTGTTCAACGCCCAGCTCTCATCCCGCTCCACCAAAGTAAGGGACGAGCTGATGGTACTGTTGCTGGATGACGACCAGCACAAAGCACTGCGCGAACTGGAACGACTATCTGACTACCGCAACTACCGCCGCTATGAGATCTACAAAGAGGTAGAAGGCAAACCGCCGATCCCGCTCTCCGAATATGGTACCGGCTCAGGCGGCCAGCTGGAGACCCCAGCCTACATCATCCGTTCGGCAGCCATCACCTCCGCCTTCCGCTTCGCCGAAGGCCAGAACCACCTGCGCATGGTACTGGTGGACGAGGCGTTCATGCACATGGATGAACAGCGCTCCCGGGAGGTCATCGGCTACCTTACTGAAGCTCTGGGTTTGCAGCTGATCTTCATCATGCCCACCAGCAAGTGTGGCCCCTTCATGGATCTGATCAGCAACGAGTTTGTCTTTGCCAAGGTCCCCAGCCCGCCCCGTGGCCAGCTACAGACCCGTGTGCTGGTTGACCGTAAAGTCTGCAACCAAGAGCAGATTCAGGCACTCTGGGCGCAACACCGCCGTACCATCTACCAACAGGCGGAACTCGACTTCATGGAAGATGTCCTTGAAGCGCCCTCAACCTGAGAGGCTTGATAACATGTACCCCCACCCAAAAAAAGCGGAGGGCAAACTTTTAGCGCTTCCGTTCTACCAACAGGGAAGGAACAGGTCTATTCTCATCCCCTCTCCCCTGGGAGGGTGTCGCAAAAGTAGCAGGGTGCGACCTTGCCCTACCATTAAGGGCTAAAACGTGTAAGAACTGCGCTCTTTTGTGCGCAAAATCTATTTGCGAATATTCGTGGCATGCTTTTACAAAAGCCTTCTTCGGGAGAGGGACGGGGTGAGGGAATCAAAGAAACTCTGCGAATTGGTAACCTGTGGTAAGCCTATTATGTAGGATGTGGTGAGGTACGAACCGCATCATGATTTTCGATCATGTGCCAATATGTGTGCGTGACCTTCTGCGG
>JARRQD010000004.1:0-28104 GCA_037382205.1 Candidatus Thiodiazotropha sp.
TTCTCCACCTCATCGAGCAGGATCACCGAGTAGGGCCTGCGCCGCACCGCTTCGGTCAGATACCCCCCCTCTTCGTAACCCACATATCCAGGAGGCGCACCGATCAGACGGGCCACGGAGTGCTTCTCCATGAACTCCGACATATCGATCCGCACCATCGCCTCTTCGGTGTCGAAGAGAAACTCTGCCAGGGATTTACACAGCTCGGTCTTACCCACCCCGGTCGGTCCGAGGAAGAGAAATGAACCGTTCGGCTGGTTAGGATCGGCAAGCCCGGCTCTGGAGCGACGTATCGCATCACTGACCGCCCGGACACCCTCCTCCTGACCAATCACCCGTTTCCCCAGCGCCTCTTCCATGCGTAGCAGCTTATCTCGCTCTCCCTCCAACATCTTGGAGACCGGGATACCGGTCCATTTGGAGACCACATCGGCGATCTCCTCCTCAGAGACCTTGTTCCTCAGCAGTTTCATCTCCTGCATCTCCGCCTGGGTAGCCATATCGAGTTGCTTCTCAAGCTCCGGAATCCGTCCATACTGCAGTTCGGACATACGCGCCAGATCACCGGCCCGATGGGCGGTCTCCAGCTCCAACCGCGCCTTCTCCAGCGACTCCTTGATATGAGTGGTACCTTGCAGAGCCGCTTTTTCTGATTTCCAGATCTCCTCCAGATCGGAGAACTCTCGCTCCAACCGCTCGATATGGGATTCAAGATCCGCCAGACGTTTTTTCGAGGCCTCATCCGACTCTTTGTTCAGCGCCTCCCGTTCGATCTTCAACTGAATCAGGCGACGCTCAAGACGATCCATCTCCTCCGGCTTGGAGTCGATCTCCATACGGATCTGAGAGGCCGCCTCATCCACCAGGTCGATCGCCTTATCCGGCAGCTGGCGATCAGTGATGTAGCGATGAGAGAGGGTGGCCGCCGCAACAATCGCCGGATCGGTAACATCCACCCCATGGTGGACCTCATAGCGCTCTTTCAAGCCACGTAGAATGGCAATGGTGTCTTCCACACTGGGCTCTTCCACCAGCACCTTCTGGAAACGCCGTTCCAGCGCCGCATCCTTCTCCAGATACTGACGATACTCATCCAGGGTAGTGGCGCCCACACAGTGGAGTTCGCCACGAGCCAGAGCGGGTTTCAGCATGTTGCCCGCATCCATGGCGCCCTCCGCCTTACCGGCGCCCACCATGGTATGCAGCTCATCGATAAAGAGGATGATCTGCCCCTCCTGCTTGGCCAGATCGTTGAGCACAGCCTTGAGCCGCTCTTCGAATTCACCACGGAATTTCGCCCCGGCAATCAGTGACCCCAGGTCGAGAGAGAGTAGGCGTTTGGTCTTCAAGCCTTCAGGCACTTCACCATTGATGATGCGCTGAGCCAGACCTTCAACAATCGCAGTCTTGCCCACACCGGGCTCACCAATCAATACCGGGTTGTTCTTGGTTCGGCGCTGCAGCACCTGGATCGTTCGGCGAATTTCATCATCCCGACCGATCACCGGATCGAGCTTACCCTGCTCAGCCCGCTCGGTAAGATCGATGGTGTATTTCTCCAGGGCCTGGCGCTGATCCTCCGCGTTCGGATCATCCACATTCTGGCCGCCGCGCACTTTCTCGATGCTTCGCTCCAGCGCCTCTTTACTGGCGCCCGCGTTGCGTAGCATTTCGCCCAGCTCACTCTTGTCCTCGACGGCCGCGAGTACAAACAGTTCACTGGAGATATATTGATCATTTCTCTGCTGCGCCAACTTATCGGTCTGATTCAATAGCCGACCCAGTTCATTGGAGATGTGCAGATCACCAGCCGCACCTTCCACTCTTGAGAGGCGTTCGATGGCTGCGCTCAGATTTGAGCGCAGTTGATTGATGTTAACATCGGATTGGGCCAACAGATGGCGAACTGTACCGCCATCCTGGTCGAGCATGGCACTCATCAGATGAACAGGTTCGATGAATTGATGATCCTGGCCTACAGCCAGACTCTGAGCCTCAGCCAGCGCCATCTGGAACTTACTGGTCAATCGATCCATTCGCATGGGGTATTACTCCAAAATCTACTCTGAATACCCAATAGATTGGGGGGAATCCCCAACTTTTCAAGTTGAATAGACATTTGCTGAATCCCTGGATTCAGGTATTACTCAGCAGTGGGTATGCGGCGGCCACACGAAATTGGGCGAGCAGGTAGATCGCACAAAAGTGTCGAATATAGCTGTAACCCTGAGCTAAAAGTGCTGCCGGGTCTGCGGCTGCCGTCTGTAGCTCCTCCAGCAACAGAGGTATGACAGCATCACGCCGCCCTATGAGCTCGGTCAGAATCTCTTCAGGAAATTCACCCGTATTGCGCTCAAGTTAGGAAAAGAGTGTCTCTGTATCCTTAGGATTTTCCCTCTCCTCACATTCACCCTTAAACCTAAAAAGATCAGTTGGACAGCGTGAAGGGTGCGTTTGTGGGGGTGCAGGGCAAGGGTCGCTCCTGCACGTCGCGCAATAGCGCGCTATTCCAAGGCGTTGCAACGCCGCCATGCGCCGCCACAAGCGTGCCATTCACGTTGTAGCGTGATGATTCACCCAGCAGGTGACATAACCATCGAAGCTATTTTCTTTAAAATCAGAAACCTGTTATTAGAATGGAGCGGTCAACTGATTTTTTTAGGTTAAACTTAGGGCTCGTCAGCCCTGTTGACTCTCCATGACCTCAATCTTGCCCATCACCATCGCTTCCAGTGCGGCCTTGTAGGCCCGAACCTTTTCCCGGATCGCCATATCCGCTGTACCGAGCATTTGAGCCGCTAAAATGGCGGCGTTCTTAGCTCCATTGATCGCCACAGTCGCGACCGGTACGCCTGGTGGCATCTGCACGATCGAGAGCAGAGAATCCTCACCACTCAGTGCCGAGGATTTGACCGGTACGCCAACCACCGGCAAAGGGGTGATTGAGGCGACCATCCCTGGGAGATGAGCCGCACCGCCCGCCCCCGCAATAATGACCTTCAATCCGCGTTGCTCAGCCGTCTGGGAATATTCATAGAGTCGGGTAGGGGTACGATGAGCCGAGACGATCGTCATCTCAAAAGGGATCTGAAACGCTTCAAGTTGCTTGGCCGCCTCCTGCATAACCGGCAGATCGGAATCACTGCCCATGATGATGCCAACGATGGGTTGAGTCATGGATGTTGTTCTCCACTAATTTCGATTAAATCACGCACCTGCTCGGCCTTGCGGCGGGCGCTCTCCAGGTCCTGATCGATGACCGTCACATGACCCATTTTGCGAAAAGGCTTAACTTCCGCTTTACCATAGATATGCAGACAGACGCCGGGAATCGCCAACGCCGCCTGCATGCCATTGAACACAGGTCGGCCGGCTGCATCGGGTGCCCCGAGAAGATTGATCATTGCCGCTGGCGCTAAAAGCTCTGTAGAGCCCAGCGGCAGGTCAAGGACCGCGCGCAGATGTTGTTCGAACTGATCGGTCACACAGGCCTCAATGGTGTGATGACCGGAATTATGGGTACGCGGGGCGATCTCGTTGACCAGCAGTTCGCCCCCCTTGGTGAGAAACATCTCCACACCAAACACCCCAACCCCTTGAAGCGCCTGAATGGTGCGGATCGCCAGCGCTTCGGCTTGCTGTGCAATCTGTGGGGCTACCTTGGCGGGACAGAGCAGCAGATCCAGGACATTCTCTCCAGCACGGAAGCACATCTCCACCGTCGGGTAAGCCTTACAATCCCCAGCCACATTGCGCGCTACCATCACCGCCAGCTCCTTCTCAGCTTCCACGAAACGCTCGACCAGTGATGGAACCGGCAGATAACTGCGGAAAGATGTCGCGTCCGGCATCACCGCAACACCACGGCCGTCATAGCCGCCACGCCGGGCCTTCTGTACCAGAGGAAAACCAAAGGCCTCAAAATCGGCCAGATTGGGCTCTGACATCTCAATGAACTCAGAGGTTGGGATACCTGCATCTCTGAGAAACTGCTTTTGTGTCAGCTTGTCCTGCAGAATGGAGAGCAGGCCGGGGGCGGGGCTGATCTTGTGCCCTTCTGCTTCCAGCTGACGCAGGGTCTCAGTATCGATATTTTCCAGCTCATAGGTCACCACATCGCAGGATTCGGCCAACTCTCTCAATTTGCCCGGATCATGGTAGCCGCCGATGATTTGATGGCCAGCCACTTGGCCTGCGGGCGAACCCGGATAGGGATCCAGTACGACACAGGTACAGCCCAGCCGTTTCGCAGCTTTGACCATCATACGCCCGAGCTGACCACCACCTATCACACCGATACGGGCCACCGGAAAGGGATAACTATCATCCTTCATGATTTGCTCTATCTCGAAAAATGGGTGGAAAAAACATCACAGTATAACCGGCCTACACGGGGGATGTCTCAAAAATCGACAGGAAAAACCATTGATCAGCCCTAAATTGAGCTTAAAAAGAGTGAAAATCAGGCTGCGGTACCTCTCATTAAGAGCCTTTTTATCTTCCCAGAGAATGCCCAGACCCCGGATAATCAAACACCGGCTATTAGAATGGAGCGATCAACTGAATTTTTTAGGTTCAATGCGCCCGACGCTTTTGTCGGGCATTCTGCCTAAACATCGAACACTCTACGAATTCAGCGTTTTCTCGACTGGATAGATGCGATATCGCCTGCGCTGCCGGAGAAGGCCTGCAGCCCCTGATCATCGAGAATATCGACCCGACTCCCATCCACTCGGATCAGTCCTTGATCTGAAAAGTTGTGCAGGATACGGGAAAAAGTCTCTGGCGTAACAGAGAGTCGTGAAGCGATGACGCCCTTCGGCGCCTGGAGTTCGAATGAGCGGCCCTGACCTTCCACCTGACACCATCGGCTCCACAAAAAGCTGGCCACCCGACAACTGGCGCTCTGCAGAGTTAAATTGTCGATCTCACTGATCAACATCCGCAGTCGCTGACTCAGATCGGCCAACAGATGAAAACAGGTCTCCACTGAATTGCGCAAAATCGACTTGAAAGGCTCACTTTCAAAGATCAGCAGTTGAGTCTCCCCCACCGCCTGGGCATTCACAGGATAGTCCGGCTGCTCTCCGAACATCAGCGCCTCGGCAAAGGTCTGTCCTGGAGTAATGATCTCGATCACCTTCTCCTGTCCCTGCAACGACAACCGGGTCAGTTTGATCTGTCCACTCACCACCAGAAAAAAGTGTGTTGCCGGATCCCCTGCCTGAAAATAGAGTTGACCATCCCGCAGTTTGGCACTCCGAGCCATCTGCTCAACAACAGCAAACTGCGGCTCATCCAAATAGGCAAACAGATAGCACTGCCTGAGATCGTATTCCACTCACCAGCCTCCAGTTTGAACGGCACGATTGGGTGTCTGTATTACACGGTATTACACGATTTGTATTACATGTGTATTACACCGGTACGCTGGTAACTGCCAGCAAAACAAAATACGCAGAGCGGTGTCATTCTACATGAGGGGGTTTGGTTTAGTGCCTGCTGGCTTTGAGACCAACAGCAACTCAGTGATTCTGCTTCCAAACCCGATAATAGATAATGCCACGAGACTGATCAGTGACCAGCCATCGTCCATTGTCAAAATCAAAACGGTCATCACTGAATCTCTGACAGATCAGCTGCCCCTGGTTGACCAGTAACCCTTCATCCCCTGTCACTTGATGAAACCACTCTATGGGTTCCTGACAGTCCACATAGACATATTCACGGCTTCTGCGGGGCTTCAGATCTGTGACTTCAGAAGACAACTTTAACCAGGCACTGAAACCACGAACCATCGTGCCTCCCTCCGCCAGCAGGCTTACCTGGTCATAGGGATTCTCGAATCCATCTTCGAAGATCAGCTCAGGATCTGTTGCGGTGGGATCACCACCACTGCAGCCATTCAGTAACAGAATAAACCCGAGAAGCAGCCCCATCCCAGTGGGACAGCATCTGCCCATGCATTTTTGATCTGGCGCCAAGATCATGCTCGAACGTTCTGCAATTAATCCAGCTGTGACAGATCCCGCACCGCCCCTCGAGCCGCCGAGGTGGTCAATGCGGCATAGGCCTTCAACGCCTTAGAGACCTGCCGCTGGCGTGAGACCGGCTTCCAGGCCTGCCCCGCACGGTCATTCATCTGTTCACGCCGTTGCGCCAACTGCTGGTTGCTCAGCGCAACCTGAATGGTTCGGGCAGGAATATCGATCTCAATCAGATCCCCCTCTTCCACCAGGCCAATGTTGCCGCCCTCCGCCGCCTCGGGTGAACAGTGCCCGATCGAGAGCCCCGAAGTTCCACCGGAAAACCGCCCATCGGTAATCAGCGCACACTGTTTACCCAGGCCTTTCGATTTCAGATAACTGGTTGGGTAGAGCATCTCCTGCATACCAGGACCACCTTTTGGCCCTTCGTAGCGGATGATTACCACATCACCGGGATTGATCCGGTCAGCCAAAATTGCCTCGACGGCGGCATCCTGGCTCTCAAAGATACGTGCAGGCCCGGAAAACTTGAGAATCGACTCATCCACACCAGCGGTTTTAACGATACAACCGTGCTCAGCCAGATTGCCGAACAGCACGGCAAGACCGCCATCTTTCGAGTAGGCGTGCTCTAAATCACGAATACAACCGGCTGTTCGATCCAGATCGAGATCAGGCCAGCGGGCCTGTTGGCTGAAGGCCACCTGGGACGGTACACCACCTGGCGCCGCCAGATAGCGGCTATGCACCCTCTCCGCCTGAGTGCGGATCACATCCCAACTCTCCAACGCTTCGGCCAGGCTTTTTGCATAAACTGTTGGCACATCCCGTTTGATCAGGCCGGCCCGGTCTAATTCACCCAGGATACCGATCACACCACCGGCCCGATGCAAATCCACCATGTGGAATTCCTTAGTGGCGGGCGCCACTTAGGAGAGGTTAGGGACAGAACGGCTCAGGCGATCGATGTCCTGCATGGTGAAGTCCACTTCCCCCTCATGGGCGGCCGCCAGCAGATGGAGAACCGTATTGGTCGATCCGCCCATGGCGATATCCAGACTCATGGCGTTTTCAAAAGCGTGAAAGCTAGCGATCTCTCTGGGAAGGACCGAGGCATCATCCTGCTCGTACCAACGCTTTGCCAGATCCACCACCAGCCGCCCCGCCTCAACAAACAGTTGCTCCCGATCGGCATGGGTGGCCAACAGAGAACCATTGCCTGGCAGTGAAAGCCCCAGGGCTTCCGTAAGACAGTTCATGGAGTTGGCGGTGAACATGCCAGAACAGGAGCCACAGGTGGGGCAGGCAGAGCGTTCAATCTGCGCCACATTATCGTCGCTCTGATTGGGATCTGCCGCCGACACCATAGCATCCACCAGATCCAGATGGAGCTCTTTTCCCTGCAGCTTGACTTTACCCGCTTCCATCGGGCCACCGGAGACAAACACAGTGGGGATATTGAGGCGCAAGGCGGCCATCAACATGCCAGGGGTGATTTTGTCGCAGTTGGAGATGCAGACCAGTGCATCGGCGCAGTGGGCATTCACCATATACTCCACCGAATCGGCGATGATATCCCGAGAGGGGAGTGAATAGAGCATCCCCCCATGCCCCATGGCGATACCGTCATCCACCGCGATGGTATTGAACTCCTTGGCCACACCACCCGCCTGCTCAATCTCCTGGGCAACCAACTGTCCGAGATCCTTCAGGTGAACATGGCCAGGCACGAACTGGGTAAAGGAGTTGGCCACTGCAATGATCGGCTTGTTGAAATCCTCATCCGTCATACCGGTAGCTCGCCAGAGGGCGCGGGCGCCCGCCATATTGCGGCCATGGGTGGTGGTATGTGAACGATATTTTGGCATCTCAGGCTCCAGCTGTTGGCAGTACAAAGTACTATTATGCCTGTTTTCAGATCTTGCTAACAAACCCCAAAGCGAATGGAAGCAGGCCAGTCACGGCCCCAAAAGGGGGGAATCGCTCTCGCAGGGAATGGTCAGGGAAAAGCTAGCACCGCCATCCTGGTTATTTTGAGCAGCCACTCTACCCTGGTGCTTGTCTGCCACGACTTTGACAAAACTCAGTCCCAACCCTACCCCTCGGGTATCGGACATGGCATTCCGTGAGGATTGCACGAAGGGCAAAAAGATCTCCTGCAACTGATCCTCAGGTATACCGGCTCCCTGATCGATGATCTCACACACCACAGCGTTTTGCTGTCGATAGACCTTGACGACGATTTGGCTCTCCGCTGGTGAAAACTTCAGTGCGTTTTCCATCAGATTGAACAGCGCCCTCTCCAACAGACCGGGATCACCCCGTAACCAGATTTCATCATCGCTGAACTCACTTTTAAAACTGATCTGATGGGCCTTGGCCTTGATATAGATCTCATCCAGAGCGTTACAGGCAACACTGACGAAGTCTGTATCGATGAAGGACGCCACTTCAACCGCTTCTGCTCTGGCCAGGCGCAGAAAATCGTCCGCCAGTTTCAGTGAACGACGGGCCAGCGGCTCGATCGCTTCAGCCAGGACTTCAGCACTACCCTGACGCTTCTGCTGCGACTGGGTCAGCGAAAGCAAAGAGGTGATGGGGGAGCGAATATCATGGGAGAGAAAGTTGAGCATCTTCGCCCGGGTACGTTCGGAACGTTTCAGCGTGCCGATATAGGAGAGGTTGACGATCATTCCGTAGGTATCCACCTCCACACCCTGTAGTGATTTCAGCTGAACAAACAGCTCAGTGTCAGGTCGGCGAATCGCTTCAAAATGCACCGGCACATCTTCCAGCATAACCTTTTTGAAGATCTCCTCCCAAGAGCCCTCGCCCTGCACTTCCAGCACCTTAAGCAATTGGTAGGCATCCTCACCCAACAGATCCTGATCGGCTTTTTGGCCCAGGTAGAAGGCACTGCGCGGATTCGACATCACCACCTGGCCATGACTGTTGATCACCATCAGCCCATCATCCATCTGACCAACCGCATTGTTAATCATGTTACGGAAGCGGGTGATTCTGGCGGTCGCTACACGCATCTGGCGCAGTCTCAACTCAACACGCTCAAGAACACCACCTTGATCGATCTCAGACTGGTCAGAGAACTGATAGGCAAAATCACTCACTAATCGGAGTGCCCGCCCTTCAGGTACCGCATTTCGTGGCCAGCTCAAACCAAGTTGCCAGTCTCCCTCAGGACGCTCAATCGAAGTCCAGAGTTCGGCGCCTGACCTCTGCCACGCCTCTTTGCTCAGCGAAGCAAGGGGCTCAGCCAATGGCTCACCGCCATGCATCAGTAGTCGGCCACTGCGCGCATCGTAGACAACCCACCCCTGTAGCGGCATCAAGCGGGAGAGAAACTGCATTGCGCCAGCCATATCGCCAGCCGGCAGGTGTACCGGCAATAGTCGCTGCTCCCGGTGGATGCGTTCCAGCTGTTCATTCAAATAGCGCACCGCCTGATCGAGACGTCGCCAGCTCCATAATGGGTAGCTCAAGGTCAGCCCCAACAATACCGCTGAGGGTGGAAACCAGACCTCCATACCGCGCAGCAGAATCCAGTTGACCAATACAAACCCCATCAACAAAGCCACAGATACCAGGGGCGCTGCACGGGTTGGAAAGAAGGGATAGAAAAGAAAAGGCAGCATCACCACCAGTGTGCTACCAAGCAGATGAGGCAAAAAACTGACCCGTGTCACCGCTTCATTTCGGCGCAGGCTATCCAGGATATTGGCGTTAATCTCCACCCCTGGCATCGGTACGCCATAGCCGGACAAAGGGGTGGGTAGCGCATCACCAATGCCGGTTGCGCTAACCCCGACGAGCACAATCCGATCACGGAACATGTCAGCCATGTAGTCCCCAGCAAGCACCTGGCTGTATGAATAGCGGTTATAGTGACCTGCCGGGCCGGTAAAGGGGATCAATCTATGGGTGTGTCTTCTGATCAGGTGGAGATTGTGCGGCTGATGCAGCAGCGGCTCATTCTCCAGTGGATACTGCTCAGGATCCAGCCAATTCAAAACGCTCAGCATCAATTGAGGCCAGTAGGCCTGACCAAGCCCTTCATAGAGAAAGACACCTCGAGCAATACCATCCGCATCCAGATCGATGTGCACATGCCCTAAGCCAGCCACGACATTGGAAAGCGCTGGCAGAGGCATGGATTCGACCATCATCCCCCCCTGGCGATTCAGCTCGGTGATCACCGGCATAAAGACCCGCCCACTGGCGGCAACGGATTGAATCAGTTGGATATCCGCTTCTGGATCACTCTTGTCCTCTTCCGCCATCAGGATGTCGAAGACGATGGCTTTAGCCCCAGACTGGGTCAGGCGATCGACCAAATCTGCGTGCACACGCCTTGACCATGGCCATCGGCCTAGAGCCTTGAGGCTCTTTTCATCAACCGCAACGATCACGATGTCATCCGATGGGGCAACCGTTTTCACCCCCATCTGCAAATCGTAGAGCAGCAAATCCCATCGATTCAACCAGCCACTGGCGGCAAATAGGGCGGTAAACAAGCCCAATATCAATGCGCTTCTAAATGGTTCAGAGAGTCCCCGATGTGGTCGTTTTTCCGCTGCTCTGTTCGCTGTGATCTGCATAATGTTCTGTGAAAAGCTCTCACGGCCGGCCGCGAAAAGATCGATCGAATCCTAAAAAAATCCCGTTTCTTCGATAACCGATTAGTTAACCAGCCACCCCAGTGTTTCTGACGGCTGTCACAATCGCTCGATGTTATTTTGTAATTACCTGATTGGTAAATCTATGACATAGATGTTTGAAAATCGTGTCCCAGCATCGTCTTCTGTCAATGCTTCAACAGCAACATAGTACCGCCCTGGTACCGGATAGCCCAGAGTAAATCCGTGATCGAAAGCGAGTCGTTCGAAAAGCACATCTTTCAGCGCCGGATCGCGGGCAACGATAAACCTGTATCCCCAGGCATCAGCGACATCACTCCAACGAAATGCCATTCCCTGTGCAAAAAATTGCGGTGCTTGTAACTGTAAGGCAACTGGTGGTGCTTTTTCAGCCGCCAAGTGGAGCTGGAAAACCTTCTCACCCTCCATACCTTCTAATCCAAGCTCATCGATGGCCCGTAGCAACAGATGGTACTCACCCGAAGATTGCAGGGATACTTCAAGCTGTGGAGACTGAACAACACCGACAGCAACAATCCCCAGCTCTCCACCCTTCAGCTGATATCGATAGTTCACAGCGGCCGGCAGTTCTGGCCACTCCAGCAGCAGACTGTGCCCCCTCCTGGTCAGCTCAATTAGCGTCATGTCCGGGGCAGAGAGCAGCCGACGCGGTGGCTCAGGCACTTCACCAGATACCACCCGGGTTCCCTCACCCTGCACCACAGATACTGTGGCGCCTTGAGCCGTCACTTGAACTCTGCCTTCGGTTACCTCGCTATGGGTCATATCGTTGGTCAGATCCGATGAGACCCGGAAATCTGTCCCTCTGACAACGGTCACTGCAGCCGGGGTGTGTATTTCGTAACGGGATTCCGGCCGTGAGAATGGGGTGATTCGATTCTCTACCCGACCCCGCTGCAATCGGATGCGAGTATCCAGCATGCCAACCCCCTGGAAAGAGGAGAGGGCATCAAAGACAACCTCACTGGACTCCCCGACAAGCAGGGTAGATTGGTCTGCGAAACGCAATGAAGCGGCCGATTTCTCAGCCGTATTGATACGATCTCCTGTTTTGAGGATATCCCCCTTAGCCGCCTCAATCGCGAGCGCATCTCCACGCCGGGTAATCACCACATTGCCGTAAAGATAGCTGATTTCAACGCCTGCTATCTGATCATTCAGCCAATCGATCGGCACCCGGATCTCGGTGCCTACCGGAATCTCCCGATCCTTTTCGATATTGTTGTAGGCTTGTAACTGTAGCGGAGTGATTTCTGCCTTGAGGAAGCGCTCCTGAACCAATGTCAGATTCTCCCCTTCATGCAATCGGTATATCCAGTCCTCCGACCATGCCAGGCAGGAGAACATGGATAACAGCAACAGAAACAGTGTTTTTCTACTAAAAGCAAACATATCAAAACACAATACCATGAGGTTTATTGATGGTATTGTTCGCTAAAGCCATGCCCCTTCATGCTTCATCTTCAAGCTGCTCCAGCCGATAGCCCTGATGGTATACCGCTTTCAATCGCCAGCCGTGTTCCGGTGTCAAACCGAGCTTTCGGCGTAATCGGCTGATATGGGTATCGACAGTTCGGGTCATCAACCCTGGACCAAAGCCCCAGATACTCTCTAATAGATGGTCTCTGGAAAGCAGTCGTCCAATATTGGTGAACAACATCCACGCCAGCTGAAACTCCTTTTCAGTCATTTCAATCGGCTCATCTTTCAGGGTAAGGGTTTTATTCTCTTTATTCAGGGTAAAATCTGAGATGTTGATCAGATCCCTGCGCCCGCTATGCCGCCGAACCAGAGCCTTGATTCGAGCCAACATGACCTCACGATTGACCGGCTTGGCCAGATAGTCATCCGCCCCCTTGTCCAGAGCCTCGATGATATCCTGCTCACCGTCCCTGTGCGTGATAAAGAAGACAGGAAGATCCCATTCCCGCTCTCCTCTGATCCAAGAAAGCACCTCGACACCACTCTTGCCAGGCAACTCCCAATCCATAATCAGCAAATCGTATGTTTCATGACGCAGTTCACGCATAAATGCGTCTGCATTATCGAATACGCGGCAGACATAGCCTTCAGCCTCCAGCCACTCCTTCATAACACCCGATTGCACGTTGTCGTCTTCCAAATAGGCTATTCGCATAAGCTACTCCCACTCAGGCGATACGTCACTACAGCCTTTCAGACGTATCGCGTAACGACTATAGGCGCCGGGAAACGCCATGATGCTGCCATATCCTTAACCTACAGCCCCATTCAAGTCGTCCAAACTATTAATCGCTAAATTAACCGCCCTGTCATATTATTCGCTATTCCTCCTGTCAAAGAAACAACAAATCATCAGTCAGACCGAGATCCAGCTACCCAAACAGCAAATTGTCTAATACTGTCCCTGCCATAAACTTGAGAAATGGCCCTGTGGCACGAGACATTAACAGGGCCAGGCAGCCAAATGGGGCTATTTCGCCAGTTTTAGTTCAACACGACGGTTATTCGCTCTGCCCTCAGCTGTTTTATTATCATTCACAGGAGACGTTTCACCCATCGCCATCAGTGTCAGCTTCAGCCTGCTCCTCTTTGACCGCAACCACAGGTTCACCGAAACAGCCACTTTGCTGAGAATCCTTATCCTGATAGGTTGTTGTCCAGCACTCGCCTGAACTGGTCCGCCAGACACTACCGCTTGGATTGTAAGTCAGCCCCTTTTCGGCATGCAGTGAGCCGCTGAAAAGCAAGCCTGTCATAGCAAGAATCAGAGTACGATTCACATGCGTCTTCATTTTTTAAATGCTCCTATTTTTTTAAATCCTTTAATGCTGAGAATCAGGCCGCACTCTTCTGAATCATATGCAGATCCCTTTGTGGATAAGGGATACTGATGCCTTCCTGATCAAAACGGGTTTTAATCGCCTCAAGAAGCGCCGCTCTGGTTGTCCAATAGTCACCACTCTTAACCCAAGGACGAACGGCGAAGTCAACGCTACTCTCACCCAGCTCCAACAGCATGATGGTTGGTTCAGGATCTTTAAGCACCGTCTCATCCGCATTGAGAATCTGGGTCAATACATCACGAGCCTGCTTGATGTTGTCTTCGTAACCAATACCGATTACCAGATCGATTCGGCGGGTTTCCCGGGCCGAATAATTTATAATGGTTCCGCTATAGATCTGCGCATTGGGCATGGTGATCTCCCGGTTGTCCCCGGTCTTCAAGACACTGTGGAAGATGCGGATATCTTCGACAACACCGGACACACCACCGGCCTCAACGAAATCCCCAAGCTTGAATGGCCGAAAAATAATCAGCATCACACCGGCAGCAAAACTGGCCAAAGAATCTTTTAGAGCCAAACCTACGGCAAGGCCGGCGGCACCGAGAATGGCCAGTGCGGAGGTGGTATTGACACCCAACTGTTCGAGCGCCGCCAACACCACAACAGCCGACAATGCCGCGCTGACAATATTCCCCAGAAAGTTGACCAGCATTGGATCCACATTGCTCTTGGTCATCAGTTTCTGCAAGGCTTTGGTCAATGCTTTGGCAATCCAGCGTCCAATAATAAATACCAGCGCCGCCATGATGATTTTTGTACCCCAGGGGATGACGTACGTATTCAGTATTGTATCTAATGTGATATCCATGTTTTCTCTCCCAAACCGTTTTCGTTGTTAGATCAGATTTATCGTTAAATTCCGGCCCACTCAGCGCTACTTTAATAAGCAAATAACAGGCTGTGAATTTCCCATGAAAATGTCTGGTAATTCTGGAGCATTGGAGATACAAACCTCTGCAAAATACTGAAAACTCACTTGCTGAAGAAGCTTATGCAATCGTTCAATTCAATGAAAGCCACCTGCTGTGAAGATTTGTAAACTCACACGAATGCTGACAGCCATTGCCAGATCGCATTATTATTAACCCCTTGTAAAATATGTTGTACCGGGAGTCGCTAAACTCGCTCTTTCGACGCACTAAATCAATAGGCAATCAAGCTAAGCAACGCTTTGTTGGCCGATAAAACCAAGCATTGTTAAATAACCCGACGCAGCAGCAGGTGAGCTCTCCTATAAGGATATAGAGAGCTGTCTAGGTTCTTAGCGAAAAGAACCCTCTTCCGAAAGCAAATTCGCAAACTTGCTTTAGAATGACTGCAACGTGTTTGCCAGCTCACAGCAGCTAAATCTAATACAGTGAAATATCGATCATTTAATCGCCGAATTTATAAGCTAAACTAAGATGAATTAAAGAACGCCAGGTTACGCAATGTCAGTGTTATTAGAGTTCAGTATCTTTCCATTGGATCAGGGGGAGAGCCTCAGCCGAGAAGTGAGCCAGGTCATCGAAATGATCAGAGAGAGCGGAGTAAGTTATCAGCTAACGGCAATGGGTACTTTGATCGAAACCGATAGTGTCAGCCAAGCCCTGGAAATTGTGGAAAGAGCCACGGAAAAGCTCAGTTCAGCAGGCTGCAAACGAATTTACAGTACAATAAAAATGGATATCAGAAGTGGCAAGAACCATCGTATGCAGAGTAAACCAAGCGCAATCCAACAATATATCGGTGAGGTAAACACCTAAGCTGATTTCCGCCAACTTTGATGTTTCCAGAGCCAAATCTTAGGGTAAACCCTGTTTGGTCTGTTCACGATAGAGGACAGATCGACTCAGGGTACAAATCGGCCAACAGAGTGCCGCTGAGAAAACGAGAATAAAATGAACAATGAAACGTCTTCAGAAGATCTACTAATTAGCATCAACAAGCTCTGGAATGAGAGTTTTAGTGGACTGCTGGCTACTCACTCGATAAAATTTCCAGGCTATCCATTTGGATCGCTGCTGCCAATCTGCAGAGATCACAAAGGCAATCCGCTTCTGCTGATCTCCCATTTGGCGCAACATACCAGAAACCTGGACACTAACCCACTCTGCTCCCTGACTCTGAGTGAGCCCGGCGGTGGAGACATTCAACAACTGGCACGCCTGACCTGCCTGACCAGGGCAGAGCCACTCAATTCCACAACCGCATCGGAGCGCTATTTCCGCTACTACCCCAATGCCCGCCGATACCACAAAGAACTCAACTTCAACTTTTACAAACTCAACGTAGAGCAGTACTACTTTGTCGGAGGATTCGGCGCGGCGCGCTGGTTTGACGCCAGTCGGATCAAGCCAACCTGCCCCTTCTCCACTTCTGATGAAGCAGAAGCGCTCTATCAACTTAATGGCCATAGCCACCAATTGCTGCTTCGCTATCTTGCAAATCAGGGCATCGCATCGAATAGCTCAAAAGTTGAAGCGGTCGGGGCAGACCCCGAGGGGCTGGATATCAGGGATGGAGATATCCTGCAGCGCATCCACTCTCCGAGGAGTTGCGACAGCCTGGATGATTTTCTGCAAATGATTGAACCTAATAAAATCAGTTGACCGCTCCATACTAATAGCAGGTGTTTGATTATGATGAAAATCGCTTCGATGGTTATGGTCACCTACTGGGTGAATCACGCTGTCCAACTGATCTTTTTAGGTTGAAGCCACCTGACCAAATAACCCACCCTGCCAACTCGGCTCAAAGCCTATTTCAATGAATCGGGTTGATTCACATCCATGGCATCCACCCTGTTCACCACAATTCCATAAAAAGTTTGGGGTAGATAAGCAAGCAGGATTAGTTTTAAACTCCTCACCAAGCAATAACCTACCTTTTCACTTGGTAATAGGAGCAGGACAGATGAATACTCAAATTCCAGAACGAGATGGCGATGGCTATCTCACCGATATGAATGCATGGACACCAGACATTGCCAAGGCAATGGCACAAGAAGATGAGTTTGAGCTGACTGACGAGAAGTGGCAGCAGATCCTCAAAGCCAGAGAATACTACAATGAATTCAATGTGGTTCCACCAATCCGCAAGTTCTCCAAATATCTGGGCGAGGACAAGAAAGCGATGTTTGAGCTGTGGCTCACAGGGCCGATGAAACCCATTACAAAGTATGGTGGACTGCCAAAACCTACAGGGTGCGTATAGCCGAACAGTAGGTGGTGCCTTGCCCCACCATCTACTTAGAATGCACCAAGCCTTGGTTCATGTAGAGCCTGTACATGTCCATTTGGATGCCAAACTTATTGCCAACCGGTAACAAAGGGAAGCATATTCATTAATAAGGGTCCATTTCCCTTATTTATGAATGAAACTATTAAAGAATTGTAAAAAACTGCCAACTAATCAGGTAAGGAACACCGATTTTGCTTGGGTTTGCGGGTCTATGAGCATCAATTCAATCACAGGATCAGCACTGCAAGGGATCCATAAAGGCCTCCAGGGAATGCGCCGCGTCGCCTCGGAAATTGCCAGCGCCAACCAGATCCAGCAGTCCAATCCCAAAGACCTCTCCCGTTCCATGGTTGAAATGCAGCAGCACGCCAATCTGGTCAAGGCTCAGGTCAAAACCTTGAAAACAGCCGATGAAATCCTCGGCACCCTGATCGACGAGAAAGTCTGAATCCGATCAGCCGACCAACATCGACAGATCGATGGCCCGAACATCCTTGGTCAGTGCACCAACCGAAATATCATCAATCCCAGTCTCAGCAATCTCTCTGATATTCTCCAGGTGGATACCACCAGAGGCCTCCAGTCTGGCACGACCAGCACTCAGACTCACCGCTTCACGCAGTTGGTCTGGTGTAAAATTGTCCAACAGTACCCTTTGCGCCCCCGCATTAAGGGCCTGCTGAAGCTCATCCAGCGTCTCCACTTCAATCTCGACACTCACACCCTCTGGCGCCAGCTCCTTAGATCTGGTTAAGGCCGTTCCAATCGATCCAGCCGCTCGAATATGGTTCTCTTTGATCAGTATCGCATCGTAGAGTCCAACCCGATGGTTATGGCAACCACCACAGCGTACGGCATATTTCTGCTGCAGGCGCAGCCCCGGCACCGTCTTGCGGGTATCCAGGACACGTACATCAAGGCCGGCGACGGCCTCGGCATAGTCTCTGGCGATGGTTGCAGTACCCGACAGGCTTTGCAGATAGTTGAGCGCGCAGCGCTCACCACTCAGCAGCGCCCGGGTATTGCCACTGAGTCGACAGAGTAGCTGGCCCTCTGTGACGGTTTCACCGTCTTTGACCAGCCACCCCAGCTCGACAGTGGGATCCAACTGTCGATAAACCTCATTTACCCAGGGAACGCCACACACCACAGCCGACTCCCGGCAGATGATCTCTGCCCGGGTAACGGCCTCTGCATTCAATAGGGCAGCCGTCAGATCGCCGCTGCCCAGATCCTCAGCTAAAGCCTGACTGACTTGACCGCTGATGAGAAACTGCTTGTTAGCTAACATCATCAGGATATCGCGAGCAACTCCACATCAAACACCAAGGTTGCATTCGGTGGGATCACCCCCCCGGCACCCTGCGCGCCATAGCCCAACTGAGGCGGAATGGTCAGACGGCGCTTGCCGCCCACCTTCATACCAGCAACCCCTTCGTCCCAACCCCGGATCACCATCCCTTTGCCCAAGGCAAACTGAAACGGCTGATTGCGGTCGACTGAGGAGTCAAACTTATCGCCATCCAGCAACCAGCCGGTATAGTGTACAGAGACCTGTTGACCCGCCTCTGCAAACTGACCGTCACCCTCAACTAACTCTTCAATCTTCAAACCGGAATCGGTGATCTTTTCACTCATTGTTCTCTCTCAATTGTTTAACAAATCCACATACCAGGAGCTGGCGACTGATTATATTACTTCAAATCGCAGTCTATAGCCGCACCATCAAGAGTAGAAAAGTGGTATGAAATGGCTTATTGCTGCGGATTTTTAATGCAAAATCAGTTTTTTTACTTGCTGGATCGATCGCTTCAGGCCGAAGCGGAAGTGGCACTGGTATTCTTCAACGCGCTGAGCATGGCATCGAGCGCCCGATCCATGATTGGCGTGGAAGAGACTTCAACCGTTTTGGCTTTGCCTTCACGGAGTTGCTTCGCCACGCCTGCAGAGGTCAGTTCCATGGCCTTCATACCCTTACGATTGACGAAGATATAGGTATCTGTCACTTTGCTCTTCCAAGACAGTTTGACACGGACTTTGTTCGCACCATCCGTCATCTCCAGCCAAACCCCCGGCTCGAGTTCGCTGGCCATTTTTGAATACTCATCCGTATCAGAGATCGCTTCATCCGCCATCTCCATCAGCTGGCTGTTATCATCGGCTGTCAGCTGACTGTCCGGGAAGTGAATCTCATATTGAGCCACAGGCTGGGTTCCCGAGGTATTCATCTGACCACCATCTCCGCCCCGAAGCACTTGGATATGGCAGTTCTGCAGCTCTTTGAAAAGACGCGCCATCTTGTGTTGATCGAAAGAGATGCTATTCAGGCGCTCGCGCACTTTACGCAGCAATTCAGGGATCCCACGTAACAGCTGCTGGCGCTCAGCATATTCAGATTTCGGTTGCACACTCCACAGCAATCGATCAACGATCTCCAGAGCATCGATCCAATCCTGGCTTTGATCCCCTTCCCGCAGATAGATCAACAACAGAGCATCTTTCCAGCCATCCTCGAGGATCGACATCACCGCTTGAGGCACCCGCTTCTGGGTACGTAGGCGCTGATTAAGCTCTTCAGAAACAATTCGCTTGGCCGACTTCAGCTGCTCCTTGCCCTTGGTGATCTGATTGGTGCGTTTTTCAGCGATCTGCGCGCCACGCTGCTCCCTCTCCCACCAGTTTGAGAACTCTTCATCCAACTCAGCGAACAGTTCAGGATCATCATGAAACTCATTGAGTATCCGCTTGATGGTCGACTCGATCTTGGTATAGAGGGTATCGTTGACCCGATCCCCGGTATCATTCCACCCTACCGCCGCCTGGGCCAGCGAGTTCAACAACTTTCTCGCCGGATGGACCTTCTCACTGAAGAAGCTCTTGTCGATGATGGCTACCTTCAGCATCGGTATCTGCAAACGGCTGATCAATGCTTTCATCGCATCGGGCAGGCTGTAATCATCGAGAATAAACTCGAACAGCATCGAGATAACATCGATGGTATCGTTATCCGCATCGCCCAGGGAACGAGTCAGTTGCCCATCCTTGGCAATCTTCAGATCCGCAACCAGGCGGGTTCGCATCTCTTCCGGTGTCAGGGTTTTTTCTAATTTCTTGCCTTGCGGCAGCATCACCACATTGGACTGTTGGATGGCTGAAAGGGCACCAAGCAGCTCACCGGTATCCACCACTGGAATATTGCCATTTGGGGTGGTCAGCATCAGACTCGAAGTCAGCATACTGCTTGTAGAGCTGGGGCGACGCATACCCAGCAACTGCTGCAGCGTGGCAAACACTTCGGCCTGCACCTCACTGCCGCTCGCACTCATCTGGCTCTCTGGATAGGCCGAAGGAGGAGAGGTTGAGACATAGGAGGAGTCACTCGCCAGGAAACTCTCACCCGATTCACCCCGCAAGCTGGGGGCAACGGGGTTGCGGCGTACTTTCGGCGTCAGCTTTGGTATCACACCGGCGCGACCCAACAACAGGTTGACTTCGTCATACAGACCACCAATGTAGTGCATCACATGACGATCAAAGAGTTTGTAAACAACCAGCTTGACCGGCAACTCAACCGGTATATTCGCCATTGAGAGCTGAAAGGCATTACATACGACACCCGGCTCAAGGGGAGAGCGTTGGGCCATCCGCTCATTGATATTGCCACCACCAATCACCGCGGCAAAACGCTGCCCCATGGCATACAGCTCACGGGCAAATCGACTCTCCGATTTGCTCACCATGTTGGTAATCGCCAGGGACTCTTCGAGATCGTCATTTTCAACCAGGGACATCTCGGAATCCCGGCTCAGCTCGTCCAGGGTTGGCCGATTGATCTGAATCTGACCGGACTGCCAGTAGCGATCGTAGACACTGAGCAGTTCCTGGGTGAAGCTGCGATCGATGCCGGCACGCTGCTTGCGCAGCTCTCTCATGGAATCGAAATAGACATTCTGCAGGGCGTTGTTATCTGATTTGTTTGCCATTTCGTAGAGAGAATCATCCAGATTCTCGAACAAATCATTCATCAACTTTGGAATGGTCTTGATGACCAGATTACGGCACTCAGACGAAATCCTTCGCCCTTTAGAATCCAGCGATATGTTCTTCTGATGAGGCACAGCAGGGCCGAGTGTAATAATGTTGTCTTGCCTTTGCATCCAAAATCACTTTAAAAATCCTAGACATACCCGTTCAAATGCATTGAAGTCCGTTTAGATTGCATCTAAGATAAAGGCTATGTTAGTTCCCATACAACGTCTGAGAATGGTCTCACAAAAGAACCATGCTCAGTTAATAATCAATCCTCACAAGCTTTGGTTACACTATTCAAAAACTAGCACCAAGTACCTGTCCAATCAATAGTTTATACATATCGGCAAAGATAATACAGACTAAAACTTATTGCAGGTACTTGATCAATAAAGCAACATTTTTGGGAAATTATTTCCATTAACCACTCTACTTCAGGCCTGTTTCCCACATTTTCAGGAAGTTAACCCCTAAACTCGGGCCCCCTCGCAAGATTTAAAAGCACAGTAATGTAATAGATGCTCAACCGAATCTAATGTATGGTTCCATACCAGAGAAACATGAAGACACCTTCTCCAGTCATAAAACCATAGCGACCAACTGAAATCGTAACCGGCCCGAATAAAATGAACACAATCCGGCGCCTATTCGCATCACTGATTAGCAGCCTCCGGGATCTACTGCCGATTGTCATTGTGATCGCTTTTTTTCAGCTGGTAGTCCTGCAACAACCGATTCCCAACCTGGGTTCACTGTTGATCGGCACAATTCTGGTTCTTGTGGGGTTAAGCCTGTTTATCGAAGGCCTCAATCTGGGGCTTTTTCCACTGGGTGAGGCCATGGCCTGGAACTTTGCCCGTAAAGGTAGCCTCAGCTGGCTGCTGCTGTTTGCCTTTGCCTTGGGCTTCGGCACTACGGTCGCGGAACCCGCCTTGATCAAGATTGCTGGGGAAGCAGCAAAAATCGCCGCAACTGGCGGCATGATCGATGACTCTTCTGAAGCCATGAATGAGTATGCTCAAGGACTCCGTTATACCGTCGCGCTATCAGTGGGATTCGCGATTGTGCTCGGAGTTCTCAGGATCGTCAAAGGCTGGCCCGTACAATACCTAATTATTGGTGGCTATATCGGTGTAGTGATCATGACCGCCTTTGCCCCCAAAGAGATCATCGGTATTGCCTACGACTCTGGGGGGGTAACCACTTCCACAGTGACAGTCCCCCTGGTCACTGCCCTAGGGGTGGGGCTTGCTTCCAGCATAAAAGGGCGCAACCCGATGACAGACGGATTTGGACTGATTGCATTTGCCTCGCTGACCCCGATGATTTTCGTTATGTTCTACGGAATTATGCTATGACAGAAGGCGTCCTACATTTTTTCACCGTGTTGCTTGGTACGGCCCTGGACATTTTACCGATTGCAGCCATTCTGTTCGGTTTCCAGATCTTTGTGTTGAGACGTCCGCTAAAGAATGCCAAGGAGATTGGGGTTGGTTTTCTGATGGTACTTTTGGGGCTGGCGCTGTTTCTTGAGGGCCTCGATCTCGCCCTCTTCCCTTTAGGGGAACTGATGGCAAGCCAGCTCACCTCCCCAGACCTCCTCAATCTTCCGACCACAGACCAGCCCGTTAAGTGGCACCACTATCTATGGGTCTATCTATTTGCCGCCAGTATCGGATTCTCCACCACCATTGCTGAGCCTTCATTGATTGCCGTCGCAATTAAGGCCAATCAGGTCTCTGCTGGGGCAATCAGCCAATGGGGATTAAGAATAGCCGTGGCCATTGGTGTAGCGATTGGCATTGCGCTGGGCAGTTTCCGAATCATCACAGGCACCCCCCTGCATTGGTATATCATCGTCGGTTATGTAGTGGTGATATTTCAAACCATGCTGGCGCCGCGTACGATCATCGCCCTGGCCTACGATTCTGGAGGCGTAACCACATCGACAGTGACCGTACCACTGGTTGCCGCCCTGGGTATCGGCCTCTCCAGTAATGTGCCTGGACGAAATCCACTGATTGACGGCTTTGGCCTGATCGCCTTTGCCAGTCTGTTTCCAATCATGTCCGTTATGGCCTACGCCCAACTCAGTGAGTGGCGCAGTCGTTAACGATTCAAGCGAGGTATCGAGATGCACTTCAAACTCATCATCGCCCTGGTAGAAGACAGCACCACAGAGAAAGTGCTTGAAGCAGCACGCGCTGCCGGGGCTACAGGTTCAACAGTGATCAACCACGCCCGTGGAGAGGGTATCGAACAGCCGAAAACCTTCCTCGGCTTGACCCTGGACACTCAGCGGGATGTTCTGCTGCTTCTGGTGGAGGAACATCTGAGCCGAACGATACTGGAAAAGATCTCCGAAGCCGCTGAGTTTGACAATCAGTCTGGGAGTGGCATCGCTTTTCAGATCGACATTGAAGATGCTGTCGGTGTCAGTCACCAGATAGCCTCACTTTCACAGGTAGTTGAGGAGGAACTATGACCGATCGCACACTAATCCGCGTCCGCGACGTAATGAAGAACGATTTTGATTTGGTTGAAGGGATGGACACCGTAGAAAACGCCCTGGAGAAGATGAGTCATGTGGAGACAAAGTCGCTGATTGTGAAAAAGCGGGATGAAAATGATGAATTCGGCATTGTCACCCTGTCTGACATTGCCAGACAAGTCCTGGCAAAAGACCGGGCACCTGAGCGAGTGAACATCTATGAGATCATGAGTAAGCCGGCTTTCAGTGTATCTCCAAATATGGATATCCGCTACTGTGCCAGACTGTTTGGCCGCTTTGAGCTCAATCGGGCACCGGTGGTGGAGAATGGTGAAGTCATCGGCATTGTCAGTTATACAGACATGGTGCTGAAAGGTTTTCCTTCTGCAGCGGAAAAGTAGTTGAACAGAAAACAGACTGGGCTGCTCGACGGCGCCTTGTTCCGCAATTCAGACAATCGGGATGAGCGCCCAGCCGATATCGACATCGATCTGCTGGTGCTTCACAGTATCAGCCTCCCACCTGGTGAATTCGGCGGGGATTGGATCGACGATCTGTTTATGAATCGCCTTGATGCGAATGCCCACCCCTATTTCAAGGAGATCAGCAATCTCAAAGTATCCTGCCACCTGCTGATTCGCCGGGATGGTAGCCAGCTACAGTACGTACCCCTACACTATCGGGCCTGGCATGCGGGCCTATCGAACTATTGTGGACGGGAACGCTGCAACGACTTCTCCATTGGAATCGAACTGGAAGGCAGTGATGATCAGCCTTTTACAGAAGCTCAATACACAAGTTTGGCAAATGCTACCAAACAGATCATGGCGATCTACCCTGACATCACCCAGCAACGAATTACCAGCCACGCGGCAATTGCCCCTGGTCGTAAGACCGACCCTGGCCCCATGTTCGATTGGCAAAAGTACTACCACTTATTGCAATCTTAAGCGAAAGCACGGATATTCCAATAATCCTAAAAAAATCAGTTGACCGCGCCATTCTAATAGCAGGTGTTTGATTATGATGAAAATAGCTTCGATGGTTATAGTCACCAACTGGGTGAATCACGCAGTCCAACTGATCTTTTAGGATAATGGGAATAGACAGAGCATCCCCCCTGATTGAACCAACAAAAATAGATCAGCCGGGATAATTTATAACCACCAGTACCTTTTATGAAAGTTTCGCAATGACATTGACGATCATACTTATCTGCCTGATTGCAGAGCGATTTCTACTAGAACATAGCCACCTGAGAAGCAATAATTGGTTCACCCGCTATTGCCAATGGCATCAACAGCAAAATCTGCCAGAATGGATGCAACAAGGCATGATTGGTCTGCTCTTGCTGCTCATCCTTCCTCTGCTAGCGATCGCTGCACTTCAACAACTCTTTAGTGACAGCTTGCTGGGCATACCCGGCTTGCTATTCTCCATCGGAGTGTTGCTCTATACCATGGGCCCTCAAGACCTGGAGAGTCAGATCAGCCAATACGCGGAAGCGGCCGAGCTCGATGATGGGGAAGCCAGTATGATCGCTCGGCAGATTATCGGAGATGAACCACCCACCAGTGAGCCTGCCCGCTCACAAGCTGTATCAGAGGCCGCACTGCAACTAGCAAACCGAAGGGTGATTGCCGTACTTTTCTGGTTCATGTTACTCGGCCCACTGGGCGCTATGATGTATCGTCTCGCAGTATGGTTGCCGCGATCCAACCAAGCGGCACAGAATATTGACTTCAAATTAAACAGTCTGCAATTAATCATTATCCTTGACTGGCTACCTGCCAGAATCACTGCTTTCTGCTATGCCATTGCAGGCAGTTTCGAGGATGCACTGATCGGTTGGAGAAACCATCAGGAGAGCCGTCACAGTGAATTCAGCGATAGCAACGCAGGCACCCTGATCTGCACTGGCAGTGGCGCCATGCGCTTGGCTACCCTACTGGATGAATCCTATGCAGGCGCACACCCCTATAGCTACTTACCAAAAGCTGCCATGGCATTGATTTGGCGAAGCCTGATCGTCTTTCTGGTGATACTCGCTTTGCTCACATTTAGCGGCCTGGTGTAAAGATGAGCAAGATCACAACAGTAGACCTACTGCGCCACGGCGAACCTCTCGGAGGAAGACGCTACCGTGGGCAGATCGATGACCCACTAAGCGATAAGGGCTGGCAAGAGATGCGTGATGCCGTTTCCCAGCAGCGCCCCTGGCAGCACATCATCAGCTCGCCACTCAAGCGTTGTGCGGCATTTGCTATTGAGCTCAGTGACCACATGGACATTGCACTGAGCTATGATGATCGATTGAAAGAGGTTGGTTTTGGAAGTTGGGAGGGGTTATCCGGCGATGAACTACGAGCAGAAGACCCAGATCAGCTGAAACGCTTCTATCACAACCCAATCAAGCATCGTCCGCAAAATGCAGAGCCCCTAGATCGCTTTAGCGAAAGGGTCTCACAGGCTTATGAGCAGGCTGTTACAGAGCACGCTGGCCAACACATACTGTTGGTGACGCATGCGGGAGTGATTCGCTGCATCTTAGCCCACCTGCTCGACGCCCCGATTGGCTCGATGTACCGCTTCTCGATTGCTACGGCCAGCCTCTCCCGAATCAGGATTGAAACCGAGCGGCCACCTACTATCCTGTTCATTGGTCAACCCAGTCTGAAATAGGCCTAACTTCAGGAAAAATTGACTAACTTGCTGCGTTTTTCAGAAAACATGGCGTTTTCCAGACCCAAAAAACCTACCAAACAAAACGATTATCTATTTTTTTGTGATTGACATCACAAATTTTTTAAGGATTCTTTAAGACAAATCGGTTACAAGTCACAGTACGACCGAATTAAATACCATAGCCTTAAAAAACCACATACTAAATCGACCGGCAAAGCACCGGTTTAAAAAACACCTGAGGAGACGACCCATGTCTTGGTTATTACTCGCCGCGCTCACCGCCATAGTTGTAACAGTCCTTTCAGCGAAAAGCGTCGATCTGCCCGACCTGTAATCATTCAGGTCTGCTTTCTAGCCAGAACACCCAACGAACGCCTTATCTCGTAGGGTGCTGGCGAACATACTCATACATCATAATTGAAGCAGCGACAGCCACATTCAAGCTCTCCACTTGGCCAAATTGAGGTATAGCAAGGCACCTCACACCGGCGAAGTCGGCCGCATCAAAACTGTGCCCCCACTCCTCATGACCCAGTACGAACGCGGTTTTCTTAGCCAACCTGGATTCAGTCGACAAATGGCTGCAGCCACCGGTAAGCATCACTACCTCATACTCTCGCCTGACCAACTCCTGGTAACTTTGTTCAAAGCGATCGAAAAACTTCGCAGGTACTTTTTTGAACGCCCCTTTCCCCGGAGCAGGGTCGAAGGGACCGATATTGATCAGGTGAACCTCAGCAGCACCAAAAGCTTCAGCACTGCGAAAGATCTTAGCCACATTGAACCCAGCCTTCATATGGTCCAAAACCACAATAAACTCATTGGCACCCGGCTTGGCCAGCAGATTGCGTTGCCGCTGTTTTGTGTAGCGCAGTAGCGCTTGATCCCTGGCCTCACGCTTTTCCCGTTTACTCTTTCTTTGGCGTAACATGTTATTTATCAATGCAAAACAGACATCTACCTGATCATACTAAGTAGTTGGCGAGTCGGAGATCAAAACCAGTATCAACTTTACCACCGCAATAAAACCTTACCAAAAGCATCTGTCTAGAGTCGCTTTCCAGCGTAAGATACCACCTACACCGAATTGGGAGTAACCATGCAAAAGAGCACCGTAACCCGTGTTTCTGTCTGGAGTCGATGGCTCAGGATTTCCCATTGGCTGATGGGCATCTCAACATTGGGACTGATCAGCAGTGGGTATCTTATCGCTATTCAAGCAGCACCTGCCAACATGATGCAGGATATCCACTACCTGCTTGGCGCCCTGCTATTACCTGGCTTTCTGATCAGGCTCTACCTGTTGCTTTTTGGCAAGGGAACCGATCATATCAGTGACTGTGAACCTGACAGCCACCGACTCATGCAGGCCTGGCAAGTCGCCAAATTCTACCTGACCCTTGGCAAAGCTCCGCTACCCAACTGGTTTAGCCATAACCCACTGTGGGGACCAATCTATATCGGCCTATTCTTTATCCTGTTGCTTAGCCTGACAAGCGGCTATGCACTACTAAATGATATGCAAATTCTGTTCGGCATAGTGATGTCAGATCTACACCATCTAACCTATCTGATCATTGCCTGGTTTAGCCTGCTCCACCTTGTAGCAGTATTTACCCATGATCTCAGTGGTACAGGATCGGATATCTCCGGCATGATAAACGGCCATCGAATTTTTCAAGTGCCCGAGAACCCCTCAGAGCCTGAGACACAGTCTGTAGATCTGACCGATCTAATGAAAACCTTGAAGAAATAGCATCCCATACCCATCAGCCCTGCGCCTTCGCGCGTAAAGTATACTGTTACAGGAAATCGTATTGATCACTATGAAATATTGTTCGAAGTGTGGCAACAAATTGACAACAAAACGGATTGATGGGCAAGCGAGGTATGTCTGTGTTAACGAGGAGTGCGGTTACGTTTTTTGGAATAACCCGATTCCCGTTGTCGCTGCACTGGTTAAGTGCGACGAGAAATATATCTTAGCGAGAAATGTGAGCTGGGCGAAAGGTATCTTTTCCGTGATAACGGGCTATCTTGAAAGTGAAGAGAGCCCGGAGGATGCTGCGCTTAGAGAGGTATCTGAAGAGCTAGGTCTTAATGGTATGATTACAAGGCACATAGGAAATTACGCTTTTCATAAAAAGAATCAGGTCATCCTATGTTATGAAGTTGTAGCCACAGGC
>JARRQD010000004.1:28217-42416 GCA_037382205.1 Candidatus Thiodiazotropha sp.
ACGACTGGTCGTATGTTCATAGAAAATGCGCCTACAAAGCGAGTAAATACCGCTGATTGCTCAATTGAACCCAAAAAGATCAGTTGGACAGCGTGAAGGGTGCGCTTGTGGTGGTGCAGGGCAAGGGTCGCTCCTGCACATCCATGTGCCCGCGACACTTGTGCATCCCTGCACGGCGCGCAATAGCCTGCTATTCCAAGGCGTTGCAACGCCGCCATGCGCCGCTACAAGCGTGCCATTCACGCTGTAGCGTGATTCTCCCAGTAGGTGACCATAACCATCGAAGCGATTTTCATCATAATCAAACACCTGCTATTAGAATGGTGCGGTCAACTGATTTTTTTAGGTTGAACAAATAGACTTTATCAATCACGACACCCAACCTTATCTGGCAATAATCCACTGACATAAAAAAACCCACACGCTTCTGTGTGGGTTTTTCTCGGCGAGGAGCTCAGAAGCTACTCTTCAGTAGCAACCTCATCCTCTGCGACAGCGTCATCAACAGGACGATCAACCAGCTCAACATAGGCCATTGGCGCGTTATCACCAGGGCGATAACCGCACTTGAGAATGCGAACATAACCACCGGGGCGTGTCTGGTATCTTGGTCCCAGTTCAGCGAACAGCTTACCTACCGCTGATTTATCACGCAGACGAGAGAAGGCAAGACGACGCTTCGCAACATTGTCTGTCTTAGACATAGTGATGAGCGGCTCCGCGACACGACGAAGCTCTTTTGCCTTAGGCACAGTCGTTTTGATCAACTCATGATTGATCAAAGAGACCGCCATGTTTCTAAACATGGCATTCCTGTGGCTGCTGTTACGATTTAGCTGCCGTCCTGATTTGCGATGACGCATGAGTCGACTTTCCCAAATTCAAATTTGTTAAACAGTTAATAGCGAACGGCTTTTAGTGAGCCAGTTGCTCCTCGATGTTCTCTGGTGGCCAGTGCTCCAGGCGCATACCCAGAGAAAGACCACGACGTGCGAGCACATCCTTAATCTCAGTCAGTGACTTCTTACCCAAGTTCGGTGTCTTGAGCAGTTCCACTTCAGTTCTCTGTATCAGATCACCAATAAGAAAAATATTCTCTGCCTTGAGGCAGTTTGCAGAACGAACGGTCAGCTCCAGATCGTCTACCGGACGCAGCAGGATCGGATCGATTGCCGGCTCTTCCGGCTCAGCCACAGACTCTGCCGCTTCGGCTTCAAGGTCGACAAATACCGACAACTGATCACGCAAAATGCTTGCGGAACGTCTGATCGCCTCTTCCGGATCGATTGTGCCGTTGGTCTCCAATTCGATCACTAGGCGATCCAGACCGGTATTCTGCTCCACGCGGGCAGCTTCCACACTGTAGGCCACTTCACGGATCGGGCTGAATGAAGCGTCAACCTGTAACATACCGATCGGACGCTCATCGCCGGCGGCCCCCTGACGAGCAGCAGCAGGATGGTAGCCACGACCACGATGCACATTCAGCGTCATGTTGATTTCACCTGACTTGGTCAGGGTTGCGATCACATGATCTGGGTTGGCCACTTCAACGTCATGATCCAAAGTAATGTCACTGGCGAAGACCTGACCAGGTCCCTTTTTTTGCAGCTTCAGTGTTGCTTCATCGCGGGTATGCATGATCAGGGCAACCTGCTTCAGATTGAGCAGTATGTCCAGAACATCTTCCTGCACACCTTCCATCGTGGTGTACTCGTGCAATACATCAGCAATTTCAACTTCTGTAATCGCACTACCAGGCATCGATGACAACAGGATGCGGCGTAAGGCGTTACCGAGCGTATGACCAAAACCTCTCTCAAGTGGCTCAAGAGTCACTTTTGCGCGAGTGGCGGTGATCGGCTGAACGTTGACAATACGCGGTTTCAGAAATTCCGTAACGCTTTCGGTCATATATTTTCCCTCGTCAAGGCTTACTTGGAGTAGAGCTCAACGACCAGTTGTTCGTTAATTTCAGCGGACAGATCGGAACGATCTGGGATACGCTTCAGCTTACCCTTCATCGCTTTTGGATCGACTTCAACCCAATCCACAAAGCCATACTGACCCTGAAGTTCGAGAGCACCCTGAATGCGAACCTGCTTTTTAGCCTTCTCGCGAATCGAGATTTCGTCTTCAGCAGTCACTTTAATGGAAGGTACATTGACGATCTTACCATTAACTTCAATCGCCTTGTGGCTAACTAGCTGACGGGCTTCGGCACGGGTTGAGCCAAAGCCCATCCGATAGACGATATTATCCAGGCGGGTTTCAAGCAGTTGCAGAAGATTTTCACCGGTTGCACCTTTGTTTTGCGCAGCCGCTTTGTAGTAGTTACGGAACTGCTTTTCCATTATGCCGTAGATACGACGTACTTTCTGCTTTTCACGCAGCTGCAGACCGTAATCAGAGACGCGACGACGACGATCGCCAGCTTGCCCTGGGACTTTCTCCATGTTGCACTTGGAGTCAAGCGAACGCACACGACTCTTGAGAAAGAGATCTGTGCCTTCCCGACGGCTCAGTTTACACTTTGGTCCGATGTACCTTGCCATGATTCAATAACTCCAGTGTTTATACGCGGCGCTTTTTAGGAGGACGACAACCGTTATGGGGAATCGGTGTCACGTCGGAAATGCTGGTAATTTTGAAACCGGCATTGTTCAGAGACCTTACGGCAGACTCACGGCCTGGCCCGGGCCCCTTGACGTTGACATCCAGATTCTTGACGCCGTACTCCTTAACCATCTGGCCAACACGATCGGCAGCCACCTGTGCTGCGAACGGGGTGCTTTTTCTGGAACCACGAAACCCGGAACCACCGGCTGTTGCCCACGCAAGAGCGTTACCCTGGCGGTCAGTTATGGTGATGATGGTATTGTTGAAAGAGGCATGAACGTGTGCGACACCATCGGTGACGCTCTTTCTTACCTTCTTCTTGGCACGGCTACTGGGTTTTGCCATCTTCTGTACCTACAGATTCTATATTAATTGATTAACGTTTGATCGGACGACGTGGGCCTTTACGGGTACGCGCATTGGTGCGAGTACGCTGTCCACGTAGAGGCAGACCACGGCGATGACGAATGCCACGGTTACAACCCAGGTCCATCAGACGTTTGATGTTCATGGAGATCTCACGTCGCAGGTCGCCTTCCGTTGTGTAACGGGCAACGATGCCACGAATCGACTCAATCTGGTCTTCACTCAGTTCCTGAATCTTGATATTGGGCTCAATACCTGCCTCTTTGCAGATATCGCCAGCGCTCGAGCGGCCGATACCATAGATAGAGGTCAATGCGATAACCGCATGTTTTCGATCCGGAATGTTGACTCCTGCAATTCGAGCCATCTTTCTAATCTCCTAAAGTATCCCCAGGAATTATCCCGAAGGGAAACGGACAATAATACCTCAGGCAACAGCTTCAATCAAGCTATCGCCCCATTATTTGTTTGCCAGGTTAACCCTGACGCTGCTTGTGGCGACCCTCTTTACAGATCACCCGGACTACGCCATTACGGCGAACAATCTTACAATTGCGGCAGATTTTCTTAACGGATGCACGCACTTTCATTTTTCAGCTCCAATTCAGATTCGTTCAGGTCAGCGCAGCAAACCACCGCCACCGCCACCTTTCAGGTTAGCTTTTTTCATCAAGCCGTCGTATTGGTGTGACATCAGGTGCGCCTGTACCTGGGCCATAAAGTCCATCACTACCACAACGATAATCAGCAGTGACGTGCCACCGAAATAGAATGGCACATTCCAACCGACTATCAGGAACTCGGGGAGCAGACAGACCAGGGTGATATAGATGGCGCCCGCCAAGGTCAGTCTCGACATCACGCCATCGATATATTTAGCGGTCTGTTCGCCAGGCCGGATGCCTGGAATAAATGCTCCGGATCTTTTCAAATTATCCGCGGTATCTCTTGAGTTGAAGACCAGCGCGGTATAGAAGAAACAAAAGAAGATGATCGCTGCTGCATAGACCATCACATAGACAGGCTCACCAGGTGATAACTTGGCGAAAATGTCCTGTATCCAGCGAGTCCCCTCAGTATTACCAAACCATTGCCCCAGAGTTGCCGGGAAGAGGATGATACTGGATGCGAAAATTGGCGGGATGACACCGGCCATGTTCAGTTTCAGCGGCAGATGTGTGCTCTGCGCCGCCAACATCCGGCGTCCCTGCTGGCGCTTCGCATAGTTAATAGTAATGCGGCGCTGCCCACGCTCAACGAAGACAACGAACGCGGTAACCGCAATTGCCAGCACGAAGAGGAACAGAATGGTAAGCGCATTCAACTCACCGGTACGAGCCAGTTCCAGGGTACCACCGATGGCAGCTGGCAATCCGGCAACAATACCGGCAAAGATGATCATCGAGATGCCGTTACCGATACCACGTTCGGTGATCTGCTCACCGAGCCACATCAGAAACATGGTGCCAGTCACCAGGGATACCGCAGCGGTTACAACAAAACCAACCCCCTGATGAACCACAATCGTTTCACCACCAACTGTCTGGCTCTGCAGGGCGATCGAGATACCGACCGCCTGGAAGGTTGCCAGTACGACAGTGCCGTAGCGGGTGTACTGAGTGATCTTTCTGCGCCCTGCTTCACCCTCTTTCTTCAGCTGCTCCAGACTCGGAATAACAGACGACATCAATTGCATGATAATCGATGCTGAGATGTAGGGCATGATTCCAAGGGCGAAGATACTGGCACGTTGCAATGCACCACCGGAAAACATGTTGAACATATCCAGGATCGAACCCTGGGCTTGCTCAAACAGGGCAGCCAATGCCACTGGGTTCACACCTGGTACAGGTATGAATGTACCAATGCGAAAAACCAACAACGCACCGGCGACAAACAACAGGCGCTGACGAAGTTCAGTCAGCTGTCCCATGCCGCCCAGAGCGCCCATCATTGCACCTTGGTTGGCCATATTTATTCGACCTTACCGCCAGCGGCTTCGATAGCGGCTTTTGCACCCTTGGTCAGGGTAATGCCTTTTACGGTTACTGCACGATCAATTTCTCCAGAAAGAAAGATCTTCGCCCGCTTGATGTCGCGAGTGACGATGTTTGCTTTCTTCAGTGCATCAAGATCGACAACGTCGCCTTCGACCTTTGCCAGCTCACCCAGACGAACCTGGGCAGATACCATGGAGACACGTGAGGTGAAACCGATCTTCGGCAGACGGCGCTGCAGTGGCATCTGACCACCTTCAAAGCCGACTTTATGAAAACCGCCTGAACGGGACTTCTGACCTTTGTGGCCACGTCCACAGGTTTTGCCAAGGCCACTGCCGATACCGCGACCGACACGCTTACGTGTGGTTTTACTTCCCGCAGCAGGCTGGAGAGTATTCAATTTCATCTTATGACTCCACTACCTTAACCATGTAACTGACCTTGTTCACCATTCCGCGAGTGCAAGGGGTGTCTTCCACGTCAACTTCGTGATGCATACGACGCAGACCTAGACCTTTTACACATGCTTGATGGCTTGCAAGGCGACCGCTTGTGCTTCGCACCAGCTTGACCCGCATCATCTTTTTATCAGCCATGACTTACCCCAGGATATCTTCGACGCTTTTGCCCCGCTTCAGGGCAACCGATTCAGCGTCGGCCATTTCATTCAAACCATTAATGGTTGCACGCACCACATTCATCGGATTGTTGGTGCCGATGCATTTGGCCAGTACGTTCTGTACGCCAAGCACTTCGAATACGGCACGCATCGCACCACCAGCAATAATGCCGGTACCATCCGATGCAGGCTGCATGAAGACCTTGGCCGCGCCATGACGTCCAACCAGCGGATACTGCAGGGTGGCGCCGTCAAGCTTGACGGAGACCATGTTCTTACGTGCAGTCTCCATGGCTTTCTGTATGGCTACTGGCACTTCGCGGGCCTTACCGGTTCCGAAACCGACGCGCCCCTTGCCATCACCAACCACAGTCAGCGCTGAGAAACCGAATTGACGACCACCTTTGACTACCTTGGCCACACGGTTAACATTGACGAGTTTCTCAAGTAACTCATCACCCTCAGGTTTTGCATTAAAATTTGCCATAATCCTAAACCTTTAAAATTGAAGACCGGCTTCGCGAGCCGCTTCAGCGAGGGCCTTAACCCGACCGTGATAACGAAAACCCGAACGATCAAAGGCCACACTTTCGATACCGGCGGTTTTGGCCCGCTCGGCAACCAGCTTACCAACAACTGAGGCGGCTTTGACGTTACCGCTGGCCTCGCCGTTGATCTCACCCTTTACATCCTTGTCCAGAGTCGAGGCACTGGCCAACACACTGGAACCGTCAGGACTGATGACCTGAGCGTAAATATGGCGAGGTGTACGGTGAATCGAGAGACGATGAACGCCCAGCTCCCGAATCTTAGCTCTGGTACGGCGCCCGCGGCGCATACGTGATTGTTTCTTGTCCATCGTTCTACCTATTTCTTCTTGGCTTCTTTACGCGCCACATATTCGTCGGCGTATCTGACACCCTTGCCCTTATAGGGTTCAGGCGGACGGTACGCACGAATCTCAGCGGCAACCTGACCAACCCGTTGCTTGTCGCTGCCACTGACCACGATCTCAGTCGGGGAAGGGGTAGCGATGGTGATTCCCTCAGGAACCGGATAGTCGATCGGATGAGAGAAACCAAGGTTCAAGTTCAGTGACTTACCACCGGCTTGGGCACGGTAACCGACGCCAACCAGCTGTAATTTTTTCTCAAACCCCTGACTGACACCGTGAACCATGTTGTTGACCAGCGCACGAAAGGTACCGGCCATGGCCCAGGCGGCTTTAGTCTCGCTCTTGGGAGCGATCTTCAGCTGGCTGTCCTCTTCATTGACAGCCACGTCTGGGTGCAGATTGAGCGCCATTTCACCTTTCGGACCTTTAATAGAGATCGACTGATCCGCCATTTTTACACTGGTGCCAGAAGGCAATGCGATAGGGCTTTTTGCTACTCGAGACATTGCTCATCCCTCCTTAGGCGACGTAGGCGATGACTTCACCGCCCTGGCCGAGTTCACGTGCCGCACGGTCTGTCATCACACCTTTGGATGTGGAGATGATCGCAACGCCGAGGCCGGCACGTACCTTTGGCAGTTCATCTCTACCTTTATAGACACGCAGCCCCGGACGGCTCACTCGCTTAATGAGATCGATAACGGGACGTCCCTGATAATAGCGAAGCTCCAAAACCAAGGTAGGTTTGGCGCCATTCTCATTAACGGAAACTTCTTGGATGTAACCTTCGTTTTTCAGAAGGTTGGCAATGGCTACCTTCTGTTTGGAAGAAGGCAGTTCGACAGTCGTTTTCTTCGCTGCCTGGCCATTGCGGATGCGTGTTAGCATATCCGCGATGGGATCTGACATACTCATAATGAGCTCCTAAGGTCAGTCCGCCTTTGTGGCGCGATACCTAATGATTGAACAACCGAATGCACAGGGCACTCGGGTAAGGGCGCAGGATTATACTGTTACCAGCTCGCTTTAACAAGCCCTGGTACATCGCCTCTCATTGCTGCTTCACGCAGTTTGTTTCTGCACAGGCCGAATTTGCGGTAGACGCCGTGAGGACGACCGGTCACCTGGCAACGATTCTGCCGACGTGACGGGCTTGCATCCCGGGGCAACTTCTGCAATTTGGCTACCGCCTGCTCGATCTCTTCAAAGCTGCTGTTCGAATTTTTAATCACAGCTTTCAGGGCAGCGCGCTTCGCCGCAAACCTGGAGACCGTCCGTGCACGCTTGGTTTCCCGAGCGATCATGCTTTTCTTTGCCATATTAAACTCAGTTCTTAAAAGGAAACTTGAAGGCTTCCAAGAGCGCACGACCCTCTTCATCGGTTCGCGCTGTGGTGGTGATGGTGATATCCAAACCACGCAGTGCGTCGATTTTGTCGTAATCGATCTCAGGAAACATAATCTGTTCTTTAACACCCATCGAGTAGTTACCACGGCCATCGAACGACTTGTTGCTCAAACCACGGAAATCACGAATACGGGGTATTGCGATATTAATCAGACGATCAAGAAACTCATACATGCGCTCTCTGCGCAGAGTCACTTTACAACCGATTGGCCATCCTTCACGGACTTTAAAACCGGCAATCGACTTTCGCGCATGGGTAATGACCGCCTTCTGACCGGCAATCTTCTCCATGTCGCCAACCGCATGCTCCAGCACCTTCTTATCGCCGATGGCCTCACCAACACCCATATTCAGGGTGATCTTGGTGATCTTCGGCACTTCCATGATGCTGTCGAACTGAAACTTGTCCATCAGATCCTTGATAACAGTTTCGCTGTAATATTGCTGTAACCTAGCCATCTCTCATCATGCCTCAAATATCGACGACTTCTTGGTTGGATTTAAACACCCGAACCTTCTTGCCATCTTCGAGAATTTTGAAACCAACACGGTCAGCCTTATCGGTTACCGGGTTATACAAAGCCACATTGGAGATGTGTAGTGGCATCTCCTTGTCCAGAATGCCGCCAGGCTCACCCCGGTTCGGATTTGGCTTGGTATGCTTCTTTGCCATGTTGACGTTTTCGACAACCAAACGGTCATCATCCATCATCTTGACAACAGTACCGCGCTTACCCTTGTCTTTGCCGCTTATGACGATTACCTCGTCACCTTTTCTGATTTTGCTTGCCATTAGTGCTGCCTCACAAAACTTCAGGTGCGAGCGAGATTATTTTCATAAACCGCTCACTCCTCAATTCACGGGTAACGGGACCGAAGATACGTGTTCCAATCGGCTGCAGAGAGCTGTTCAGTAGAACCGCAGCATTGGAATCAAAACGAATCACCGAACCATCAGGCCGACGAACACCTTTTTTTGTACGCACAACAACTGCGTTGTAGACGTCGCCCTTCTTTACTTTACCCCTAGGGATCGCATCTTTGACACTGACTTTCACAATGTCGCCAACGCCGGCATAGCGACGGTGCGAACCACCGAGCACCTTTATGCACTGAACCCGCTTCGCACCGCTGTTATCAGCAACGCTTAGGTTAGTCTGCATCTGAATCATGGTATTGCCCTAATTCCAAATAGTTACGATTGGTACAAGCTGACGATCAGCTTGCACGCTCCAGTACCTTCACCAGACGCCAGGTCTTGCTCTTCGACAGAGGACGGCACTGCTCTACCATTACGGTGTCACCAGAGTGACATTCGTTTGCTTCGTCATGGGCGTGCACTTTGGTGGAACGCTTCATGAACTTACCGTATACCGGGTGCTTTACGCGACGCTCAACGGTAACGGTGATCGTTTTATCCATCGCATCACTGACCACCTGGCCAATCAGCGTACGGTTTGTTGCCTGTTGCTCACTCATGATGCGTCACCTGACTTCTGTTCATTCATCACAGTCTTGATCCGCGCGATGTCTTTGCGTACTTCATTCATGCGGGATGGACGCACAAGCTGACCAGTACCCTGTTGCATGCGCAGGTTAAACTGCTCTTTTAAGAGTTCATCCAGAGTAGTGGTCAACTCTTGCTGTGACTTTTCTCTAATCTCAGATGCTTTCATTACATTACCGTCCGTTTCACGAAAGTAGTCGCGACAGGCAGCTTGGCAGATGCCAGTGCGAATGCTTCACGCGCCAGTTCTTCGGAAATGCCCTCAATTTCGTAGAGCATGCGTCCAGGTTGAATCTGAGCAACCCAGTATTCCACGTTACCCTTACCTTTACCCTGACGAACTTCGAGAGGCTTCTTGGTAATCGGCTTGTCAGGGAAAACACGAATCCAGATTTTACCGCCGCGTTTTACATGACGGGTGATCGCACGACGTGCCGCTTCAATCTGGCGTGCCGTAATACGACCTCGGCCAGTTGACTTCAGACCATACTCACCAAAGGAGACTGAGCTGCCGGCAAACGCCAGGCCACGATTGCGTCCTTTGTGCTGTTTGCGAAATTTTGTCCGTTTTGGCTGTAGCATGACTTAAGACCTCTTGCTCGGTGCTGCAGCGGGCTTGGTGTCAACCTCGACTTCCTCGCGATCACCGTAAACTTCACCTTTGAAGACCCATACCTTGACACCGATGATGCCATAAGTGGTATTGGCTTCAGCAAAACCATAATCGATATCCGCACGCAGAGTATGCAGTGGTACGCGACCTTCCCGATACCATTCTGAACGGGCGATTTCAGCACCATTCAAACGACCACTGATATTGACCTTGATACCCTGTGCGCCGAGACGCATGGCGTTCTGAACAGCACGTTTCATGGCCCGGCGGAACATCACGCGACGTTCGAGCTGCTGAGCGATACTCTCACCCACCAGCTGCGCATCAAGTTCTGGCTTGCGTATTTCTTCGATACTCATGTGTACCGGAATACCCATCATCGCAGAGACTTCGGATCTCAATGCATCGATATCTTCGCCTTTCTTACCAATCACCAAGCCTGGACGGGCTGTGTGAACAGTGATGTGGGCATTATTAGCCGGACGATCGATCTGAATACGACTGACAGAGGCTTGCGACAGTCTCTTCTTCAGGTACTCACGCACTTCAAGATCATTGTTAAGCAGTGTTGCATACTCTTTCGAGCCGGCATACCACTTGGACGTCCAGTCTTTAACAATGCCAAGACGTATCCCGGTTGGATGTACTTTCTGACCCATTTCGGCCTCTCTTGCCTTTTACTTTTCTGCGACAGTCACATTAATATGACTGGTCCGCTTGAGAATTCTGGATGCCCGACCTTTGGCGCGAGCTCGAATACGCTTCATGGTTGGCCCTTCGTCCACACTGACCGCGGCGACCTTCAGCTCGTCGATATCCGCACCGTCATTATGCTCAGCATTGGCGATGGCGGACTCGAGTACCTTCTTCACCAGTACCGCGCCTTTTTTCTTGCTGAATGACAGAATATCCAGCGCCTGCTCAACGGGCAGACCGCGAATCTGATCAGCAACCAAGCGACCTTTCTGAGCCGATAGACGAGCATGGCGTAACTTTGCTGTTGTCTGCATCGTTATTACCTCTACTTCGACTTCTTATCAGCGGCGTGGCCGCGATAGGTACGGGTCAACGCAAACTCACCCAGTTTGTGTCCGACCATGTTTTCCGAGACCAGAACAGGCACGTGAACCTTACCGTTGTGCACAGCAATGGTTAAACCTACCATCTCTGGAAACACCACAGATCGGCGTGACCAGGTTTTGATAGGACGCTTGTTGTTCTGGGCTACCGCTTCGTCCACCTTCTTTACCAGATGGTGGTCAATGAATGGGCCTTTTCTGACTGAACGTGGCACGACTCTAACCCCTAATTATCTATTTACGGTTTCTGCGACGAACGATCATTTTGTTCGTGCGCTTGTTGGTGCGGGTCTTATAGCCCTTGGTTGGCGTACCCCATGGCGATACAGGATGACGTCCACCAGAGGTACGTCCTTCACCACCGCCGTGAGGATGATCAACCGGGTTCATAGCGACACCACGCACGGTCGGGCGTACACCCTTCCAGCGTTTTGCGCCAGCTTTACCCAATGAACGCAGATTGTGCTCGGAATTGGAGACTTCACCAATTACAGCACGACAGTCCGCAGGCACTTTGCGCATCTCACCAGAGCGCAGACGCAGGGTGGCGTATTCGCCTTCACGGGCCACCAGCTGTACCGCAGCACCTGCGGAGCGAGCTATTTGAGCACCCTTACCCGGCTTCATTTCAATGCAGTGAACCACGGAACCCAAAGGTATGATACGCAGTGGCAGACAGTTACCCGTCTTGATTGGGGCAGCACTACCAGACTCAACTTGATCGCCAACATGCAGGTTGTTCGGTGCGATAATGTAGCTGCGTTCACCATCCGCATAGCGGATCAAGGCAATTCTTGCGGTACGATTCGGATCGTATTCCAGACGCTCGACAATCGCCGGGATATTCTCCTTGTTGCGCTTGAAGTCGATAATACGATAGCGCTGCTTGTGACCACCGCCGCGATGACGGGTGGTTATACGACCGTTGTTGTTACGACCGCCACTTTTGCTCTTCTTTGCCAGCAGCGGACCATGAGGTGCACCTTTGTGCAGTTCCGCATCGACAACTTTGACCACAAATCGGCGGCCTGCAGAGGTCGGTTTAGTTTTAACGACTGCCATTATCCCAATCCTGTATTATATGCTCAGGCCCCGGCAGCGAAATCGATTTCGCTTCCAGCCTTGAGACGTACATATGCTTTTTTCCAGTCGGAACGTTTGCCATTGATGGCGCCAAAACGCTTTTGCTTGCCTTTGACGTTAACCACCTGGACTCGCTCGACCTCAACCTCGAACAGCTTCTCGACCGCTTTCGCAATCTCACGCTTGGTCGCATCCTTGGTGACGCGAAAGGTGTATTGATCGTTTGCATCGGCAACGATACTGCTCTTTTCCGAGACCAGAGGACTCAGAAGAACCTTCATCAAACGTTCGTTGTTCATGCCAGACGCTCCTCAAGTTTTTTGACCGCACTTTCGGTGACCAGTACATGCTCGTATGCAACCAGGCTCACCGGGTCGATCTCCTCCACATCGCGCACATCCACACCGTAGAGGTTGCGGGAAGCCAGATAGAGGTTTTCATCAGGGTTTTCTGATACCACCAGGACATCTTTCAGCGCCATGTCCTTCAGTTTGCCAACCAACTCTTTGGTCTTGGGTTGAGAGATGCTGATCTCATCAACCACAACTAGTCTCTCCTGCCGGTTCAGTTCCGACAGAATTGAGCGGATCGCACCACGGTACATCTTGCGGTTGATCTTCTGCTCGTAGTTACGTGGGGTAGCAGCAAAATTTACACCACCACTACGCCATATCGGACTGCGGCTGGTACCGGCACGCGCGCGGCCAGTGCCCTTCTGACGGAAAGGCTTGGCGCCACCGCCTCGCACTGCAGCACGGTTCTTCTGTGCTTTGGTACCGGAACGAGCCGCAGACATATAGGCAGTAACCACCTGATGTATCAGCGACTGCTTGTACTCTGCGCCAAACACGTCATCAGACACTTGCATGGTCTGCGCGCCAGCGGCTGTTTTTACGTTGAGATCCATTACTGTCACCCTTTATTCTTCATCTTCACAGCAGGCGTGACGATCACGTCTCCACCTCTGGAACCAGGCACTGAACCCTTCACCAGGATCAGGTTGCGCTCTGCATCGACACGCACAACCTCAAGATTCTGCTGGCAGCGTTGCGCGGCACCCATGTGGCCGGCCATCTTTTTACCTTTGAACACGCGACCTGGTGTCTGACACTGTCCGATCGATCCCGGGGCACGATGAGACAGGGAGTTACCATGTGTCGCGTCCTGGGTGCGAAAGTTGTGACGCTTTACGCCACCCTGAAAGCCCTTACCCTGTGACTGACCGCGGACGTCCACGATCTGACCGGCTTCGAACAGGTCTGCCTTGATCTCGCTACCGACTTCTATGCCTTCAACATCAGCAGGCTCAGCGCGAAACTCAACCATCTTGCGACCCGCCTCGACACCCGCTTTCGCGTAGTGTCCGGCAGCCGGTTTGCTGACCCGTGACGCCTTGCGAGCACCGGTAGTAACCTGAATCGCCAAATACCCATCGGTATCGTCACTCTTCAGCTGAGTCACACGGTTGGGTTCAACCTCAATCACCGTTACAGGTACGGAGTCACCCTGTTCGGTAAATACTCGGGTCATTCCTGCCTTGCGGCCGACTACTCCAATCGTCATCGTTCTTAACCTCAGTTCAGTTTGATCTGCACGTCTACGCCGGCAGCCAAATCGAGCTTCATCAACGCATCCACAGTTTTGTCGGTCGGCTCGACGATATCGAGCAGACGCTTGTGGGTGCGGATTTCATACTGATCACGCGCGTCTTTGTTGACGTGGGGTGAAATCAGAATGGTGTAGCGCTCATTTTTAGTCGGCAGTGGAATCGGGCCACGGATGTGTGCGCCGGTCCGCTTAGCGGTTTCCACAATCTCACGGGCAGATTGATCAATCAGTCGATGATCAAATGCTTTGAGACGAATTCGTATTCTCTGGTTTGCCATTATCTCTTACTCGATAATCTTAGATACCACGCCGGCACCCACGGTCCGACCGCCTTCACGGATCGCAAAACGCAGACCCTCTTCCATCGCGATCGGCGCAATCAACTTCACAGTCATCTTCACGT
>JARRQD010000005.1:0-35327 GCA_037382205.1 Candidatus Thiodiazotropha sp.
TCAGTTTGCAATTAACAATGATACGACTATTGTATACCGCTGGCACGATGAAGATAATAACCTTAATGAAAGGGTATACCACCCTTGTGGTACAATTACTTAACAAAGCTAATATAGATTTTCAAAGTGAATAGCTTAAATATCAAAAATCGTTTGACTTATCTAAATAGTCATGACACTTCTGAGAATATCTTTGGTTCGAGTTCGCATCATTACTTTATATTTCCAAAAATATCTGAAAAAAACATAGGTATTATTGAAAACAAACTATCGATTCGAATACCAGAGGAGTACAAATATTATCTAACTAACATATCAGGAGGAGGAGTTGGCCCTGGATATGGCCTGCAATGGCTAGAATCAATCATTTTTGAATCTCTTGATAATGACAATTTCACAAAAATGACAATTGACCAATACTTCTCCTCTAAAGAGGCAAAAAAATGGGCGCAGAGCACTCTACAGCCTCAAAATCAAGAAAGTTATTATGATATTAATAGATACCCGAGCGAACTACCACAATCATTAAAAGATAAATTCGAGCTATCTCACAAAAATAAATTGTCTCAAAAACCCATAAACTTTTACCTAAAAGTATTTATAAACAATCTATCAAGATATATAAGACAAGTTGCTAACAATAGTGATATTGACAAACCATTTCCATTCACAAAACCAATAGATGGTTACCGTAATATATCTAGGAATTCTGTCACAATAGACGAAGATGAGGCTGATAGAGAATGGCTCAGGTTATGGAAGCAATATGATTTAGATAGATTTCGAAATGGTACAATACCAATCTGTTCCTACGGCCATGAAGTAGTTGCTATCTTAGTGGTCAATGGTGATGAATACGGAAACGTATGGATACTAGATAGCGAAAATCTAATTCTAGAGCCATTTGGCGACAATTGGGCAATACTCCACTCATCAAAACATGCACATTCAAACAGATATAACTTTATAGAATGGTTTTTGCATTGGCTAGACTCTAGTGAATTACTCGTTTAAATAGATGAGGGTTGATCAGATCGAAACATTCACTTAAACCACTAATTCTAAAGGCAATGAAGACCAATTAATCACTACCCACCCTACCTTCAATTCACTTGGAAATACCCCTACAGAAGGACAAGATGCCTATCTGGGGCTGTTCCAGCTTGATCTGGAGGATCAACAGGCACATGAAATACGATCATCGCTAAATCAGGAACTGGTGTTAGGCTGAGACGCATTTATAGATAAAATTGAGTAGAAATTGAAACGCCAGCCCCGTCCTGGCCGTCCGGGAAGACTATGTATTGAAGAGCAACCAGCTATTTACTCTGTGCTGTAGTATTGTATATTAGTCAATTCTATGATCTGACACCGATTTACGGATAATTTAATATGGTAAGAATTTACGGAGTTTTGCCGATCTTAGCCCTCCTACTGACTCCGATTGTCGCTAAAGCGCAGGATAGTCTTGGAGAGGTCACCAATGACACAGGCACGGTATGGCGTAGCAATTATGGTGAATGCTGGAATACTGAGCATCAAGGAGACAACAGCAAAAATCGAGCTTGCGGCGAACCTACTCCTGAACCAGAAATTGAAGACTCGGATGGCGATGGCGTAGTCGACCGCTTGGACCAGTGCCCTAAGACCGCAGCCGGCACAACGATTGACGCCAGGGGGTGTGACCTGGACAGTGATGGTGACGGGGTAATCGATGATGATGATAAATGCCGGGCAACCCCCCGCGGCGCCATGGTGGATAAGAGAGGCTGTGAGCAAGACAGTGATCACGACGGCGTTGTCGATCGCCAGGATCAGTGCCCTGACACACCACCCGACTCTGCTGTCAACACAAAGGGATGCGCGGCAAAAATCGTACTTGAAAATATACGCTTCGACCTGGGCAGCGATCGAATCAGTGGTGAATCTAACGCACGCCTTGCAAGTGTCGCATCCTCGCTCATGGCGCGACGCGACATCCGAAAAATCATGGTTGTCGGCCACACAGACTCCAGCGGCTCAGCGGAGCAAAACCAGTTGTTGTCAGAAAAACGCGCCATCTCGGTGGCTAACTTTCTGGTCGACCAAGGCGTTAGCGCCAGATTAATCACAACAAAAGGGATGGGCGAGTCCTCACCAGTTGCCGACAACGCCACAGCCAATGGGAGATTTCGAAATCGCCGGGTGGAGCTGATCCTGGACTGATTCTAATTTATTAAACCAGTAACCAAATCGTTCACCTTCAGGTTTTTTAAGCAGCCCCTTTATCAAGACTTGGATGCAATTTGATGTCTGACTATCGCCCACTCATTGAAATGACATCTAAGGTTTTGATAAAGCGCACTAACTGCTTCCGTATACTGGTAATTCATATCATTCTGATTTCCCTAGGCGTATTGATTACCGCCCTCCTGGTAATGGGTATTTGGCCAGCCATTGGACTACTTCTGCTTATTCCAGGCTATAGTCTCTTCCTGGTCTGCGACAGCCAGATTCTCATTGTGTGGCGCACTCAGATATTGAACGCCTGGAAAACCAAAGCGATTGACCTGAGTGCGTTACGCCACGCATTAACCGCGAATAAGGCGCTACCACAGCAGACCATCGATGCCATGCTGGAGACACTCCCTGAAGCTGGGGAATTAGCAGCAGAGCAATCCATCTCGAAACAGATACGCCTTGCGGCAACAGACATACTCACAGCGCATAGTTACACACAGCACTATGAACTGATACGCAATGCAGTCGCCCATGCAGCAATTGCAGCAACCTTGTCATGGGCTGTGCTCATCCAATCATGGACTGTAGTTTTGGCTACTGCAGCTGTGCCGGTTTTGTTTATCGCCTTTGAGCTGTTCAACCGGCTTCGGAGGTCAAAAATCGTGGAACGTGAGAACCGATATCGCGCATCGGAGAATTTTGATGATTTAAAATATTGTCAGATCATAAATTCCCAAGTGTGCAAATAGCCTGGATGGCGCAAAACAGAACCTTTATCTCTTATTCTGTTGACTGGATGCAAAACTACTTTTTATCACGAGTCAGGCTAATATTCGCCCGCCTGTTGGCTGCCCTGGCCCGCTCGGTTCGCTTCGGGATCGCCGGTCTCAATTCACCATAGTGGCGTTTACGGATAATCGCTGCATCGATACCTTTGGAGATCAGATAACTGGCGACGGTTGCCGCCCTTTTAGCCGATAGCTTTTTGTTGTAACGGCGCGTCCCCTGATCATCTGCATGCCCAGCCACTGTAATGCCGACCACTTTTTCATCGGCCAGGATATATTGGGCCAACTTGTCGAGGTGCTGTTTTGCTTTTTTATCCAACTGGTAAACATCGAGAGCGAACAGTACCGTAGACTGCTTCAACGCCTCAAAGCCCTCAGTTGAGAGTTGACTCAGACACTGTTTGAACTCCCGATAGGCTTTCTGGAATTGCACCGGTGACAGTCGCACATGGACCTGCCTCCGACTGTCATCCCAATCAAGAAAGTCAAAACTGCCAACCTGCCCCTTGGAGAGTGAGGTCAACAGCCAACCGGCCGGTTTACGCCCCAGTCTGATCGGTTGCATACCGGCGTGGATTACCAGATGCTGTTGCAGGTCATCTGGCAATTGATGCTCCCAGGAAGGAGACACCTCTCTTAGTGTCCCATCCAATTTTTCAGGGATCGGTTGGAAACTGTTGAGCCGGAATAGTAGATCGTCTCCCGCGATACGGCGGAATATGGCCTGCCCGAACTGGGGGACTCGGTGGCGTAATTCACAACTGAAATCAGATCCTGCAAATCGCCATTCTGATTCATGCATCCCGGCCATATAAATCTGTGACTCCAGCGGTAGCGCTCCTGACTGGGCCAAACCAGGTACACCAAACACCAATAGAATGCCTGTTATTAAAAGTGCACGTCCTGTTGATTGCAGATAAGCCAACATCGCCAGACCATCGTATGGTGTAAATTTAAAAATACGGATCAGAAATATCCTTTAATTGAACAACCTATCGGCCAGTTTGCAGGGATCCTTTACCACGCAACCGCTTATTTTTTTAGACACTATGGGGTAACCGTCGGCTCTGCGCAGCTCAACCAGCAAGCTACACAGGTCACTAAGCCAAAGGAGTTGCCCACTATAACCTACTCGTCTTCATGGGCTTTCAGGTAGTCAATCAGGCTACGGAAACGATTATAGTCCTGTCGATGAAAGACCGGATCGTCACCATGGGTGATCTCCGCCTCCAGCTTTTGCCAATCCTTCTCAGTCATTGCCTGATCAATCAGCGGGAATACCTCCTCCTCTTCAAGATCAACATGCTGGCGTTGCAAGGCGACAAACTCCCGCCCCTGTGTCTCCACTTCATCACGCAGCAGTACTTCACCCTGCATCGCCCCTTCCAGGGTAGAGCGGAATCGATTTGCCAATCCCAGCAGGCTGGTATGCTCTCGACTGATCCTCTCGTAGATGGCGGCATGGGGCTTCATCGATTTCTTCTTAAAGGCCACCGCATTGATCTGATCCTCAGTTGGATGGTGCACCTTTTCTGCATAGTGTTCGATGTAATCCAACATCTCGATCTTCAGGTCAAAGTTTGATTCATGACCAGCCGCCAGCGCATCCAGTTCCGCCGAGAGCAGATCGAGCAGACGGGCGAGATTCATATGGTCTTGGTGCAATTTTTCCAGTAGTTGACTCATGTCACCTCTCTTTTTTGCAATCGGCGCCAGATCCAGCCCTGAGGTCTGGTCTCACCCGTTAGAATATAGTTCAGAGCGTTTTCATTTTGCAGGGTCCATTCCATTCTATTTTTCGCAGACACCTTTCCGCAGAAGAGCAGTCGGTCATCTTTTTGCACCACCAAGTCGTCACCCGGCAATAGACTGAAATCATTGTGCCTCAATAACATCAGGGGAATACAGGGCAATGAGCTGTCCCGATCCCGCGGATCGGTGGTCAGCTCTCCCAGAGTCAGGTTTCTCCCCTCACGGACATAGCGACACACAGCATGGGTGTCCTGCTCTGTAAAAGCCACCTCCCAGACATCCGGCGCATAATCGGTCACCAGCGCGGAGATCTGGCTAATCAGCTGACAGGCCCACTCATCATCCTGATGCATCACCAGGTTGACGAACTGGTGCTGCATTGGAACTCCCAACAACACTCGAATCCGGTTGGCGATGATCTCACTGGGCAACATCACCATATCAGCCCCAACCGCTTGGATTACAGGATCATTATACTTACGATTCTGACGCAGGATTACGAACATTTTTGGATTCAACTCCCTGGCCGTCATGATGATCGACAGATTGTTGGCATCATTATCGGTGCCGGCTACCAGTCCTACCGCTTGATCGATGCTTGCTTCCATTAAGGTATCGGCCTCAGTTCCTCGGCCCACCACCAGTTGCGTCTGGGGAGTGCCGGTCTGGCTGGGCTGCGCCTCGATAACCACCACTTCAAGATCCTCTTTCACCAGTTTGTCATAGATTGCTTTGCCAAAACGACCAAAGCCACACACCACCCACAAACCTTTTTTTGGTGGATGCACTGGGTCACTGAGCAGGTCGTTGTTACCCAACGAGAGCCAGTCCTGCAACAGGCTAAGGCATGGCGCCTGGATTGCGGTGGCCAGGTAGCGGGCAAAGGTATCAAAGGGGTCGATGATGTAGTCGGTGCCAAACGACGCCATGTTTTTTTCGATATCATGGGAGTCTGCTCGACAGATCACCTCGATATCGGGATGCAGCAGCTTGGCGGTGATCGCGATCTTAAGATTGGTCTCATTGGAGTTGGTCAACGCCACCACACCCTCACATAGAGGATGCTTCAAACCAGCCTCCAACAGATGCTCTGGCAGACGCGCGTCAGCGCATAATCCTGGAACATACTCACGCAGATTTTCCAGCTGCAGCAGATTAACTCTCTCCTGAAGGATATCGACCACAACCGCATGCTGATTGCGCTCTGTCAGTGCTTTAACCAGCGCCTCTCCGGTTTGCCCATAACCGGACACCAGATAGAAAGACTCTCTCAATTTACTGATTTTGCGTGCAAATCTTCGTTCTGTTAAGGCTTTTTGAAAGGTTTCATCCTTGAGCAGAGTCAACACAGTGCCAATTGAGTGCCAGCACCAGTGTCAGCAAGGGTGCCCGCATGCGGCGAAAAATCAGGAAGATGATATTGTTCATAGTCTGCCGTTAGCGACGCAACATCACCGTCTCAATGATCAGCAGAATCACCGACACCACATTGGCCAGCATGGCGCCGCCGGAGAGGGAGACAATACTCGCCGTGACCACCGTTGTCAGCCCGGTTTCTGAGATGTGAACAGCGAAGGCCCAGACCAGAGCCGCCGCAAACAGCTGCAGTAGCGCCACTAGGCTGGTAGCCAGTAGCACAGCTCCCATCTGGGTACGATCCCCGAACTTGAGGATGGTGGCCACCAAGTTGACCACCACAACGGCAAATAGCTCATAGACGTGGTGATGATCCGGATTGCCCAACTCACCGACAAAAAAACCGAAATTGAGGGTCAGTGCCAGTACAATAAAAAAACCAAACAGAACCTTTTCCGGATTCACACGGATTCTCCTCTTTTTTTAAATGCTGATTGCCGGTTTGCGACTGGACAGATCCACAACCAGTGAAATCATCAGGCGTAATTGGCATGTTCGCTGATCTTGGGGTAAAAGATAGCCTTTTTCCAGTTATTTATCTTCTCGAATTAACCCAGCCTGAATCCATGAGCTGATGTCGACACAGATCGCAACCCATTGATTCTATTTCAATTTTATATCAAGGCCCACATCATTAACGTGCCACCTTAAAAGGAAACTTCCTAGGACACTACACGAGAAAGTTGTGGATACAAATCGCCCCCCCATGCCAAGACCCTCACCAAGACTGCGAAAGCAACCCCAAGAAATGGAGCTGACTAAAGCTTTATCCAAATCGAACGCTAAAAACATCAGTTGGTATGAGTCGTTATAACGAGCTCGAATCACCCACGAACCTGAAAAGTGACTAAATTCTGAGTAACTTAAAAATGTCCAATTTTATTAAATCTGTAGACGACCGCACACGCCTAGCCGGTACCAATCGTTTAGAGGTTCTCCTTTTCAGCCTGGGAAAGGATGTTAGAACAGGTCGTGAAGAAACCTATGGCGTCAACGTATTCAAGGTGCGAGAAGTCATGCTCGTACCAGAGATCACCCACGCACCGGACATGCCCGCCTCGGTAGAAGGCATGGTCAGCCTACGCGGCAACATGATCCCGGTGATCAACTTGCCGGACTTCTGCGGCATTCAGACCGAAGAGAAACCAAGTATTCTAATCGTCACTGAGTACAATAAGCATGTTCAAGGCTTTTTGGTCCATGCCGTCGATACCATCGAGCGTCTGGCCTGGGAGGATGTAAAAGTTCCACCCCCAATGATGGCTCAACAGCATGGTGGTCTGGTCACTGCGGTTACAGAACTGAAGGATGGCCGCCTGGTAATGATCATGGATGTGGAGATGGTGCTGAGCCAGACTTCAGGATTTGGCCAGGGTGCAGATCTTTTCGATGGCATTGCTCGGGTGGAAGATAGTGAAGTCACACTCCTCTTCGCAGACGATTCAGCGGTAGCTCGTGACCAGATCATCCGTACCCTTGATCACATGGGCATGAAATATATCAGCACCTCCAACGGCGCGGAAGCCTGGAATAAACTCAAAGAGATTGCCGAGAGGGCCAGCACCACTGATCACAAGCCAAGTGATTTTGTACAGATCATTCTCACCGATGTGGAGATGCCTGAAATGGATGGCTATGTGCTGACCAAGAAGATCAAAGAAGATGCACGCTTCAGCGATATTCCCATTATCATGCACTCCTCACTCTCCGCTGATGCCAATCAGGCTTTGGGCAAAGGGGTTGGCGCTGATGCCTATGTACCCAAATTCGAACCTACCGAACTCTCTGCCAAACTGCATGAGATGATCAGCAACATGAACGGTCAAAAATAATCCGTCCGTGGGACGCCTTGAAAGGCGCCCCACCCTACCCGCACAACCTAACGACTCGTACGATCCATTTGAACCTAAAAAAATCAGTTGACCGCTCCATTCTAGTAGCAGGTGTTTGATTAAGATGAAAGTCGCTTCGATGGTTATGGTCACCCCCTGCACCACCACAAGCACACCCTTCACGCTGTCCAACTGATCTTTTTAGGTTGAAAGCGACTGTTGTTACCTTAGGTAACAACTGCTAGGCTTGTCTCATGCCTGAGACACCGCCAGACAGACAGATAGACAGAACCATCGCTCTGCTACTGCTCATCCTGTTACTCTTCTCCTCCCCAGTGATGATGTGGTGGACCTCCCCCGGACGTGACTGGTACCTGCCCTACCTACTCTGGCTGGGGGTTATTGTATTCATTGGCTGGGTAAATCGACGACGCCATGAACCATGAACTCTGGTCACTGTTTGGCATCGGCGTTGTCTATCTGGCAATCCTGTTTCTCATCGCCTTCGTGGCTGACAGTGGCCGGATTCCTGAAAAATTCATCAGACACCCAAGCATCTATGTGTTGTCGCTTGGCGTCTATGCCACATCCTGGACCTACTATGGCAGCATCAGTTTTGCGGAAACCCAGGGCTACCTATTTCTCACCATCTATCTTGGGGTCACACTGGCTTTTGCGCTTACTCCGATCCTGTTTCAGCCGATTCTTCGGCTGACCCGTGAATATCAGCTGACCTCCCTGGCGGACCTGTTTGCTTTCCGCTATCGCAGCCAGTTCGCTGGAATCCTGGTCACCCTGTTCATGCTACTGGGCACCCTACCTTACATTGCCCTGCAGATCCGCGCCGTGACCGATTCACTCCAAGTTGCTAGCCAGACCGTTGCACCGCGGATTCTGGCCTTAATTTTCTGTAGCACCCTGGTGCTATTCGCTATCCTGTTCGGCGCCAGACACAGTACCAGCCGAGAGAAACACCGGGGTTTAGTCGTGGCCATCGCTTTTGAATCGATGGTCAAACTGATCGCCATGCTGGTGATTGGCACGACAGCTCTGTTTGGCGTCTTTGGTGGATTTGGTGGCATGGAACAGTGGCTGGCTGAACATCCGCAAGCCCTGGAGAAGCTCTATGCACCGGTCAGAGAGGGACCTTGGGCGACCCTCATACTGTTGGCGTTTGCTGCAGCATTACTGCTGCCCCGTCAATTCCACATGCTGTTCACCGAGAACCTTGAACCCAAGGCATTACGCACCGCCAGCTGGGCTTTCCCCCTGTATCTGTTGCTGATCAATCTGCCTGTTCCAATCATTTTATGGGCAGGCAAAACCCTCGATCTGCAGGTGCATCCTGACTTCTTCGCCCTCGGCATCAGTCTTGATCAAGGCCCTAGCTGGTTACCGGTACTGGCTTTCATCGGCGGTGTTTCATCGGCCAGCGCGATGATGATCATCACCACCCTGGCCCTCTCATCGATGACCCTCAACCATATTCTGCTGCCAACCAATTTCCCCGATCCGGCCGTCAACCTCTACCGCTGGTTGCTGCTGGGCCGGCGGCTGTTGATTGCGCTGATCATCATGGCCGGTTACGGTTTTTATATCCTGCTGGAGAAGCATGAGAGCCTGGTGCAACTCGGCCTGATCTCCTTTGTTGCCGTCGCCCAGTTCCTGCCTGGCGTTGTAGGTCTGCTCTACTGGCGCCGGGCCACACGTACAGGTTTCATTCTTGGGCTACTGGCCGGGATTGTCGTCTGGTCTGCAACCCTGCTGCTGCCCCTGCTGGAAAATTCCGGTTTTGTGCGTACCGAATTCGATATTCCCGGTTTGCGACTGGCATCCGGCATGGATCAGTGGGAGTTTGCCGCCTTCTGGTCGCTATCACTGAATGCGCTAATGTTCATTTTCGGCTCCCTGCTGGGCAACCAGACACTGGGGGAAAAGGAGGCCGCCAACGCTTGCTGCAGCGAATCGCTGGTACCCTTGGGCGGCATGGTCAATGCAGGCTCTACAGATCAGTTCACCAAGCAACTCGCGCAGATGCTGGGACATGAGGCCGCCCAACGGGAGGTAGAACAGGCACTGCGGGATCTCAGTCTGACACGCTCAGAGACCCGGCCATCCCAGTTACGCCAGTTACGAGAACGAATCGAGCGCAACCTCTCCGGACTGCTCGGGCCACAGCTGGCGCACATGATCATCAACCGTCGACTGCAGCTCGATATCCATACTCAGACCGCGCTGGCTGACTCGATGCGCTTTATCGAAGACCAACTGGAGCACTCCCGCTCCCGGTTGCGGGGTCTCAGTGCGGATCTGGATAATCTGCGCCGCTACCACAGACAGATTCTGCTCGATCTTCCACTTGGGGTCTGCACCATCGACCGGCTGCGCACAGTAACGATCTGGAATCTGGCGATGGAGGTAATGACCGGGGTGACCGCCCGGGATTCCATCGGCGTCTCACTCCACCAACTGCCCGAACCCTGGGGTCATCTACTGGGGGGATTTGCCTCGGCGGCCGATGAACATATCCACCATTTGGAAGTCACCCACAGCAACAAAAGCCGTTGGTTCAATCTGCATAAGGCGGCTATCCCTGCCCCACTCCCAGTAGACCACCCGGTGGAGGAGGCACGCACCAGCCAGGTCATGCTGATGGAGGATCTGACAGACCTTGAGACCCTGGAAGCGGAGCTTGCTCATAGTGAACGGCTCGCCTCCATAGGCCGCTTAGCGGCCGGCGTTGCCCATGAGATCGGCAATCCGGTAACCGGCATCGCTTCATTGGCACAAAACCTGCGCCATGAAGACGACCCTGAAATGATCAAAGAGAGTATCAGGGAGATCCTCAATCAGACCCAAAGAATCACCGATATCGTCAAGACCCTGATGAACTTCAGTCGCAGTGGCGGCATCGGCACTGACATTCAGAACTTCGTTGTGCACGAAGTGGTCGAGGAGGCGATCAGGCTGGTCAAGCTGACCCATGACGGCCGCCAGATCCGATTCATCAATCAGTGCGATACTCAGTGGTGTATCGAGGGCGATCGGCAGGCAATCTCTCAAGTGTTGGTCAATCTGCTGACCAATGCCTGTCACGCCTCCTCCCCAGGATCACCAGTAGAGATCAATGCCCAAGAGATTGGTGATCTGATCAGACTCGAAGTAGTTGATCAGGGCGAGGGTATATCCGAGGAGAACCTAGGATACCTGTTCGAACCCTTCTTCACCACCAAAGCCCCCGGAGAGGGAACCGGGCTGGGCCTGGCGATCGCCTATAAAATCGTCTCCGATCACAAAGGGGCGATTAGCATAGACTCAGAACAGAGCGCAGGAACCCGAGTGGCTATGGACCTGCCGAAGATTTTTCATGACCAAACCGAATAAAGCAACCGGCAGCCGACTGGGGATGATCCCATGAACCAGATATTAATCGTTGAAGATGAAACCGTGATCCGTCGTGCCGTAAAACGCTTACTGGAGCGCAATGACTACCTGGTAGCCGAGGCTGGATCTGTGGAAGAAGCCAGACAGCTGCCATTAAAGAACTTCGACCTGATTATCAGCGATGTCCGACTACCGGGAGCGCCGGGCACTGAAATTATCGATATCGCCACACCGACGCCGGTGCTGATCATGACCAGTTACGCCAGCATCCGCTCGGCGGTGGATGCGATGAAACTGGGCGCGATCGACTATATCGCCAAGCCCTTCGATCACGACGAACTGCTGATGGTTGTCGAGCGTGTGATTAAACAGGATCGCCAGCTTCGGCAACAGGAAGTGCTCAAGTCGGAGGTAGAGAAGAGCTATCCGGTTCGAGGCATAATCGGAGAGTGTCCGGCGATGGTCGATGTCTTCCGCCGCATCGACAAAGTGGCGCCAACCGATGCCACCGTTTTGATTCTGGGTGAATCGGGAACCGGCAAGGAACTGGTTGCCAGGGCACTGCATGAAAACAGCCGGCGCAGCCACTCTCCGTTTGTGGTTTTTAACTGTGCAGCATTGCCGGAAAACCAGGTTGAAGCGGAGCTGTTTGGCCAGCAAGACGAGCGGCAAAACGGACGTGGCGGTCTGCTGGCCAAAGCCCAGGGGGGCACCCTTTTCATGGATCAGGTTGGTGAATTATCCATGGCGGCTCAAGCAAGATTGCTACGAGTACTACAGGGAGATGAATACAGCTCCGATGAACAGGGTGAACCGGGCAGCTCGAATATTCGAATCATTGCGGCCACCCATCAGGATGTGAGGAAGCTTGTGCAACAACAGAGTTTTCGCAGTGATCTCTACTTTCGGTTACGAGTGGTTGAGATGACCCTGCCTCCCCTTCGGGACCGGGGCAATGACATCAAAGCCCTGGCCAAATACCTATTAAGTAAATCCAGTAAGCAACTCAACCGTCCCGCCTTAAGCTTGAGTCGCAGTGCCCTGGAGGCGATTCGACGATACCACTGGCCCGGCAATGTCAGAGAGCTGGCCAATACCATCGAAAGGGCGGTCATTCTGTGTGAAGGTGAGACCATCTCCCCGGAACTGCTGGCGATCGATCACCACATCACCAGCGGTCAGCATAAAATGGAGAACAGTAGCGACAACCTCTCTTTGGAGGAGTACTTCCGACACTTTGTCCTGGATAACCAAGACCATATGACAGAGACGGAACTGGCAAAAAAACTCGGTATCAGTCGAAAGGCCCTGTGGGAAAGACGTCAGCGTTTTGGTATACCCAGAGAAAAGAGAAGCAAGAAGAGTTGAGCGCGCTTAGCTCCACGATTGAGTCACTGAGAGTGATTTTTTATCATGTTATTACAATAACATGCTTGTAAAATACTTTCCATAAGAGAGGAGCCTGCCATTCATGGACAACGAGTGATACCAATCAAATCAAGTGGCACCACCGTGGGTTGATATATAGAAAGTTGAAAACTGTAAAATAAAAGTGATCACCATGACAATTAAAGAAGCGATCTTCAACGGAAATTATGAAGAGGCCGTAGAGTTTGTAAGAAGAGGCCACAAAAAAGAGATAAAATCCACACTGGAAGAGACCTTTTTCTTTCAAAACCTCTACCGACACGCTGCAGGTATGTCGTTAATTGAAGCATTAGCAGACAAAGGCTTAGTTGAGCTTAATGTTTATAAATTCAAGACCATCAAATCATCAATATTAGGCGAAATAATCAGATATCTTAAAAATAACGCCACAGCAGGTAATATAGAAAAATTTAAATCGATATTACATAAAACAGAAAATCTGGACAAAGTTATCGGTGATTCGAATTTAATGAGCTATGCTATCGAACAAAATGTATCAATTGAAATTATTGAGGCGATGATCAAGGCTGGATGCGATGTCAACTTTTTAAATACTGCTGGAGGAAATTACCTACATCGAACAGTGATGAAACCAACCAGCACCAACAACATGGATGGACAAAGCCAAGAAGCATCTTATATAAGATTCTTTACTGACAAAGGAGTAGACATCAACGCCAAAAATGCAGCAGGTCAAACGCCACTGCTCTCTTTAATCGCCTCCGCCAACCGATATAATCGAGATACTTTAATATCCCTAATTGAATGTGGTGCTGATGTGAATGCGAGAGCAGTAGATGGCACCACCGCCTTAGATCTTGCGCTCATGAAGCAAAATATTGATTTATGTAATACCTTACTTGAGCACGGTGCTACTGTCGATAATGCAATTCAAGACGATAATCAGCAAAGCACAATCTATCGATTTCTAGCGTCATGTTCTTATGCACCCAGCAACACTGAACTCGCGTTACTAGAACTTATTATGACGTCAGGATTTGATCCATTCCAAATTAACAAGAGTGCCTATGGAAAGAATCAAACACTACTTGATCTCATCTTAGATAAATCGCCAGATACATTGAAATTAATGCTTGAATATGTTGTTTTTGATCTCAATGAGCCTATCCAGGATGGTAATACCGCACTACACAAAGTATGCGCCTATAACATTAACTATGAATCCGACAAGGCGAAGGACACCTATCGAAAAGTTAAAATACTGATAACACAAGGCGCAGATGCGTCTTTGAAAAATAACGACGGAAAGACCGCCCTGGAGTTAGCCGCCTTAGATGAGAAGAAATACATGACTGTTGAGTATTTACAAAAACAGAGGCCTTCTGATTGGTGCAACTTCTAACGTTGAACTTCTGCCATCATAAAGAAATGCTTGTGCAAAGATTTTCTCTGATAAAGCAAAATACCGGCTCCTATCCACACACCTGCACAATCTCTATAGCCCTAACAAAATATTCCTGATTTCGTCCGAGGTTCAGCGATTGAGCTACTGGCTATCAGAGACTGAACCGAATGTAAAACAAGGCGATACTGATGTTGGCAATCCCACGCAGAATCTGCCAACGAGGTAACTCATACTTGCTGAGGTTTAGGGGTAATCAAGAAAATATTAACCCGGCGAACAAATAGTTAAAGTAATAAGATTAAGCAGTATGCCCAACTTATCATCATCAACACTCGATTTAAAAAACTTCGCATCGAGTGGCAATGATACGCAACCCTCACCTTGATTCAGGGAATCTCATCGCATCCTACGCGATACCAAAACAATCAAACGCTCCTTAATTTTGCAAATATCGGAACCCAAAAACCACTCAATCTATGTGTGAGTATATAATTTTTTAGGTTTCGTTGAACAAAGACTAAGATATTGTTTCATTAGGAATATCCCCCATTAATCAACTTCACTCTTAATTTGAAAAGCTGGCCCAATTGTTCATCTCAAAGACAAAATTGGCTCGCAAAATCAAAGAGCATACAAGACCTAAACTGTCAACGGTAATAGTGTGATAACAGACTGCTGTATGTTACCTAAAATCTGCCTGAAAGGACGTAACATTCTCGACTACAACGAAATCATAGATTTCGTTTAGATAATGACAGGGAGCTCCCAATGAATTGTTATAATCTATTTTTTACGTTTATCCGAAATCTATCTGTATTCATTAAAAGTTTTATCCTAATCATAGCTTTTCCAGCATCTGCACTGCTACAAACCGAACCATATCAGCTAAATACAGATACCTTAAAAACAAGTTATACAGGAGACCCGATCGCTTTTGTTGCCCATGGGCAACTTTTCAATCACGATGGCAAGATCATTGATCCAAAGATGGATTTCATCCGTGAAACCATGGATTTATATATCAATCACCTTACGCAGCATTCAGATAAGAAGAGACAACAAAACGCTCGTAGGCTCAAACAACGACTGGTAGAAAGCTTTAGCGATGATGATCTGACTCAACGCTTTCTCCTGATGGAATATCTACTGCAAGGCGCACAAACTGAAGATCAGGTGCGGCTCAGCACACGCGGGCATGTTCTGCGCAAACATTGGTACCTTCATCAGTACGGTCTGGACCTGTATCAAAAACTGATCGACCAAAGACGTAACTTTCCTACTGATGTACTTGCGTTTGGAGAAAACGAGGGAATTCTGCTCAAGGCCACTGAAGCATCAGGTCGAGAGTATATACAAGAGTGTCGTAAAGCAGGTGTCCCAATCCCGCCTCGCTGGCGTGGTGATGGTTGGCAGTATGAAGGCGATTTAACAACCAATTTTCTCGGATTCGGTAATCCCACTGAGGTATGGCGAGCAGACAGTAACTCTCCGGCTGGCCTTTGTGTTGCATTACCGCGATTTCAAAATGAGGACACCATCTCTGCACTTGGAATGATTTGCCTTGGCACAGAGAGCAGTAATGCCTGTTTCTTTGATTACGGAGTGGTGGACAAGAATCAAGAAATCGAGCCAGAAGAGCTGATCTCAGGCGCAGATCTTGCCAATGGAGTTTGCACGGATTGCCACGCAGGTGAAAATCCATATGTCGTACACCCGAACGGCCCACTCGACATGTGGCCGGATAATAAACCCGCTCAGTGGTACACACCGCTCATCAAGTCAATCTGGCCTCAAAACCCAGGACCTTTCGGAGCTCTTAGTCTTGTCGATATTAATCCGCTGCCACCCGAAAACGATAAGAGTTGCATCGAGTGTCATAACCAGGATCTATTCGGCCGTTTTCCTGATGTGCTATTACTCAACGCTTGGCGCGCAAATTATGACGGTAATACGTCTAACTACTGCCGGGTAGTCCTTAACTCGGCATTAACTTCAACCATGCCGGGGGTAGGCAGCCTCTATGATCAACACGCCAAAGCAATGCTGGCTTTTTGTAAACAGACTCCAACACCGCCAGGTGTGGTTCCGCCACCGGAAACCGGAGATGATCCTGATCTTCTTGGACCACCAGTCGTCCTAGCGCCACTCTATGGCTGTGCTGAGGCTGTGCAGGTAACAGGTGCGAGCTATGAGGCGAAACTAACTGTGTTTATCGATGGTGTAGACGTAGCCTCAGAGACGGTAAAATCGCCGAGCCATATGATCATAAAAGTCCCACCACTGGTAGCCGGACAGGTTGTCACAGCCATACAGGAAGAAGATGGTGCAGTCTCTCCGGACAGCGTACCGGTAACTGTGCTTGACCATACCGTCCATTACCCGTCTGGGCTGCCATTACCGATTATCGACCCAACGCTAATCCATGAATGCGGGCGAGTCATTGCGGTGCGACATATCCGCGGCGCCAATATTTCAGTATTCACCAACGGTGCCAACGACGTTACCTATTCAACTGGTGGCGATTGGACAAATATTGCTCCAGCAATCAAACCTTTCAAACTTGGAGATCGCTATTCAGCCCAGCAATCCATCTGTAAAGATTTCAGTGGTATCACTGGCGAAGAGGTTGCTGTCTCAGAACCTTCTCCTATGCCGATACCCGAAATAGACCCAATGCCTCCAATCGTGGGGCAAGAGCTTATTAGACTTGACAATCTGCCCCATGGTGCGCTAACTGAAGTTTTAGAATCATCTGTTGGAGTGATCAATACCTTTGCGACAGCAGTTAGCTGGAATTCAGAAGTAGACATCACCACAGGTCTTGGTCACCCTCTAGCAGTTGGAGATAGCCTCGGTGTGATTTCGTCGCTCTGCAACGATAACAAGATCGAATTTCCAGAGCCACGCCCATGCGAGCGTCTTAACGCCCCCAGGATCGCACAACCATTTGTTGGCGATATGCACATCACCGTGACCGATGCGGTACCCGGAGCTCATGTGATTATCTACGATTCCGGGCTTAACGAGATTGGCGACGGCTCCGGCTCTCCCATAGGTTTAATTCGGCCATTGGTTGTTGGAGATGTGCTTACTGTAATTCAAAAGGTAGGCGACTGCACAAGTTCCACCGCTTATCAAATCTCCGTGGTCTGTACCAACAACGATGAGTGTGGCTAAGTCACTACTCGACGAATCAAGGGCTTGTGTGATATGCCCTGATGTGATCACTGATTCAGTGTTAGCTTAACCCGACCATCACTATCAATACGGATGGCCGGGTTAATCATTCGTTTTCATCCGGAAACATACTAACCAGGCCACAAGTATTGATCCACACGTTGGCCTGCCATGAAATTTCAAAAAATTTGGGGCTATCTGGCTCAGCTCAGCGTTGCGGCGCTTCGCAGAAACGCACATTCAGAGGTCAGAACTGGTTTTGATCAACTTAATCCAGCTTGAACTCTGCATCAGATGTCGCTGCTTGGACTGCAGATTGATACCATGATTGGTCTGAGCATAGCGCAGCAGTTCGTCACTGCTCTGTGCATCTCTGGGGTAGACTGAAGAGCCGATACTGAGTTGTGGCGACAGGGCCTGTCCATCCACCACCAGGGGCTTACTGAGGCCGGCACGAATCTTCTCTGAGATGTGGACGGCCGATTTCTCCTGCTTGATATGGGAGAGCAGCACCGTAAACTCACTGCCATCGATCCGCGCCAGAATATCGCCCTTACGAACCAGGGTCTTCAATCTGTCCGACATCTTCCTCAGGTACTCATCACCAACGGAATGGCCGTAGTCTTCATTGACCTGTTTCAAATCCAATACCACGATGTTCAGCAGACAGAGCATCTCTACCTCCTGTTTGGCCTGAGTCAGGGCAAAGCTGAGGTAGTCGTCAAACAGCGTCCTGTTGGGTAAGCCGGTCAAGTTTTCATGGAACTCCTGATACTTGTTCAGCTCTTCCATTTTATTGTACTGAGTGATATCCCGGGCCACCCCGTAAGTACCAAAGAAAACTTTCTTATCCCCATTGCGGGAGTAGAGCCGTTTCGATTGCATTGCGACCAGTATGGTAGCGGCATGACCATCCGCTAGATCGTAACATCGCAACCTCAATTCGACTTCGGGAAAGCGCTCGGGACTGCTGCGCCGCTCCTCAAACACGTGATGGATCCGGTCAACTTGATCCGACTCCACCAGCGCACTCCAGTGCTTACCGAGAATCTTCTCCTTGGGGTATCCGGTGACCTTGGTAAAAACACTGTTTACCATACGAAATTTACCCTTGGTATCGAGCAAAAACTGAATATTCGGAGCAACATCAAACATCATCCGATGCAGCGTGGACTGAATCTCAGCTTTTTTCTTCACCCGATTGAGCTTTTCATCTTTAACCTGTTTACGCAGGCTCTCATCAATCGCTTTCAGTAGATCCACCGGAGTGACTGGTTTACGAATAAAGTGATCAGCCCCTTTTTTCAGGGAATTGATCGCATCATCGAGAGAGGGATCACCGGAAATGGTGATGATGCGGGTAGGCAAGCTACGTTTACGGACAAATTCCATAACCCGAAACCCATCAGCAACCGGCATATGCAGATCGAGAAGCACCAGGTCGAAGCGACGTGTCACCAGCTGACCGGCCGCTTTCGCCCCGTCTGGTGCGGTAGCTACCTCATAGCCCCAATTTTCGACCATTGTAGCCAGACTTTCGGCATGCCGAGACTCATCATCAACAATCAAAATGCATCCTTTTTTACTGGATGACCCCTTTTGACTGCTGGTTTCACTCAGGTTGGACATAGCTTCAGATCTTTTGTGCCTTCTTATTGCGTTGGAATATACCACGAACCGGGATTACGGGTGGGAAAGCAAATCACCAATCTGACAGGCCACAGTAACAGGACAAATTACTATGTCATAACTCTATGTTTTGCAGAGATAAAATCACTATGGGAGAGATGTATCAGATCAGCCAGGCGGCGTATCACATGCTCTTCGTACTGGTGCAGTTGCTGATCGGCAAAGGCCACCCGCCATAAGTTCTCGATTACCTCGATCTTCTGTTGGTAGCTGTAGTTTTTGTTAATCAGAGAAGTGAACTGAAAATAGTCAGTAGACTGACGATGTGCCTGTTCGGCAAGATCCATCAGTGCCCGAGCCTCTTTTGAAGCGAGTCCAAACTGATGTTTGATCGCATCGAGAATGGCCGATTTCTCTTCCGGCGCCCGATCGAAGTCCGACTCCGCAATCTCAATCAATAGTACCGCCACGGCCAATCTGAGTTGCGAGTGGGCCGCCTCATCTGAGGCTTCTTTCTCCGGCAATAGATGTACATTAAAATAGTCTAAAACACTTTTCAGCATCGCTTTTCCTTTTTCTAAAACCTCTTGTGGCATCAGGCGACAGTCAGATAACTGTCTGCCGCTACAGAGACTCACCAGGCCAAAATGCTTTGCTGTTTTTGGACTGGTTGGTAGATATCCCACCCATGAAGATGAATTACCAAGGTTTTTTTCTGGCCAGCCCATGAACAGCTGATTTCAGCTTTCATTACAGTATTCAAAATCCCTCAATTGAGCGGGTGATAAGGGCAAAAAATATTTTTTCTTACTAATGGAAACGTAACACGATCCCTTCGGTAACGCACACCCTCAATAATGCTACCTAAGGTAACACTCTTGCTGCCATGCAACATAAGAATGCAATCGTTAAGCTATTGTTTTATTTGACTTTATAGACAGCTACGCCACAAAATAGTGCGATGTGTAACCCCTATTTATTCGGTAACACACAAGTGGGTGTCAACCCCACCGTCTCGCTTAAGATCGATAAAAAAGCACATAACGGTGAGACAGGACGTCAAGAGGGACAACAGACACTTCTTTTCATATACAAATAGTTGACTAATTACGGCGGAGTGATCATGACATGAACAAAACTGCTGAACAGTATTGGAAAGCCAATATTCGCCTGGTTTCCATCTTATTGGTGATTTGGTTTGCCTGCTCGTTTCTTTTCGGCATCATTTTGGTTGAGCCTCTCAATACCATCAAAATTGGTGGTGTCGGGTTGGGTTTCTGGTTTGCCCAGAACGGCTCGATCTATACCTTTCTGGTGCTGATCTATGTCTATACAAAGCGTATGAACGCGCTGGATGTCGAATTCGACGTCCATGAGGATTAACGGGGGTAACTGATTCATGGATCTGCAAACATTAACTTATATTGTGGTGGGTTTTACCTTTACCCTCTACATCGGCATCGCCTTCTGGGCACGTGCCGGATCGACCGGTGAATTCTATGCCGCCGGCCGTGGTGTACATCCCGTTGCCAACGGTATGGCCACCGCAGCCGACTGGATGTCCGCCGCCTCCTTCATCTCCATGGCAGGGCTGATCGCCTTCAACGGTTACGGCGCTTCCGTGTTCCTGATGGGTTGGACCGGCGGTTATGTACTGCTGGCCCTGCTGCTGGCGCCCTACCTGCGTAAGTTCGGTAAGTTCACCGTGCCTGAGTTCATCGGTGATCGTTACTACTCACGTACCGCCCGTATCGTAGCGGTTATCTGCCTGATTCTGGCCTCGGTAACCTACGTTATTGGTCAGATGAAGGGTATCGGCGTCGCCTTCTCCCGCTTCCTCGAGACTGACTACGACACCGGCCTGTTCATCGGCATGGGTATCGTATTCGTCTACGCGGTTATGGGCGGCATGAAAGGTATCACCTATACCCAGATCGCCCAGTACTGCGTACTGATCTTCGCCTATACCGTACCTGCTGTGTTCATCTCCCTGAACATCACTGGCAACCCAATCCCTCAATTGGGTATTGGCAGCGCCATGGCCGACGGCTCAGGCACCTTCATGATGGACAGGCTGGACCAGGTGGTGACAGAGCTTGGCTTCAAGGAGTACACGACCCAAGTGATGGGCAGCAAACTTAACATGTTTGTCTACACCCTCTCACTGATGATCGGTACCGCGGGGCTGCCTCACGTTATTATCCGTTTCTTCACCGTTCCCAAGGTTAAGGACGCTCGTTCTTCAGCCGGTTGGGCGCTGGTCTTCATTGCCATCCTCTACACCACCGCACCTGCAGTGGGTTCCATGGCTCGTCTGAACCTGATGAATACCATCCAGACAGGCGAAGTCGGCTCTGCTGAAGGCAATATCGAGATCGCCAACCTACCTCAGTGGATGCTGAACTGGGAGCAGACCGGTCTGCTGCAGTGGGAAGACAAGAATGGCGACGGTCGTATCCAGTACTACAATGACAAGAACGCCGAGTTTGCCGCCAAGGCTGAAGCCTGGGGTTGGAAAGGCAACGAAATGACTAAGGTTGACCGTGACATCATGGTGCTGGCCAACCCGGAAATCGCCAAGCTGCCTAACTGGGTCATCGCGCTGGTTGTTGCCGGTGGTCTGGCGGCGGCGCTCTCCACCGCGGCCGGTCTGTTGCTGGCCATCGCCTCCTCCATCTCGCATGACCTCCTGAAGGGTGTCTTCGCGCCCAACATTTCTGAGAAGAGCGAGCTGATGGCGGGTCGTATCGCCATGGCAGGCGCGATCGGTCTGGCGGGATACTTCGGTCTTCATCCACCGGATTTCGCAGCCGGCACCGTGGCCATCGCCTTCGGTCTGGCGGCCAGCTCCATCTTCCCAGTACTGATGATGGGTATCTTCAACAAGAAGATGAACCGTGCAGGGGCGATCTGGGGCATGATCTCTGGTATCGGTGTCACCATGCTCTACGTGTTCCAGCACAAAGGCATCATGTTCGTGCCAGGCACCTCCTTCCTGGGTGACATGGGCCCCAACTGGTTCATGGGCATCTCTCCGAATGCCTTTGGTGCGGTCGGCGCATTGGTCAACTTTGCGGTTGCCATAATCGTATCCAAGATCACTGCTCCCCCACCGGATCACATCCAGCATCTGGTTGAGGACATTCGTGTACCCAAAGGCGCAGGCGCCGCTACTGATCACTAAGATCTGAAGCGAAGTCTGTAAATTGGCCCCGCTTCGGCGGGGCCTTTTTATCACAAGCTCACCCTTCACGCTGTCCAACTGATCTTTTTAGGATGATGCCGGTATACACTACTCCAATAGGTCGATGTTCTTTGTACGAAATCATAAAAACTTGAGTCAAAGCCATGGAAATCGAACTGATCGAGATACGTGACTTTCTGGCCGAACGCCCACCCTTCAATACCCTCACTGAGGATCAGCTCGACCTGTTGCCGAAGCAGCTTGAGATTCGTTACCTGCGACGTAACAAAACCTTTCCGCCACAAGAAGCAACCAAAAACCAGCTCTATATCCTGCGCAGTGGCGCCGTAGAACTGCTGGATGACGAGGACAACCTGGTTGAGAAGCTTGGTGAAGGCAATATCTACACCACCCAGTGCCAGCTGATCGATATCAGCCGGGCATCCCGAGGGGTTGCCACCGAGGATACCCTGCTCTATGTCATGTCCTGCAAGACCCTGCAGGCGCTGCGGGACGCTGAACCATCCTTCAATGAGCATTTCAGTGAATCGATGCGCGACCGACTCAAGCAAGCAGTCAATACCCTGAAGGTCAATAACAACAACAATCCGATGGAGATTCTGACCGGTGAAGTTCGTGGCCTGCTGAAAAAGAAGCCGGTTACCGCCAATGTCAACGGCACCATCCGAGAGATCGCCATGGTGATGAGTGAGAAGAACATCTCCTCGATGATGCTGATGGAGAATGAACACCTGGTTGGCATGAGCACCGACCGGGACCTGCGTAAGCGTTGTGTGGCGGCAGGAGTCTCCCCGGACAGTGCAGTGAGCGACATCATGACCACCGACCTCAAAACGGTACAAGAAGACACCCTGATCATCCAGGCGCTGATGATCATGACCAAATTAAGAGTACATCATCTACCGGTCATGCGCGGCAACAGAGTGGTTGGCATGATAACCGCTACCGATCTGGCCAGACACCAATCGATCAACTCCGCCTTCTTTGCAGCAGACATCCGTAAAGCGGAAACCCTGGAGGATCTCACCGACATCAGTCAGCGACTGCCGGAGCTCCAATATCAGCTCGCCTCATCGAGCGCCACAGCCCTGCATATTGGTGATGCCATCTCCTCCCTCACCGACTCAATGACTAGCCGATTGATCGAAATGGCCGAGGAGGAACTCGGTCCGGCGCCTGTACCCTACGTCTGGATGTGTGGAGGCTCTCAAGCCCGACGGGAACAGACCTCACACTCAGATCAGGACAATGCCCTGTTGATCTCTGATGAGATGCAACCGCAACACGCCGACTACTTTCAGCAGTTCGCCAAACAAGTATGTGACGGTTTGAACGCCTGTGGCTATGTCTATTGCCCAGGTGATGCCATGGCAATGAATCCGAAATGGCGGCAGCCACTGAAGATCTGGAAAAAGTACTTCAACACCTGGATCAACAAACCGGAACCCATGGCGCTGATGCTATCGAGTATATTCTTTGATCTGCGGCCGGTGCATGGCGATTTCGAACTGTTTGAAGAACTGAAATCAGAGATACTCGGAAAAACCCGGGGTAACGGTATCTTTACCGCCTATATGGCGGCCAATGCCTTGCAACACCGACCTCCGCTTGGCTTTTTTCGCACCTTCGTATTGATTCATGGGGGTGCCCATGATGATACTTTCGACATCAAACACCGAGGCATTGTACCAATCACCGATATTGCCCGGGTGTTCGCCCTTGATCGAGGCTTGACTGAGGTCAACACCACCAATCGACTCAGGGCTGCGGCTGAGACAAACATACTCAGCCAAGACATGGGAGAAAATCTGATCGATGCACTGGAGTTCATTGCCAGCATGCGGATTAATCATCAAGCTGAACAAATCGGTAAAGGCATTGCCGCAGATAACTATATGTCACCGGACGACCTCTCCGATTTAGAGCGCAAGCATCTGAAAGATGCCTTCCGGGTGATCAAGGATATGCAGGACACTATTGAGAGCCGTTACCAGGGCGGTCGATTCCGATAATCATGTTAAGTCGATTCCTCAGCAAAGAATCACAGCGAAAACGAGCCCTGAAGAAGGTAGAATCGGGCGTGTTGCATAACTATCTATCAACACCATTGGTCGACAAGCACACAGTATGCGAGGAGCTGATCATCGTCTCACTCGACCTGGAAACCACCGGACTCGATCCGAAAAAGGACAAGATTCTCAGCTATGGCTATGTTGAAGTCAGCCACATGACAGTAAAGCTGGCAAAATCGGGGCACCAGCTGATCTCCATTGATGATCAAATCCCCGAAGAGTCTGCCGTCATCCACCAGATCACCGATGACCAGGCCGCCACCGGCATCCCTCTGGAGGAGGCCATGCCGATTTTGCTGAAGGAGCTGGCGGGCAAGGTGATGCTGGTCCACTACGCCTCGATTGAGCAGAATTTTCTCGATGCGGCCTGCCGTAAACTCTACGGTGCGCCGTTTGTGATTCCGATCATTGACACCCTTGTACTGGCAAGACGCCTCTATGAACGACGAAACCACACCTATCAACCAGGTAATCTTCGTCTGTTCAACCTGCGCCCCCAGTACAATTTACCCAATTACAAGGCACACAATGCCTTAAGTGATGCTGTCGCCACGGCGGAGTTGTTTCTTGCCATGGCAACAGATATGTTTCCTAATCCCAACCAATGCCAACTGAGCCGTTTTATAACGCATTGACAAGGAATAGAATAAAGGGTTGAGCGAAAAGCAATTATTAGGGCTTATCAATAATAACTATTGAACCCCAGCGGGCTTGATATAAAGCAATGCTGAACAAGCTATGGCATTGTTTAAATAGCAAGCGGAAGCCTAACCCGGCAGTTGATAACGAAAAACCACCATTGAGGAGAAATCAATGTCTGAAAACAAGGTCTACCCAGTCCCGGCTGATTTTGCAGCCCAGGCCAACATCAACGATGCCCAGTATGAAGAGATGTATGAACGTTCCATCAGTGATCCGGAAGGATTCTGGTCAGAACAGGCGGATCAATACATCAGCTGGTTCAAAAAGTGGGACAAAGCGCTCGACTGGAGCTTCGAAAAAGACGACTTGCACATTGAGTGGTTCAAAGGTGCAAAACTCAACGTCTCATACAACTGCCTCGATCGCCATCTGGAAAACCGCGGAGACCAGGTTGCGATCATCTGGGAGGGCGACGACCCGGATGAGTCGCGCAACATCACCTACCGTGAACTGCACCAGGAAGTCTGTAAATTTGCCAACGTCCTGAAAGCACGGGGCGTCAATAAGGGTGATCGGGTCTCCCTCTATCTACCGATGATTCCAGAAGCAGCGGTTGCGATGCTCGCCTGTACCCGCATTGGTGCGGTTCATTCGATTGTATTTGGTGGCTTTTCCCCGGATGCGCTGCGTGACCGAATCCTCGATTCCGACTGTAAAGTGGTGATCACTTCGGATCAGTCGATGCGTGGTGGTAAAAAGGTGCCATTGAAAGCCAATGCGGATAAATCCGTGGCCCAGTGCCCTAATGTCCATACTTGCATCGTTGTGCAACGTGGTGGCGACCCAGTAGAGTGGGATAATGATCGTGATGTCTGGTATCACGAGGCAATGGCCGATGCATCGGACGATTGTCCTGCTGAAGAGATGGAAGCGGACGATCCGCTGTTCATCCTCTATACCTCAGGCTCCACGGGTAAGCCCAAAGGCGTACTGCACACCACCGGTGGTTACTTGCTGCAGGCCGCCATGACCCACAAGCTGGTATTCGACTACAAAGATGGCGAGGTTTACTGGTGTACCGCCGATGTAGGCTGGGTAACCGGCCATACCTACATCGTCTATGGTCCGTTGACCAATGGCGCCACTACCCTGATGTTCGAAGGTATACCAACCTACCCGGATATCTCACGCTTCTGGCAGGTCTGCGACAAACACAATGTCTCGACCTTCTATACCGCACCGACCGCCATCCGCTCCCTGATGGGTGCCGGTGAAGAGCCAGTGAAAAAGACCAGCCGTTCAAGCCTGCGTCTACTCGGAACTGTTGGCGAGCCGATCAACCCGGAAGCCTGGGAGTGGTACTACCGAGTAGTCGGTGATGAGCGCTGCCCGATCGTCGACACCTGGTGGCAGACCGAGACTGGCGCGCACATGCTGACGCCACTACCCGGCGCAACGCCGCTGAAGCCAGGCTCCGCCACCCGTCCATTCTTCGGGGTCAACCCAGTCCTGCTAGATGATCAGGGTATCGAAATCGAAGGCAACCCAGCCGAGGGTAACCTGGCCATTAAACAGCCATGGCCCTCCATGATGCGTACCGTATATGGCGATCACAACCGCTTCTACGAGACCTACTTCGCCATGTATCCAGGCTACTACTTCACCGGAGACGGCGCCCGTCGCGATGAAGACGGCTACTACTGGATTACCGGTCGAGTGGATGATGTTCTCAATGTCTCAGGTCACCGCCTGGGCACAGCGGAGATAGAATCCGCACTGGTGCTGCATGATTCAGTCGCGGAAGCGGCGGTAGTCGGCTACCCCCATGACCTGACCGGCCAGGGCATCTACGCCTATGTCACCCTGATGGCTGGTACAGAAGGAACCGAAGAACTGAAAGCCGAACTGGTAAAACTGGTCCGTACAGAAATCGGCCCAATCGCCAAGGTCAATCTGATTCAATGGTCACCGGGCTTGCCAAAAACCCGCTCCGGCAAAATCATGCGTCGTATTCTGCGTAAGATTGCTGCCAACGAACTGGACACCCTAGGTGATACTTCAACCCTGGCGGATCCCAACGTGGTCGATAACCTGATCGATAACCGAGAGAACAAATAGTCCGACACACCAAACTGAGGGCGGTGGTAGACACCGCCCTCCCCCGCCTCATCACAGATCAACGATCGCGGAAAACCACAACCTGATGAAATTTAAAGTACCGACGCTGTATAAACGTCTCTTGGCCTTCGTCGCCGTAATCGGACCGATATTCTGGTTGGTATTCACCGAAGATGGGCAGCGCCGAACCGACACGGTGGTTCTGACTCTTTGGGGAGAGGATGAGATCAAACTGAATCTACAAGCCCTGGATAATCAGGTAACAGAAGAGGAATTCATGAAGGTCTTTCCTGACATCGAGTGGCAGTGTCAGGATCAGGCAAACCCATTTGGCAACCGACTCTGTGCTTCAAAAATCGGTGTTTTCAACGGCATACCGGCCCACTACGTTACCGTTTTCTTCCATGACAAATGGGTCAATGGGGTGAAGATCGGCTATCGAAGAAACTACCACGCCCAACTCAAAACCCAGCTTTGGCAACAGATGGGTAACCCGATTGCGGAAGGAGAACTGCCGCAAGTCAAAATCGGCCCGGACAGCGTCTTACACTGGTCGACCAATAGCGGACATATCATCCTCAAAAATGAGCTTACAGAAAACGAGGAAGCCTCACTGATGTGGTTGCCCTTCTCGATGTTGCCTAGCAGCTCTTAAGCGACACACTGACGATATTATGGGCAACCACTCTGGATTAGCTAAACTGATTATACTCGTTCAAAGGCAATTTCCCGCGCGGTACTGAAGTCACGCTTGCCACTACCAAGCTTTGGAATATTCGCCACTTTGATCAGCTTGGCCGGCAACATCAGCGGATTGAGCCCCACCGATTTGATCAGTGATTTCAGCTCTAAACTCTCCATATCTCCACTGAAGAGTAGCACCACCTGCTCACCCTTTTTCTGATCCGGCAGCGTGGTCGCCAAAACCTCCACATCCTCGGACAACTGTTGCGATATAGCGCTCTCCACCTCACCCAGACTGACCATCTCTCCGCCAATTTTGGCGAATCTTGAATAGCGATCCACAATGGTAAGGAATCCATCTTCATCGAGATGGCCTTTGTCGCCAGTCTTATACCAGCGTATCCCATCCTGTTCGATGATCACCTCATCAGTCTTTTTGGGATTATTCAGATAACCAAGCATCACCTGTGCCCCACCAAATAGAACCAATCCATCATCACCGGTAGCCATGGGCTCAAAAGTCTCTGGATCGACGATCCGAAAGCTACCACCAGGCAGTGGCTGGCCAACAGTACCAGGTTTGTTTCCCACCTCAGCCATTAAACTGTTGGGGTGAACTCGATTAGGGATATTCACACTCGCCACCGGCGTTGTCTCTGTTGCACCATAGCCTTCATAGATCGGCTTATTGAATTTCAAACTAAAGGCATCACGGATCTCTGGCTGAAGCTTTTCGGCACCGGCAACCACCACTCTCAATGACTCCAACATCACACCATCCACCCTACGGTTTCGATTGAACAGTCGTAGAAAGGTTGAGGTAGCGCACATCACAGTCGCCTTATATTTCGCAACCGCCTTAGCGATATTCAACACATCGGTGGGGTCAGGATGGGCGATGGCCGGCATCCCCTCCACAAGCGGCATCAGACCGGTCACTGTTAAACCAAAGGCATGAAACAGAGGCAAACTGGCTACGACTCGATCCTCCAGATGGGTATCCAGCACATCGGAGACCTGGCGTATATTGGCCATGATATTACGATGACTGAGCATAACCCCTTTTGGTTTCCCTTCACTGCCACTTGAGAACAGTATTGCAGCTGTGTTTTCAGAACTACCAGCACGACTGAACAACAGACGAATCATCCATGCCGGCAACAGTTTTACCGTTAAGAGTGTCATCAGTTTATTCAAGCGACTGATCTCATCTTTCAAATCTTCAAGATAATAAACCTTGACCCGATCCAGCACAGGTTGTAGATCAATCCCCCGTTGTTCAAGCTTGCGGATGAAGCGACGTGAGGTATAGATGCTACGAATATCTGCTTGATCGACAGCACCATTGAGGGCATCCAGATTGGCTGTGTAGTTGAGATTGACCAGGGTTTTGCACCGTAGCAGAACAGCCATGTTGGCTAGAATCCCGGCACTACTGGTTGGTAGCAGCAGCCCGATATTCTGCTCTGGACTGCGTTTGCCGATTAAGCGGGAGATTGCAATCGCGCCTGTCAGCGCCTGAGAACCACTCAATTCAGTATTGCCGACAGCATCCGCCAAACAGAGTCGGCTTCCCTGGCGCTTTACCCGATCAATCCAGGCATGATGAATTGGCTGGAGCTTTTCTGTATAGCGTTGCCAGGTGGTGATAGAGAGATCGTACACCCGCTGTTTCACTTCGTGGGCCTTACTCTCTATCGGCATGGGTTTGCCGAAGGCGAGGATGATCTCGCGGCGAGTCCATCGATTGTGCAACTGTTTCAGACCCTGATTGGCGCGTGAAAAGCGACTGCCCCAGAGACCACGCAGATAGAATGGCAGGATCGTCCCCTGTACCCCATCGACAGCCTTTTCAAACCCTCTTTTAAATTGCCCCAGCTGACCACTGCTGCTGATCGCACCTTCGGGAAACAGGCAGACCACCTCACCGTCCGAAAGTAACTGTTTGATCTTCTGCAACGCCTTGTGACTGGAAGCGCCACCAGCAATGGGGATGACGCCCGCCATATCCATGAAAGGCTTGAGATACCAGCGTTTGTAGTAATCTCGATGCATGGCGAAGCGAACCGGCCGCGGAGAAGCGATTTGAATTATCGCCCAATCGAGCCAGCTGATATGGTTACCAAGCATCAGCACGCCCCCCTCTGCCGGTAGTTGCTCGAAACCTTCGATGGTGATTTTATAGCGTCCAGCAAACAGGCGTGCAAAGCTAAAACGCACCAACGAATGGGGCAGCTGATAGACTGTATATAGACTTCCGATCAGAGCAATGAAGGTCAGTAGATGAAACAGCTCAACACTACTACTCCCCTGGTAGGCGAACAAAACGGTCAAAGCCAGAAATGACAACATCACGAGATTCTGTACCCAGTTGTTACCAGCGAGAATGGTACCCATGCGCCCTTGTGGCGCATGAAACTGAATCAAGGCATTCAACGGAACAATGAACAATCCACCGGCCGCACCGATGAAAACGAAATCTAAAGCCAGTGCCAGATTTGTATGCAATATTGGAATGAGTCCCACACCGAGCACTACACCGAGTGCACCCAAAGGTATTAGGCCAGTTTCAATATGACGACGCGAAAAACGAGCGGCTAACATTGAACCAAAAGCGATACCAATACCTGAACACGCCAGAATGCCCTGTATGACAAGCGTATTATTTTGATCAAGTACCTCTTTCGCATAGGCAGGAAAGGACGCCAATAATACCTGTGAGATACCCCAGAAGGTGGCTAGACCAACAATCGAAAGACGTATACCCCGTTTTTCTGCAAGCGTCTTTAAATTATCTTTTAAATAACGACCTTTACCATACCGCTTCCAGTTGAATTCTGTTTCTGAAGGCTCGGCCATTTCAGGTAGACGAAAGGTCAACCAAAATTCACCCAGGGAAAAGGCAACCAGGAGCCAACCCAAGGGAGCAATCTGCTGCAGGATATCCGCGCCTCCTTGATAGCTGACGCCTATCAAGCTCTGCTCAAACAACCAGGAAAAGATAAACACTCCCGACAATATGGCCGCGATAGTAACCGCTTGTACAGCGCCATTTGCAGTGGCCAGTTGCGATTTACCCGTTAGCTCTTTGATGTAGCCATACTTGGCAGGTGAATAAAATGCACTCTGTACGGCCAACAGAAAGGTCATGAAAAATGCGGCTTCGAACCAACCCGCATAGTAACTGGCGGTAACGACCAGGGTTAGTATCACCGCACTTGCTGCACTGATTTTCATCACCTTGGGTTTTCGGTAGCGATCTGAGATAAAGCCGGCTGGGGTAAACAACAGTAGAGCCGGTAATAAAATGAGCCCATTGACGATAGCAGAGAGAATGACCTGTACCTCGCCATCATAAATCTTGAAGACACTATTCTGAATGATAATCTTATGACCCAGATCGACAAAAGCGTTGATAAAGGCTATCAGCAGATAGGGGATGAATCCGTTGATTCGGGTTAGTTTGTCCATATCACACTCCTTGGTGTTTGTTTTTCGCTAAATTAGCCTTTTGTCTCGCATTTAGATACCATTTCAATAAACGAATCGTTATTTTTACCTAATAGTATCTATTTTTAATACTTTATCGAGCCATGGCACAAACTTTACAGCTCATCGATACCTTAAAGCGCAGCCTCAAGGCGCATGGACTTACTTATGCCGATGTGGCGCGATACCTGAATCTATCTGAAGCCAACGTGAAAAGGCTGTTTGCCAAGCGACGCTTCACCTTGGAGCGCCTGGAGCAAATCTGCCAACTGATGGAGATGGAGATCTCCGACCTGGTTCAGGAGATGAACGACTGGGTCGGCGCTAAAGCGATATCCAGTTTGAGCTTGGAACAGGAGGCTGAGATCGCCGGGAATACCGAGCTGTTACTGGTCACAGTGTGTGTTCTCAATCGCTGGACAGTCGAAGAGATCATGGCCCGTTTTAATCTCTCTGAAGTTAAATGTATTCAACACCTGGCTAAGCTCGACCGCCTGCGCTTGATTGAGTTATTGCCTAAAAATCGGGTAAAGCTACTGGTAGCCCGAAACTTCAAGTGGATGGAAAATGGACCGATACAGCGCTTCTTCCAGGAGAAGATCGAGGCCGAATTTTTCTCATCCCGGTTCGATCTTGCCAACGAGCGACTGATAGTCATCAATGGTATGTTGGCTGAGAGTTCAAATCAGGTGTTTCAACGTAAGATGGAACACCTGGCAAGGGAGTTCGATGAGCTGAATGACGATGATGCAAAGCTGCCACTGGATGATCGGAACGGAACTACCGTGGTGATCGCAATCAGACCCTGGTCTTCTGGACTATTCGATGCTTTGCGTAAAACCGATACAAAAAACAGACGAAATTGAGTGAATTCCAAATGAGCACTTTAACCTAAAAAGATCAGTTGGACAGCGTGAAGGGTGCGTTTGTGGGGGTGCAGGGCAAGGGTCGCTCCCGCACATCCATGTGCCCGCGACACTTGTGCATCCCTGCACGGCGCGCAACGACGCGGAATAGCACGCTATTCCAAGGGCTATTTTCTTTAAAATCAGTAATCTGCTAGTAGAGTGGAGCGGTCAACTGATTTTTTTAGGTTTAAGGTGGAGCATGGCCCCATCTTTTGCAGAGTCATCAGGGGATTCGCCCTACACCAATCAATCGCTTGTTCCAATAGGTGTCATCAAGTGAGGCATCTGCAATCTGTTTCCTGGAGGTAGAGGCATGGATAAAACGTCCATTACCGGCATATAGGCCGACATGTGACAGCTTTCTGGCGTTAATCCTGAAAAACAGCAGGTCACCTGGTTGCGCATCCTCAATAGCGAGCCGCTTTGAGGCGCGGAATTGAGCCTTTGTCGTTCTTGGAATGGTTTTACCTACTTGGCGATAGGCATAGTAGACAAATCCGCTGCAATCAAATCCTTCAGGAGTAAAGCCACCATAGCGATAGGGGCTACCTTTCAGCTTTTCAGCAATCTTCACGACGGGATGACTCTGCGGCGCTATTTCTTCCCAGGATCGCTCTCGATTGCTTACTTGAGGAGCCGCCACCGAGGCACAGCCTGAAAACAGAATAGCAATAATGACAACTCCAAAATGGCTTACCTTCCTCAAAGAGATACCCCTCAGGATTGATCGAGAACAAACTTGTGATTTGCTCTAAACCTTAGCGCTACAGACCTGAACCCTCACTTAATCTTAAACGATGAAAGAAGATCTACTGTGGCAAGTCACACCATTCAGGGTAGAAAAGCAATTTGAAATGGCTCGTTACTACCGATTTTCATGCGACCTTAGGATTAACCAGCGACCTAATCCCGCTTTTCTGCCGCATTAAGTCGCCGGATAGTATCTCTGGTCAACCAGACAAAAAAACCAATTAAGGCAATACTAAACAAAGCAAACAGCCAAGAGCGAAACTCAAACAGGGGATTGTTTGATGGCTTATTCTCAAGGGCTGTCAGCCAAACATTGAAGAGGGATAGTTGTACGAAATAGAGGCTTAGGCCCAGTGAGCAGAAGGCCACTAGCGCTCTCAAATAGTACCGAGGTTGATCATCTGTAACAGAAGCCATGGAGAGGTCACTCCAGGCCATCTTGCGTTAAGGTTTGTTGCACTGCTGTCTCCATACAATCATCTGTCCTTTTCAGTAGAGGATCTGATACATCCTATTTTGCCGATGAGAGAGTCATTCACCTACCGACATTGATACACCTACCGATTCTGTACGGATTGAAAAGCTATCACTATTCAAGACAAATCGATACTAGGGATAACACTTACTAGGGATATTCCCAACTTGTTGAGATTTCTGATTGATGAATAATGAGCTGCATATTCAATTACAACTCACAAGCAAAGGAGTGTAAACATGCCTTCATTACCCCCGATGAATGGACTCGCGAGCGCTGGTCTGGACGCCCTATCGAGTAAGAACACCTCGATGAAATGCTCACTACCCTCGCTATTCAATATACGTTGCGGTCATATCCCAATGCCTAGACCCCACATGCCACCGATGCCTGGCGGTGGAAGAGGCATGCCATCACCTTTCCCAAACGGGGGTTGCCTACCTCTTCCTCCGATGCCTTGTCCACCACCGTTCACACCCTGCCCTCCAGGCCCTATATCCCCAGCCCCCTGTCCGCCAGGACCGACGCCTCCAGCTCCTGAGCCAGACTGTCCCCCTGAGCCAGACTGTCCTCCTGAGCCAGACTGTCCTCCTGAGCCAGACTGTCCTCCTGAGCCAGACTGTCCTCCTGAGCCAGACTGTCCTCCTGAGCCAGACTGTCCTCCTGAGCCAGACTGTCCTCCCGAGCCATGTCCGGTTGAACAGGAATGGACTGTGACCCAGCAGTGCGACGGCAAAGCCACCATTGATCTTGGTGATAAATATGAGCTAGAGCTGAATGAGGACAAGTCACAAATCATTGTACGCAACAAAGAGACAGGTGAAGAGACAAACATTTGGGGTGACCCACATGTGGATTGGAATGGTGATGGAAAAACAGATGTCAATTTTTGGGAAAAATCTACTTTTCAACTGGAAGATGGCACAAAAATCACCATCGACACTGAGAAGTTCGATCACAATGACATGTATGTCGCCAATGACATCACCATCACCAAAGGCGACAAAGTTATCCAGGTCACCGGTCTGAGTCAAAACGAGAAAGGAGACATGGAGATTCACCAGAGCAACTATGGCGGCCAACTGATGGACATGTTGGTCACTGATGGTTTTGTGGTTCATGAGAACCCAGACGGTGATGGCTGGATCTACCCTGAAACCGGCGAAATGGCCACTCAAGAGGATTTTGATGTAACCAAACCCGGCGCCGAAAAGCCCTATGAGTTCTGCCAGGAGTTTGGCCGAGCGCTTGGATTGTTCCTGACCACAGGTCTACTGAACTGGAATTGGGATCGTTGATAACCAACAGTCTATAGCCTTGTTAAAGTCCCCCCTGCTTCTGCAGGGGGCTCCAAACAGTTCTTTACCTAGGGCCTGCATGTGCAGGCCTACAGATTGCGCATCAAATCGCCACTGTAACACTTCTGCAGCAAGTTTTGATGTCGCGGTCTGTAGGCCGCCAGTACACGCCAGACTGTCTTTCAATAGGATCCACAACTGTTAGGCTTCAAGTCGGCCTTATCAATTGACCGATCTGATTAGAGTTCTTTGAAATTAGCAACCTGCTAGGGAAACCTAGGGAACTGGCGATCAATCTAATGCATAAATTCTGCATCAAACAGCCGCTTTAACACATAATTAACAGGGTGAAATGGAAATTTTTATGACATTTCTGGAGTTCACCCTAGGTGGATTCCAGAAACCCGAAAATAACCAGAATTCGGGGTAAAATCAGAACAGGAAAATCATCGTTATTGATCGATGAAGATGGTATCACCTGCTACGTCAAGGTTATCACGATTGAGCCAATAGCAAACCAGCACCGGTATCGATTTCTAATCGATACATAGGTTGGATAAGCGCAACGTATCCACCCTAGTGTGGTGCTTCATACAAATTGACGATTATAGCGTGACGCTAAGCGGTTAGCCGCTAGGCGCGTGCCGCCGGGAATGGCTTCTCCCTTTCCAAGGCGCGCAACAACGCGGATGAC
>JARRQD010000006.1:0-31679 GCA_037382205.1 Candidatus Thiodiazotropha sp.
TCACCACCGAAAACGATGTCCTTCTCCTGGAAATCCGAGGTGAAGTTCATGGTACCAAAGGTATTGATTCCGGTAGTACCCACATAGTAGTTACGACGGCCTGCACGGGAGTACTGGCCACAACCAACCGGACCATGAGAGATGTGAATCATGTCCTTGATCGGTCCCCAGACCACACCTTTGGATCCGGCGTAAGCACAACCACGAATCGTCATCACGCCAGGCAGAGATTTACGGTTGGAAGTAATACACTTTTTAGACTGCTCAACCTCTTGGTCATTGACCGTGAGATGTTTGGCACGATCCTTCTTGGCATTCTCAGGATAGACTTCAAGCACCTCTTGGATGAGGGCTTCTGTCTCTTCGCGTGTCATATCTGACATAATATTCTCCTTCACCTGCCACCACTAATCCGTGGATGCACAGGCTGTGAAAAAATGATAGATGGATGCCGACCCCGTAGGGTCGGTAATATCCGAATGACTTAGGCAGATTCAGCCGCGGCAGTCTGACCGACGATGCTCTCGTCTTCCTCTTCCATGATGCCAAATTCCATCAGCAGCTCTTCCAGCTCGTCCATGGTGCAAGGCTCAGGGATTACCAGCAATTTATTGTCGATAACTTTCTGAGCCAGTGTACGATACTCGTCAGCCTGCTTGGCAGACGGATCATATTCAATAACGGTCATACGACGGATTTCAGCACGCTGCACCACATTGTCACGAGGTACGAAGTGGATCATCTGGGTACCCAGTTTGGCAGCCAGCGCTTCGATCAGCTCATCTTCACGATCGGTGTTACGTGAGTTACAAATCAGACCAGCCAGACGCACACCACCAGAGTTAGCGTACTTAACGATACCTTTTGAGATGTTGTTGGCAGCATACATTGCCATCATCTCACCAGATACAACAATGTAGATCTCTTGAGCTTTGTTCTCACGAATCGGCATCGCGAAACCACCACATACAACGTCACCCAGTACGTCGTAGAATACAAAGTCAAGATCGTCTTCATAGGCGCCTTCCTCTTCGAGGAAGTTGATCGCGGTGATAACACCACGGCCAGCACAACCTACGCCTGGCTCAGGGCCACCAGACTCAACACATTTGATGTCGCCATAACCGGCTTTAAGTACATCTTCCAGTTCCAGGTCTTCAACAGTGCCAGCTTCCGCAGCCATCTCCATGATGGTGTTCTGCGCTTTTGAGTGCAGGATCAGACGAGTGGAATCCGCTTTCGGATCGCAGCCGACGATCATGACCTTTTTACCAAGCTCGGCCAGACCAGCGACCAGATTCTGGGTCGTGGTAGACTTACCGATGCCGCCTTTACCGTAGATTGCACATTGACGCAGTGCCATGTTGGATCTCCTTACTATTGTTGAATCAGTAGTGACTAAAGTCGTTTGTGGTCACGTGGACAAACTGAAAAATGCAAGTGGCGTGCCAAAACTAAAAATATTGTTTAATTTATTGTTTTTATTGAATATAATTCATTCTAACAAGTTAATATCCGAGGTCGGGTTCCCAACAATCACCCAGCGAATGTATGGATGAATACAAACAATCAACCCCAACAGGCAGTTCACTACCCGTTTTTGCACGGCAACCGATCAATCGATGTAACCTGCCGGCGGTCATCCTAGGTAGCCTGACTTTTCAGCAGCATCCGGTCAGACTTTTTTTGGATGGCGTTGCTGAGTTACACGCCGACCTATTCAATCATTTGCAACAACTGCCGGAGAGTGAACAGCGTGCTATCCACTTCATGGATTACATGCGTTCGGGTTTTCTACTCGACCATTTGGATGAAGCCGGATTCAGTGCTCAACAAAAACGCTATAAGCGGGACAAAGCCGATTATCTCAGGGTTCTGCGGGGCTGGATGTTTGATGCAGACGGCAAGGAAGCCGCTGTTTTGAAAAGTTGGGTTGAATCGAGATTTGGACTGATGCCGAGAAATCACCAGGGCCCACTCGGGGATTATACAACCGAGCATTATCAGAGATACCTCAGTGACAGAGCTGTGGGCCTATATAATACAAATGGACTGGAGGCCCAACTCGACCTACTCTATACCTACTGTCAATTCGAAATCGAAAAACGCTATCAGGAACTATCCCACCTGACACTCTATCGTGGCATCAATCATGTCAAGGAGCATGAAATACTCCATCAATTCAGTAAACGGGAGTATGTCATACTACTCAACAACCTCAACTCATTTACCAACAATCGTGAAAGAGCCGATGAATTTGGCGACTATATTCTGCAGTCAAGAATCCCTCTGGTAAAATTGCTCTACTTACCTGATCTACTTCCTGGCAGGTTAAAAGGAGAAAATGAGTATCTGGTAATTGGCGGTGTCTATCGAGTGGGTGTCAGCATTCTTTAGTTGATATCGTAGAGAGAGTCACGAAGATAACTTTTGAAATGTTTCATGACAGGTTTTGGGATGATCTTTTCGGCGTAGAGTCGTAGCTCATGGATCTGTTGACTTGATATTGCACTATCCGCTTTCAGTGCCTCATCGATTTGTTGATGGATGGTGGGTTCAAACAGAGCACCCTGCCTCTCTCTCACGACCGTATAGATGGCGATCATTGCCATCTGCTGCTCAGGAAGCATCTTGCACTTGTTATCAAGAATCTTCAGCATCACTGCGGTTACACAATCAATCTGCAAAGGATCGAGGGGAGCCGTCGCAGCCCAGATCGCAGCAGGATGATTGGATTCAATAGCTGTTTGAAGTTTCATATCTCTATCCAGACCAGATCCTATTAATAGAGAGACCTACGACTCCTCGTCTTTGGAAAAATCGTGCATACACTCCTTCAACATCTTTCTATACTGATCGCAATAGTAGTCAATTGCCGCCTGTTGATTATCTGACGCACCATCAGATTCAAAAAAGAAATGGGTATTATACCATGCAGCGGCATACATAAATGCAGCGCTGAGAAATGGCATTGCCCACTCCTCACTTAAATCATTGGCCAGATGAATGAACTCGTCGGCTACTTCTCGAAAGTCGGTTTCCTGCATTGAAAGCACTCTGATAATTAAACACTAAATGAGAAGATACCTACATATTTCATGCCAACCAATTAAAGCTGCACTCTCTACTTATATTAGCTCTCTGATTCGGGCTCAGCACCGGATAGATTATCTCTCAGCCTAAAACTCAATTGTACGGAAGCTTACAATGTTAACCATTTTAGTCAGCTATGTAACTTCAGCATAGACCAGTTGCGTGTCTCTATTTGCATCGAGATCGAGTTGATTTCACAACCCATGACTTTACTTAAATAGCATAGCATTTATTGATTAATATTAATTAGTTACAGTTTATATTTAATCTTTATTATAAGTTGAATTCGAAGTATATTTAGTTGCTGTTGATTGGTGACTTTCAACTCAATATAGGTGATTGGCCTGCGTTTTGCACTACTCTACCTAAAATCATATTAATCTGGAGGCAGGTCATGTCTGACGTAGAATTATCAGAGCTAAAAGCAGGTGTAGAGGATGGCGCAATTGTGCCCTACCTTGGTGCAGGCGCACTTACTGGTTCGTTTCATACTGACACAGGTGAGCCGATTCCTGCAGACAGTGACAGCCTGATACTTGCTATGAATGGCGGCCGCCCAATGGCGCCAAGACTGATGTATGAGTTTGCCCGTGCCGCCATGGATGTGGAGCTTAAACGTGGTCGGACAACAGTGAATCGATTTCTTGATGATCTATACGCCAATCAAACCTGGTCTCAATCACCTTTACACGCTTGGTTGGAAGCGGTTAAACCTCAATATGTGGTCGATATCAATCGGGATATCCAGTTACAGCAGAGCTACGCCAAAACACCCCATACCTTGATACGTGGCATTTCCAGAATCGGTGGAACAGATTATCGATTTCGCATCCATCACCATGATGGTGAAAAGTACTCGGACAAAGAGATTGATCAGAGTGAAGTTGATCCGAGTCTGCCAATTCTATTCAAACCGATGGGAAGCCCGCTACCCGATGCAACCTACATCGCCTCAGACGCAGACTATGTGGACTACATCACTGAACTGATGGGTGGTTTTGCAATACCAAGTTTTCTAAAATCCGCGCGCAAGGGTAAACAATATCTGTTTCTTGGACTTAGAATGAACCGGGATACAGAACGTATGGTTCTTTCTGATATCATCTATGCTGCGGGACAGCCTGCCGCTTGGGCACTCATCGCTGAACCAAATGAGAAAGAACGGCGTTTCTGCAAGAAAATGAATATCGAGATTATCGAAGCCGATATCGACACGTTTCTTGGCACATCTATCCCCGGCGTAAGCAGTGAGCCGGATCAAGCCCCTTTACTGCAAGCAGATGCAGCCTGTTAAGTAAACTAAGCCGATCCTGGATACCCCCTAATTTGGGGGGCATCTGAATGGTTACACATCATTTGAGAGAGGACAAAGAGGGTAGTCTTACTCTCCCCTTTGCTCAACCCTGAAAATTGAACTGTATAGGGCAGATCTAAAAGCGACACCAAGCTTAAGCTAAGCAACTATTGAAGAGTAATATGGCCACCTTTAAACCCTGCCAAGGAAAAACCGCCTGCCGTGACAATGGTGAGGTTTGCCTCACCTGTGGTCGTAGTTTAACGGAAATCGCAAAATTACGCAGCCTGATGAAAGAGATCACCGCACTGGCGCTCGAGTATGAGTATGAGAATGTTGAAGACTTTTCTCAGTATATCGCGCGAAAAGTTCAGAAAATGGTAAAACATGAACTCGCAGAGAAAGCCAGCAGCTAAACTGTTTCTATCGAGTTATTGAACTGAGGCCGTATGACCGAGTGGAACCGGTTGGTAAAGGAAATTACAAAAAGTTGGTGTTTTTTGGTCTGATTAAAACCAGACTAAGCGTCGAACTGTACCATTCCTTTTTGATATGCAACAGGTTTTGGTTCGATCAACTGTATCGAGTATTGAGTTACGATTATCATGCTGCATGGGTGAATTCATCTGGCATTCAGCATCAGGCTCAATACCAGTGAGAAGTGAACTGCTAAGTCTTGCAGTATCAGCTTTATATTCAAATGGATTTATCACTTGCACTACTCCTGGCGCTACTCAATGTCACTGAAGTTGCTCAATCATCAATACCGTCATCAGATGATAACTGTATCTTGAGCAATACCTATGCCAAGCTTTATGACTTACTGATAGTTAAGGATTAATTCCATTTTTATGACAGGGATGATAAACACGATGTAAAGTATTTCGACAACCCTATTACGCCATTGCCGACTTGCAGATGATTATTTATTTCCCCGACCCTAAGTCGATACGCCGGGATGATTTGCAGCAATTTCAAGCAAATCAGCGGTTTGTGATTTACAACGCTTCACGATGAAGGGGTCTATTTTTTTCAGCCATCTGCTGGGGATCTCACTCATTCCGTAATAAGCGCCCGCGATCATCCCTGCAATGGCTCCAGTCGTATCCGCATCCCCTCCCCGGTTGACCACATCAATGAGGATGGATTCAAAACTGTCATGATCAAATAGGGCCTGAAAAACCGCCTGCAGAGTCTCAACGATGTAACCGCTCGGGTTTTCGACACGTCGACCATCAAAACGAAACACTTTATGGTTTTCCACCAGCCGGTCAGCGATTTGTCTAAGACTGGCTTTATCCTCACCTCTCATCGCTGCCACACACATCTCAAGCAGAGCCTCGGTTCCAGCATCGGAGAGAGGATTGTTATGGGTTGTATGCGCTTGCGTGCGGGATGCAACAACCAGGGTATCCTGTGGACTGTTGACATAAAGGATGGCAATGGGTAGTGAGCGCATGCAGGCCCCATTTCCAGCATCATATTCGTTTTCATCAACCCATGGGCGCCCAGTATTCCTGAACTGTATGACCCCTCTCCTTACCGTATTACCGATATCAACAGGTTTACTGCGCATCCAGTCACTAAATGATTCTGCGACTACTTTGGCACTTACACCACCACTTCTGAGCAGTGCATCCCCCAGGGCTAAACTCATCTCAGTATCATCCGTTACCTGACCGGGTTTCAGATGTAACCAGCCGCCGCCTGTAATGGAATCATGAGTGCCATATTGTGCTTGTATTTCATTCGGGGTGAGGAATTCTGTGGTGGCACCCAGTGCGTCGCCAATGGCCAAGCCCAGATAAGACGATAGTGCATGCTTTGAAATTTTGCTATCGAAGATGGTTTTACGCCCTAACATATTGTACCGTTTATCAAAACTGACTGTAGTATGGCTACAGCGGTGTTTTGTTGCCTCGCTGCAGGCAGGCGGATGACTATGGGATGTATAACAGCCTGAAAAGTTGTATTTTATGAGTCCTCAGGTGCAAAGCAAACCGAATAGTCAGCACAGGCTTCACAGCTGGGAGCTCGACAAGTATAAATGCCTTCTGTTTCGCACAGCCGTTTATAGAGAAATTTCTTCCATTTCATGTTTTTAGAGTTCATTTCAAACAGTGGCGTAAAATGGTTAGACATCAGTTGAGAGAGATCAGCACGACTCCAGAGCCCCAGATCCTGCCATAGATGATCCTTACCCAGGCAGCCAAAGATCATTATCTCGACCAACCAATGTTCAGATTGGCTCTGTTGAGCCCGATTGCTGAGTAGTAAGTTGCGCAGATCACCCATCTCCTCATCATTCTCACACATAGGCGGATGATCGTAACCTAATAGGCTGTGTGGTTGAATGGCGGGAAAATGGTGGTGCAGCATACGCCGAAACTCCAGTTCCCCAAGCCCCAGCCATTGAGGCAAAACACTTTGACCATAAGCCCAGGAAGCAATAATGCGCGCCAGGGTGGCTTCTACAGCTTCATCCCGGCGTGCAGCAGCGCCGGTCAGCCTATTATAACAGGCCGTTACATCATCTCTGATGGGAGCCATATTCGACATCAGAGCGTCTCATATTCGACAACGATGTCTTCATCCCTGGGAATAAACTGGCAGGCCAGTCTCCATTCGCTTGGTAGATCATCAACGATCATTTTTTCCATCTCCTGCTGGCTGATTTTCCCCAACTCGCAAAGAATCTTTTTTTCCTTCTCCTCAAGATGGTAGCCCATGGGCTCTTTATCGCTGATGTACTTAACCCGAATTGCGCAGGTAATCAGTGGCATCTCATCAACTCCTAGCAAGTGATATCAGGTCGGCTTTACACAGCAGTCACCCAGAATCTGGGCCTGGCAAGCAAGCCGGTCATGACGTCCTGCCATATTTTCCTTCAGTACCTTCTCTTCCAGCACTGATGGTTCAGTTAAATTATTCCAGCCCTCTTCCACATGCATCATGCAGGTGCCACAATCCCCTTCTCTGCATCCGTAGACAATTCCTGCGCCAATTTTCTCAGAGACCTCGATGACTCTGGTTCCGGCAGGCACATTGACCGTCTGGTCTATATCTTGAAAGGTAATCTTTGCTTTTGCCATTTCATTTCACCTTAGTTTATATCAATTAATGACTCTCAGAGTCATGCCAGATCGGCCATGTCGATCACTGGATTTTGCTGTTTTTTCCCGACCATTTGCTCGGCGATCGCCTTGCCAAATTTCCGGCACTCTAGCAATTCGTCCTCAGTGGGTATTAGTTTAATTCGTAAGCCCTGTTGCGGAATTCGCATTTTCAAGCCGCGCATTCTGTCTTCAATCATGGCTACCGCTTCACCACTCCAGCCATAGGAACCGAAAGCGCCTCCGAGTTTCCCCTTGAGATTGACTACGGCAAGCGAAGAGAGCAGATCCCAGACCGGTTTAACGGCATCGCCATTGATGGTTGGAGACCCGAACAGTAAGGCATCGGCCTCTTCAATCAGATCAACGAAAGGCCCTGTTTCGCCACCTTCCAGGTCATACAGAGAGACTCTAACTCCCTCAATATCATTTGCGCCTTCATTGATCTCTTCCGCCATACGAGCTGTATTGCCATATGAACTCATATAGAAGATCACCAACGACTGCTCAGCCACTCCGATTTCCCGGGACAGGCTTGAGGTGGAGAGTTCCCGATAGTGTGTAACGTAACGTCTTGGCCGCTCCCTGAGGATTGGGCCATGGGTTGGTGCGATCTGTCTAAGCTTCAGCGGTTCAATCAGTTTCAGCGCATCCATCACATGCTTTTTAAAAGGGCGCATGATATGGGCGTAGTAGTAGTCGAATGAAAACCTAAAATCACCGACCAAATCATTGAACAATCTTTTATCACAATAGTGACAGCCAAAGATATCACCAGAAAAGAGGATCCCCTCCTCTTCCAGGTAGCTGCACTGGGTATCTGGCCAATGTAAAAATGGGGTATGTAGAAAACATATGGTTCGATCACCGAGTGAGATTCGGTCGTCAGTATTGACCGTTGTATACTCAAAACTATCCCCAGACGGTTTGAGTAATGCTTTCAGCATCGAAGTGGCGCGTTGAGAGATATAGAGTTTTGCTTGAGGCGCTCGACGCATTAGCTCAGGTAAAGCACCAGTATGATCAGGTTCGAGATGGTTGAGTATGATCGCTTTGATCTCGTTATAATCAACTTCCGATTCGAGACGGGCAAAAAACTCATCACTAAAATTCTCTTTGACTGTATCGATTATCGCCACACCATCCTGACCTTTGACCAGATAGGCGTTATAGCTAGTACCATTTGCTGTGCTGAGTATGATGTCGAAGGTTCTCAAGGTAGGATCGAGCGCGCCAATCCAGTAGACACCATCAGCAAATTCAACAGCATCTCTGTGGCTGGAAACATCGACAGCACTACTCACGGAACTGTCTCGCAGGGTTGTTCTGACATCGGACAGCTCTCGACATTTTGTCCTCCATCCAGATTTACCCCAAGCGCATCAAGCACTGGTCCAGGGGTAAAACCAGACTGATTGAACGATTGATAGGTCATCAATGGCCGCTTGATCAGTATCGGTTGTTCTACCATTAAGCGCAACGCTTCAGACTCATCAAGTTGGTGTATTCGGATCTCCCCACTTTTTACTTGGGGCGCGCTATCATTAAACCACATGGGTATGGCTTTAGTGCCAAAAAAAGACCGCAAGCGTTCAGCAGTCCAGGGTTCAGAGAGGATATCATGTACCTCCAATCCGATACCCAATTTACGCAAAATCGCTTTTTGCTGTTTGTTTCCGATACATCCTGGCTTTTCATAAAAAACCAGATCAGTCATCTCGTTGAGTCTCCTGCATGCTCATAATCAATGCGGATTGGCGTTGCCACAATCTCTCTGGCAGTACCAAACCTCTCGGAGGCAGGGAGTCGGCCGGTTTAACAAAGTGTTCACGAACAAATCTCATCCAGTAGCGATCAGGCTTGGCGGGTTTACAGACCACAGTCTGCAGCGCTAATTTCTGATTAAACATCGGATAATCTCCTAACGGGATTGAATCTCAGCCATGACCTCTTGCATCTTTTCCGGTGGTATCCCAGTCAAGGAACCGGGAGGATTGGCTGGTTCAGAGAATGGATTGAGAATTGCCCCTTCAATCGGGCAGATACTGACACATTGAGGCTCTGCATGGTCACCTTCGCATTCAGTACACTTCTTTGCATCGATCTTAAAATGAGGTCTGGCTTCAAAGATCGCTTCGCTTGGGCAAAGCGGTTCGCAAGCCCAGCAGTTGACGCAACTTTCTATGATTTCATAAGCCATGCTCTACTCCTCAGGCGCCAGCCTGTAGTTGATCTGCCTGCTTTGGTTGCTCAAGTTGGCCGCTCTCAACCATTTCTGCATAGAGTTTAGCCACCGCCTCTTCGATCGGCTCCATTGCATATTCACCATTCGGTTGAATACCGGACTCTTCCAGCATTTCCCAAGGCTCATAGCCGATCTTTGAGCAAAGGACGGCTTCGCAGCCTTCAAGTGCACGAATCGTCTTTTGCAAAGTTGTCTCTGCATCCCCGCAGGTATCACCGCCTGAACAGTAGAGATCGACTTTGCGGTGGCCGATAAAGCGCACATCACTCATCGACGCTTCATAGACAAGGAACTCTTTTGCATGACCGAAATGTTGATTGATCACACCACCACCGCTGGTAGCGACCGCCATCAGTACTGGACGAGTCTCTTTTTTCCGTTGGGTCAGTGCGGTAAGCGGAATAAAGGTTTCGTTGGCACCCTTCTTCTGTGCTTCACGCTTGGCTTCGATTTCTGCCTGATAATCAGCACGCTTTTTCATCGCCTGCTCATAGTCAACATCCATCACTTCTACCTTATCCATGGTGAATTCATCACCTCGGTCTTCACCAAGCATACCCACTGCATCGGCGCGACACTGGCGACAGTGACGCATCATATTCATGTCACCAGCACATTTATCCTGCAGATTTTGCAACTCATCATGGGTCGGGCCACGCTGTCCCATAACACCATAGAATGTGCCATGTTCGGCTTCTGCAATCAGTGGCATTACATTATGTAGGAAGGCGCCCTTTTGTTTGACGACCTTACTCACCTCTTCCAAATGCTGATCGTTCACACCAGGGATCATCACAGAGTTGACCTTCACCAGAATGCCCCGATCGGTCAGCATCTGCAGACCCTTTTGCTGCTGTTCGATCAATATTTTTGCGCCCTTTCTGCCTTTGATGCGGCGATTGTTCCAGAAGATCCATGGGTAGATCTTGGCACCGACATCTGGATCGACACAGTTAATGGTGATGGTCACATGATCGATGTTGTGCTTACACAGCTCTTCCACCTGATCGGGCAGTGACAGACCATTGGTCGAGACGCAGAGCTTGATGTCTGGCGCCTTTTCGGTGAGCTGACGAAAGGTTTCAAAAGTCCGTTCCGGGTTGGCCAGAGGATCACCAGGGCCGGCAATACCCAATACGGTCATTTGCGGAATGTTGGCAGCGACCGCCATCACCTTTTTTACTGCCTGATCCGGCGTCAACAGTTCAGAGACCACACCAGGGCGTGATTCATTGGCGCAATCGTATTTTCGATTGCAGTAGTGACACTGGATGTTACAGGCCGGAGCCACCGCCACATGCATGCGCGCAAAATGGTGGTGCGCCTCTTCGGAATAACAGGGATGGTTATGCACCTTCTCTTTGATGTGGTCAGGTAGATGCGACAACTGATCGCTACTACCACCACATCCGGATGAACTACACCCACTTTCAGCTGTGTTATCTGCTGATTGACCTATCACTTTCAATTCCATCATCCGGCCTCCAAATAGCGACACAATGAGGTTGTTATTACGCTTGAGAGTGATAATGCAATCTGCGTGCCTAGTTTTTAAAACGATGCATCCTTATGTTTTTATTAGATATTTATTATCTCTTCAATGAATCTGTCAGTTTGTATACAGACCGGCTTACACACTCTGTATGACAAACGACAGAAACCACTTACATCTGCCGGACTTTTATGTTCAGGGTCTGAATCCGGTAGCCGATCTGTCTCGGCGTCATACCGAGCAGCCTTGCCGCCTTGGCCTGTACCCAACCCGCCTGCTCCAATGCGGCAATAACCCGTTCACGCTCATCCAGATCTGGGTCATCAAAATCGATTTTGCTGGTGGTTGCTGCCTGAGAATAGCTCTGATCCAGCATGGGCTTGAGACCGCTCAGATTGATCGCTTTTTCATCAATCGCTCCTTCACCACTCATCACCGCAGCACGTTCCAGGCAGTTTTCCAGCTCTCGCACATTTCCCGGCCAGTCGTGATGCATTAATAACCGGACGGCACCATCGTCTATGGATAACTCACGCCCCTGGCTTTTGGCGATTTTACTCACCAGAAAGCGGGAAAGATCATGGATATCCTCTTTACGTTCACGCAAGGCTGGCATCTGAATCGGCATCACATTCAGACGATAGTAGAGATCCTCCCTGAAATTACCCTCCTGCACCTCCGATTCGAGATCCTTGTTGGTCGCGGCCACAACCCGGACATCCACGACATGGGTCTTTACGCCACCTACCCGCTCAAACTCGCCTTCTTGCAGTACCCGCAGCAACTTGGCCTGGAACGTAGGACTGATTTCACCGATCTCATCGAGAAAGATGGTTCCCTCATGGGCCTGCTCAAAGCGTCCTTTACGCTGGTTGACCGCACCGGTGAAGGCGCCTTTTTCATGTCCGAACAGTTCTGTCTCCAACAGGGTATCGGGCAAAGCGGCGCAGTTGAGCTTTATGAAGGGACCACTACTCCTAGGAGAGTTGTAGTGGATCGCATTGGCGATCAGCTCTTTACCAGTTCCCGATTCACCTCGCACCAGCACTGTGGTATTCCATTTCGCCACCTGGCGCACCTGCTCGAAGATCATCCTCATGCTCGGAGTATGCCCAACCATGTTGGAGAAACCATGCTCTCCACGGACTTTTCGACGCAGAGAATCACGCTCATCTTTCAACGCCAATCGCTCATCTTCAACCTTCTTGGCCAGACGTACACTCTGACCAATCAGATTTCCGACCATTTGCAGAAAACGCTCATGCAGTTTCAATAAGCTGATACTGCCCAAGGGCTGCGCGGCCAGCACCCCAGCCGTCTCTTCACCAATCAGAATGGGCACGCCAACAAATGGTAACTCTGGATCATAGACACCCAAGCGGTCTAGAAATCGATCTTCATCAGAGATACGCCTGACAACCAATGGTTTACCACTCGACATGATGGCACCAACCACGCCTTCTCCGGGCTTATAGCGAACGGTGTTAAAAGGCGCAGGATTTTCATGCAGCGCTGTCACCAACAGCTCACCGCTGCTGTCATCTTGCAAGCAAATCATACCGTGACGCAATTTGGCGGTATCGCTCAGCCGGCTGAGCACCTCTGTCAAGGTCTCTCTAAAATCCAGTGAGCGGCTCAGTACCTGACTAACCTGGTAGAGGCTTTCCAATTCCGACTCCAGAACAATACTGTTATGTTCCGGTGCGATATTGTCCACTTTGATATCCGTCGAACTCATTAAAGCATACCCTCCATACCGTTCAGAGGGAGTCTGACAAACACTCGACAGCCACCAAGAAAATCTGCATCTATCTCAATATTGCCACCATGTCCGATGACGACCTCTTGTGCCATGGTCAATCCCATCCCTGCATGTTCCTTTGGTTGCTCCCAACCACAATAAAATGGTTCGAAAACTTTTAATCGATGGGCATTTGGAATACCCACCCCGTTATCCATAACTTCGATCAATAAATCTTGATTATCCTGTCTGGTCTGAATGCGTATTTCACGATAGTCCTGCTTGGCCTCAATCACTGACTTTATGGCGTTGTCGATGAGGTACTTAAAGAGTCCACGCAGTGCGTTGATACGTCCTGTGACTTCAGCGAGTACTGGCGCCGGTCGCCAGTCGACAACAATACCGGACGAGAGCAGACTCTCTGTTGAAAGCTTCACCACTTCATGTAGCAGCTCATTGATATTAACCAGTGAGGTTTGCTCCACAATAGGACTGGGTAGCGCATCATGCAGACTCTCCATCGCCTCATCACCACTCTTCAAGGCTTGTTGAAGAACGATCCTCATCCCCATACTCTCTTGGCTCGCAGCGGGCATGGAAATCGCCGCTTTGATCACATTCAATGGCGCCTGAATCTTGAAGATAGCCCCGGAGATCGCCTCGCGCATGGTTTGCACCATTTGCTGTTCGGCCATATTGGCGCGAATCATATTGAGCCGCGCTTCCTGGATACGATTGCGGCTGCTGGTGACCTCATTGGCAATCAGCAGCAGACAACAACGAGGTGATTCAGCTTGCTTGAAATAGTTGTGTGCGGCTTCATCCAGTTCCGGCACATTGGTGCCAGAACAGGTAAACCATCTGGGTGAGGCGCCGCCTGGAGGATCCAGTCTGATCTCCACATTATTGAAACCATTACCAACCTGACAGACCTTTCCCAGGTCTATACCGACCTGTTGCTCTAAAGCCTCAAGAATCAGCGAGGCCGGATCCACACCCCGAAAATCCCCAATCAGGGCTTTGTAGGCATGGTTGTCCAGCAACACCTTACGATCGGAACCAACAACGGCAACGACCATCGGTGCGGCGTTCAATGCCGCTTCAGTCAGGTTCTTCTGAAACTTTAAGCGTTGCTGCAGCTGATGCATCTCGGTGATATCCCGATGCATACCAAGAAAATAGGCGGTTTGTCCCTTACTGCTGTTGACAGGGGAGATGGTTAGCTCGGCGAGGTACTCCTGTTTCGATTTTCGATGGTTTACCAGTGTGCCCTGCCAGACCTTGTTACTTTGAATGGTCTCCCATAGCTCACGATAGACAGACTTCGGCGTCGATTTACTGGATAGCACTGACTCGTTTTTTCCAATCACCTCTTCTCTTGCATATCCGGTCAAGGTCTCAAAGGCACGATTCACATAGAGGATTCGAGCTGTCGGATCGGTGATGGAGATCGCGATAGGCGCCTGCTCAACCAACTCATAGAACAGCTTGGGGGGTAAGAACTGATTGCCATCCAAACTGCTGAATGCTTCGAGTACTTCGGCTGGTGTCCCCTCCGGTGGAGAGGCCAGAAAATCATTGATCCTGTCAACTATATCGCTGTTTGTAGTTTGTATTTTGCGCTGGATCATTGCGAGCTGCACCTTAATGCGAAAGTAAAAATCGAAACCTTACAAAAACTTTGCAATTCCCATACCAGCACCACCTCTCCTGAGTTACTCACCGGCAATGTACTGTTTGTTATGTAATCTACAAAGCCATTAGGCAAATCTGTCATGAAGACGACAAACAGGGTATTGATCCGTTAGGGTGCATTTCCGCACTAAAATAGTGCTTATTTAAATCAACCCCCTATTTCTGCGCTCTCAGGGAAAATTGAATTGTGCTTTGGGGCACCGATTAGAAGGTTTTACCTGATTGGCATATTTCTTGTTGGGTAATTGCCATTAATTAAATCTGATGGCTATTTATGGAATATATTCTCATCATTCTATCAACGGCGCTGGTCAACAATGTCGTGCTGGTCAAGTTTCTCGGTTTGTGTCCTTTAATGGGGGTCTCAAACAAGCTTGATTCCGCTCTGGGCATGGGCTTGGCCACAACCTTTGTTTTGACCCTGGCTGCGTTTGCTGGCTGGCTGCTGGAACACTTTGTATTACAGCCTCTGGATCTGGGCTTTTTGAGAATCCTGACCTTCATCCTGGTGATCGCGGTTGTCGTTCAATTTACCGAAATGGTGGTGCGCAAGACCTCCCCAGCCCTCTATCAGGTGCTCGGAATTTTTCTCCCGCTGATCACCACCAACTGCGCTGTGCTGGGTGTCGCCCTACTGAATGTGCAGCAGGAGAACAGCTTTCTTGAAAGTCTTCTCTATGGTTTTGGTTCTGCACTGGGCTTCACCCTGGTACTTGTTATGTTCGCCGGATTACGCGAACGACTCGCTCTGGCCAATGTACCCCAGATCTTCAGTGGCGCGCCAATTGCTTATGTGGTGGCTGGTTTGATGTCACTGGCGTTCATGGGGTTCGCGGGTTTGACCAGCCAGTAGCTGAAGCTCAGCAAAGAGGCTGATGTAACGGAGAGCTTAATGTTCTTTAAACAAATGGAAACAGATCACTTAACAGACAAATCATATGAATTGATTTGTATGGATCTGTATTGACAGTTGGAGATGCAATGATGGTTTCTGCAATCCTCGTATTATCTGCACTTGGCCTCTCCATGGGGGCCATGCTCGGCATCGCAGCAAAATACTTAGCTGTTGAAGGAAATCCACTGCAGGAGGAGATCGAAGGGCTTCTCCCTGGTTCTCAATGTGGCCAATGTGGCTATCCCGGTTGTACCCCTGCCGCCGAAGCTGTAGCCAATGGTGAGGCGCCGGTTACCATGTGTCCTCCCGGAGGTAAAGCCCTGGCTGAGTCTTTGGCGGAAAAAATGGGGGTCAGCATCGACCTTTCATCCGTTGAGGAGAAAGCACCGATGGTTGCTTTCGTACATGAGAATTTGTGTGTCGGTTGTACAAAGTGTTTTAAGCGATGTCCCACCGATGCCATTCTCGGTGGGCCTAAGCAGATCCATGCGGTATTTGCTGATGCCTGTACCGGCTGTGAGAAATGTTATGACGTCTGCCCCACTGAGTGTATAGAGATGCGTCCAATCAGTAAGACATTGCAGACTTGGTACTGGCCTGAACCAGCTAAGGTGGCATAGTCATGACAACGGCTAATATTTTAAAACTGTTTAAAATCAGAGGCGGCGTTCATCCAGACGACCGTAAGAAGTTAAGTGCCGAGCAGGCCATCGAGAAACTGCCGATGCCGTCGCTTCTGCATATTCCCCTGCAACAGCACATAGGCGCCCCAGCCGAACCGTTGGTCAGGCGGGGGGATGAAGTCAAAAAAGGACAATTGCTGGCACGCAACCAGGGTGCAATTTCAGCACCGGTACATGCGCCCACATCCGGCCGGATCATGGGCGTTGGCGGATACCCGGCTCACCACCCATCTGGCCTCTCTGTGAGAACCATCACCCTAAAACCGGATGGCAAGGATGATTGGCTTGATAACCTGGAACCTTGTGACAATCCTGACCAGCTCACTCCGGAAGAGATCGCTGATCGAGTAGCTCGTGCGGGGATTGTTGGCATGGGTGGGGCAACCTTTCCTTCAGCAGTGAAGCTGAATCTGCGCAAAAGATACACGCTGCATACACTGGTGATAAACGGTGCTGAGTGTGAACCCTATCTGACTTGTGATGATCGTCTGATGCGCGAACAGGCGATGCAGGTGGTTGAAGGGGTGAAATTAATGGCCCGAGCACTGGACGTGGATCATGTCCTGTTCGGCATTGAGAATAACAAACCCGATGCACAAGCCGCCATCAGAGAAGCCGCAAAGGAAAGCGACATGATCACGGTGGTCGGCCTACCGACCCGCTATCCGATGGGTTCTGAAAAGCATCTTGTACAGACCCTGGTTGGAAAAGAGACCCCGGCACGTGGACTCACAGCAGATATTGGCGTGGTGGTGCACAATGTGGCCACTGCACGCGCTGTTTATGACGCTATACACTTAGGCAGACCACTGATTTCAAGGGTAATGACGGTCACCGGCGAATCGATACAAACGCCTAAAAATGTTGAGGTGTTGATTGGAACCCCGCTCAACAATCTGGTCGATTACTGTGGTGGATTCAATGCTGAACCAGAATGTCTGATCAGTGGCGGCCCAATGATGGGACAACCTCTACCAAGTCTGCGTGTCCCAGCTATAAAAGGCAGTAATGGCTTACTGGCCCTGTCTGGCAAAGAGAACAAAGCCACCACTGAAATGCCCTGTATCCGCTGCGCAAGCTGTGTCAATGCTTGCCCCTGTGGGCTTGTACCACTCGAAATGGCAAATCATATCCGGGCCGGCAGTCTCGACAGCTCAGTAAAATTGGGACTGCTCGATTGCATCGCCTGTGGCTCATGCGCCTATGTCTGCCCATCCCACATCCCCCTGGTACAATATTTTAACTATGCCAAGGGTGAGTTGGCCTCCAGACAACGGGCGCAACATAAACAGAAAGAGACCAAGCGCCTCGCAGAAGCAAGAACTGAGCGCATGGAGAAGATCAAACAGGCCAAACGCGAAGCCATGGCCAAGCGTAAAAAAGAGATGGCGGAGAAGAAAAAGAGAGAGGCTGAAAAGGCTGCGGTTGCAGGAGCTGGATCATGAGTGACGAGACAACTATTTCCGGCCCATACACCCACGCCAAAAGCAGCATTAGCAGAACCATGGGGCTGGTCATGCTCAGTCTACTCCCGGCCACCCTGTTTGGACTCTACCAATTCGGCTGGCCTGCGATATTTCTATTTGTTACCACCATCGTCGCCTGTGTGGCCGCAGAGGCATTCTCGTTGCAACTTGCTGGCAAACCGATCAAACCCTTTCTCATGGATGGCTCTGCCATACTGACGGGCTGGCTGTTGGCAATGACGCTACCTCCCTGGGCGCCCTGGTGGATTGCGCTGGTCGGTGCCCTGCTGGCGATCATTGTCGCCAAGCAGGTATTTGGCGGTATCGGTCAGAATCTCTTCAACCCGGCCATGGTGGCACGGGTTGCCCTACTGATCTCATTTCCTCTGGAAATGACCCTTTTCAATCAGCCCGTACCCCTGTTCTCGGCACAGGCTCCTGGCTTTCTGGAGAGTCTGGCAATTACTTTTGGTAGTTCAGATGCGATTGATGCCGTCAGTGGTGCAACTACCCTGGGACATCTTAAGACCGAGTTGGGTCGAGGTGTTGCATTGCCCGAAGCATCAACTACCACTGCATCGATCTGGCAGCAGCTATGGGGACAGAGCTCAGGCAGCCTAGGCGAAACCTCCGCATTGTTGCTATTATTCGGTGGTCTGTTTCTCATCTATAAAAAAATCATTACCTGGCATATCCCTGTCTCGATGCTGGTCACCTTGGCACTGCTGGCCAGCCTGTTCCATCTGATGTCCCCGGAAAACTATGTTGGTCCAATAACCCATCTGTTCAGTGGCGCCGCCATACTCTGTGCCTTCTTCATTGCCACAGACCTTGTCACATCACCGGTTTCAATCCGCGGCCAGATTCTGTTTGGCGCTGGTTGCGGTCTGCTGGTGTTTGCCATTCGAACCTGGGCGGGATATCCGGAAGGTGTCGCCTTTGCTGTGATGTTAATGAATGCCTGTACCCCATTGATCGATCACTATCTGAAACCAAGAATTTATGGGCGTGATCGGAAAGGTGAGCCCTTGGTTTACGCCGATGAGGGAGCCGATATCAAATGAGTACACCAAAAGAGCCCGCATATCGTAAACGAGTTGGTTATCAAGCGGTTCTGCTTGGCGGCTTCTCCACCCTGGCAACCGCACTCCTGGTGGCCGGCAATCTCGCCACAAAGGATGGCATCAAGGCAAGACAACAAGAGGATCTGCTGAGTTCTCTGAATCAGGTTATTCCAGCTGAGCACTATGACAGTAATTTACTCGATCAGCCTTTGAACATCCCTGACAGCAAAGGAGGCAATCTGACCGTCTACCGTGGCCTACAGGGCATGCGGGTCAATGCCCTCGCTTGGGAAGTGGTTGGCAAAGGATATGCCGGAGATATTCGACTCATTATGGGGATCAATGCCAAGGGAGAGATACTTGGCGTCAGAGTACTATCCCATGCTGAAACTCCAGGACTGGGGGACAAAATCGAGGAAGCCAAGGATGACTGGATCTTAGGCTTTAACGACCACTCCCTGGAAAATACCACCAATCAGCAATGGCATGTGAAAAAGGATGGTGGAAAGTTTGACCAGTTCAGTGGCGCAACCATCACCCCCCGCGGGGTTGTAGCGGCAGTCCATGATGGGCTGGTCTTTTTCCAGCAACATATGGATCAACTGCTCCGCCCACCTGTAATCAATTCAGATGATGAGCCTCTTCAACGCGCCTCATTGAGTGAGTAAACCGATTATGAGTAGCGAATATAAACGTATTACCAAAGATGGCTTGTGGGATAACAATATTGTTTTTGCACAAGCTCTGGGGCTATGTCCTCTATTGGCCGTAACCGGAACGGCAACGAATGGCCTGGGAATGGGACTGGCAACTACGGTTGTCATGGTTGCTTCCGGCTTATTCATCTCTCTGTTGCGTGGCATTATCACCCCTCAGGTACGGATACCGGTATTTGTTTTGATCATTGCAGTGCTGGTAACACTGGTCGACATGTCGATGAATGCCTGGGTTCATGATCTGCATAAGGTATTGGGACTGTTTATCCCTTTAATCGTGACCAATTGCGCCATTCTTGGCCGAGCTGAGTCCTTTGCATCCCGAAATACCGTTATGAAGTCGATGTACGATGGATTGATGATGGGCGTAGGTTTCACCTTTGCACTGGTGTTTTTGGGTGCGGCCAGAGAGATCCTTGGTAGTGGTACGCTATTCAGTAATGCCGCTCAACTGCTCGGTGGCTGGGCCCATTTCATTGAGTTCACTCTGATTGAGAATTACAAAGGTTTTCTATTGATCATTTTGCCGCCTGGAGGCTTTTTGGTTTTGGGTTTTATTCTGGCACTGAAGCGACTGCTTGATCGTAAACTGGCTGAAAGAGAGCAACAAGCTGCTGATGCTTCGACTGAATTACAACCTGAATCCTCATGATTGTGCACTGCAGAGTATAGTGAAATGAATATTGGTGTTGCCTACGCGGATAAGTTCAAACAACTTTGGCTAAAACTTGAAGTACCTGATGGCTCAACCGTGCGTCAAGCCATAGAGAAATCAGGCCTACTCGATCAATTTCCTGAGATTGATCTGACACGTCAGAAGGTGGGTATCTTCGGCAAGATCGCAAAACTCGATGCGGTTGTTGAAGAGGGCTCACGGATCGAGGTCTATCGGGAGATTACGGCCGATCCGGAGTTGGTTGAAAGAAGGGACGATTAAGCTTTTATCTGTTTATTCTACTTAATCTATCTATGAGATACCTGACTGTTGCTTTTGTATAGGGCTTGGTTAAGAACTCATCAAATCCTGATTCGAAGCATTTTTTTCGGTTATGTGTTGATACATCAGCAGTTAGCGCAAAGATAGGCATATGATCTGTATCCATTTTGCTTTCCCACCTCATTCAAGCCCCTCAACACACTCTACCTGGCAACAGTCGTCACCCCAAAGGCAAACGTAAAACACAACTTCACATCCTGCAGGGACTACCAGGTGTTGGAGCCAGCCATGCACACCATCTCTTGAAGCATTTTGGTAACGTACGTAACGTCATGACGGCGAACGAAGAGGCGCTTTTCCAGGTGGAAGGCATTGGCATAAGAACGGCCAGAAAGATCCAGTAGGCTATACATGAGCCCCAAACCGCCTATAGAATCAGCTAAAAAACCAACTCGCAAAACTCATCAAATGTTAATCTCTCTCAATAAAAAACCACCCGCAAAAGAAATCATCACCGTTAGAAAATCGATTTCACAAACTTCAGGAGCAACTTAAACGTCAAAAACGTCTCAATAAACAATTCATGCAAGAACTCGACGAACTGACAGGGAACTATCATCGGATCCGCAGGGAATCAAACCTTAATCAGCTGAATACAAACATACAGCTGACTGAAAAATTGATTAAATTCACCAGCCGAAAGAGCTTGTTACAGTGGCATCGCGATGAAATCAATGAATGGGTGATGAATCTAGTGATAACCCAAATTGCCCCTGTGGATCCAGAAACCGCCGAAACGCTGAAGGACAAATATAGCCAATTCCTCGCCAAGTCACAGGGTATGACCGTTGAGCAGTTTCATCAAGCAATCCGGGAGAGTATCGAAGAAGAGGAAGTTGACGAAGAGGCCTGCCAGGAAGAGCTGTTCGGCTATGACGACTCCTTTGAAGATGACCTGGAGAGTCTATTCGAGGAGGCCAGACAGCAACCGGACAGACCGGACCATAGCGATGAACTGGCAAAGCACAATGAAAGCGGTCTCGATTGGCTGAAAACCCTGTTTCGCCGCGCAGCCCAGAACCTCTACCCGGATCGAGAGTCAGACCCTGAGAAAAAACAGCAAAAACAGCAATTGCTGTCCAAACTGTTAATCGCCCGGAAAGAGAATGATATCCTGACCATACTGGAAATCTTCGGACAAGCTCAAAGCAAACCTCAACTGGATCTAGCAGAAACCGAATTAACCGCCGTATGTGAGATGCTTTCAGACCAGCTCAACCACCTGCAATTTGAGCAGACTTCTTTTATTCATGGACACCCGGACAGGATGATGGTCTATGAACACCTCTTTCACAAAAGTAAAAAAAGCGGGAAACGGCACTCAAACAATGGCAACAAGAACTTGAGCTGCAAGCGAAACAGGACCGTCAAATTGTAACCTATCTGCGCAACCTGGCCTGCCTGAAAGAGATCTTGGGCGATCGCCGGGATGAGCGACACGATTTCATCGAGTTTATGATAGATGACATCGTATTCTGATTTTGCCAATCATTACCTCTATCAAAATCCATAATTTGCGATTAAACGGACAAAATCACCATCTTCATGCATATCCGTATAGATCAGCTCTATTGCCAGTTGATCATCCATATCATAGTTAGCATAGTAGTCTGTCTCATTGGCGCCATGTTTAAAATCCACATGAAACAGGCCCAAAGTATGTGCGTTTAAACCACTGTACTCAACACCAAGCGCAGTCTCTTTTTGATCCTCGGTTCCATCAATGGTGTGATCATCCGCTGAGGTAAAGTACGGGCCACCACCAAAACCATTGGTAACCGTGCCTGAAACTGAGTTGTAGGCTGCGGTTAAAGTCACATCTGCTATCGTATAATCCGCCGTAATCCCCCAGACTTCTCCATCTGGGCCAGAATCATCAGAACGATCATCTGACTGGGAACCAAACTGCATACCGACAGTATAATCATCGCTCTGGTAAACTGCATCCAGATAGATGAGTGATGCATAATCACTTCCCCTGTAGTACCAGGCTTGTGCTGTCAGTTGTTCTACACCCTCATAGAGAGCCCCTAATGCTGTAATCCCATGATCACCATTCACTTCCTGAAAACGCTCTGGTATGTCAGTATCAATACCAGCCCATTTATCAAGGTGAATCAGGTGTAGTGTGGTATCTGGTAAGTCATGATTGGTAAATTGAACGCCCTGAAATGTGTTCGGTACCATGCGTATATCATCTCGATCAGCATGGGGTGTATCTAGTTCAAATCGACCGAGTTTGAGTCTGCTTTTAAGGTACTCCCCCTGCAGATAGGCTTGACCCAATATTGAGTAACTATCATTTTCAGATGAGAAGAAATCCCCGTTTTCATCATCAAACAACTCGCCAGTTGTATAAAAAGTCACCCCAGCACTCATACCATATCGAGTCGGTGTAATGTAGCCAAGATAACCGCCAATTGCTGAACCATCTGACGATTCACCTGCTTCATCCTCTGCATGTATAAAGCCCACACGAAGGTTCGCCTGTATGCTCTCTCCAGCATAAGAAAAAGTTGCTGCGGTCAGAATGTAGGAAAAAAGGAGCAATAGAGAGAATTTGTGATAATTCGGCTTCGCCACTTTAAGGTGGGTCTTCGGATAGAATTCATTAGTACGCATTCTTCATAACCTAATAACGACTTAGTAATTTCAAATGAATTGCTTAATGTCTCTATTTAGACTTAATAAACATTATCATTCTCAATAAATTAGTTCCACTAACCCACAACCATATTAATTGATTGTGATTTATTTTGAATATCAATAAAAATGGAAATTCAGGTCAAGCTGCTCTTAATCATAGTTGAAAACGAGTGCAGTGCTAGTGTAGTGCCCTATACAAATCATACATTTAGACGAGGCCTATCATGACATTGAGCTTAAATCCCTTGCCTCGTCCTGCGGCAAGCCACTCAAGCCACGATTGCGGCGTTGCACCCCTTGCATAGGGAACGGCCATTGCCGGCGGGCTGCGCCTTGCACTCGCGGCTTGAGTGGCTTTCTAAATGCACGCTTTATATAGGACACTACACTAGTTCCAATGATAGAGTAGCGTATTACCCCCCCTCCTCCTAACCTGCTATTTCACTACTCCTGGTAGCTGCCAATGTCGCCACAGGAGCTATCCGATTATGCAACTATAAAATTAACCTATATTGAAATCATATTCAGATGGAAGCGCTTTGTGTTTTATCCTGCTGATTCAAAGTAAAAGGGTTATTGGTATTCCACCAATGTTCGCCCAGTTTTTTAATGTCTACTGGCACATTTGATAACCAATATGATTCCTGATCCAAATATTGTGCAAACCCTGCAGCACGTATTCTGTCTTGTCTGTTATCGCTATATAGCGCTTCAAATGCATAAGCCCATGCAAATTGCGGTTGAATGACCTGATAGCGCTTTGCCCAATCCAATGCCAGATTGAGGAAGCGCTTGTCACTGCTGTAGCGATAGAGCCATTCTGATATTTCGGTGATTTGGTACCAGCTGTACATTGGCCGCCACTTGGTATGTGGCCTTGTATTAAAGGCTTTTTTTAGGTATTTAACACTGTTGTCAATTTTTTTGGAAAATGCAGAAATTATCGCTTCTGTCAAAAATATATCAAAGTCACTATTATCATCTACTTTATTGTTCTTGATGGTTTTATGCAGCGATTGAAGAAAAGCCGCATAGTTGTTTTCAGCGGCTGATATAGCAAGATACGGCAACCTATGATTGGTGTGCAATAGAGCTAATATTTCACCATATTGTTTAAAATCCGATTCAATTTTTATTATTGGATCAGTTTGATTATGAGTCAGATATTTAATAAAGGCTGCTTTGTAATCCTGTTCTTTATATGAAACAAAGGCATCTAAGTACTTAGTGTACTTATTTCGTTTGGCTTTAGCTATTTGCTGCAGATTCGAGCCGCCTTTCTCGACACAATTTGTCTCATTGTCAGGGCATTTGCTTGCATAACTAATAACTCCTGTTTCAACAGCGATGTTCTTAATAATATTCTCGGAAAGTAAATTTGGAGATTTTGAGGGTTCGAAATCAGGCATCTGCTGTAGATCTTTTAGGGTTGGCACTCTATCAGTGACTTTATCTAAAAAAATATACCTAGCAGCCTGTTTTTTTAAACTGTCAGATGAAGTAGAGAGTATTTCTTTAATTATGTTGGAGTATTGAGTCCCTGAATTTCGCTGAATACGTTGACCAATAAGCAGTGATGTCCACAGTGGTGGAGAATCATAGCGAGATACCAAAGAGGTGAAGCCAGATAATGCATCTGCATGGGCCCCTACCAAGTGAAGAATACCCAAATAATCACGATACCCATATCGGCTGTTGTAACGTTTACCTCTTCTAAATGCGTATTCCAAGGCGGTTTCGTAGTCGTGCTTCATTAACGCTAAGCGCTGCAGAGAAGCATAACCACTTTCTGCGCCGGTCGATAATAAACCGGATATTTGATAGAATTTTTTTGCCTCTTCATATCTACCTCGCCAATAGAAACGGTTTCCCGCAGAATAGGCTCGATTACTTTGAGAGACCCTGTGTAGATTGTTTTCGTTTACTTTAAAATAGTTTGTGAGTATCGCTTCTGCTTGATGATAATTGCTATTTTTGATCAATAGTTTACTAAGCAAGATGTGTGATTCCCAATCGGCACTGTCTTTTTCGATAGCCGACTTCAAAATAGCTATAGCTTGATCTAACTTATCACTTGCAATCATTCTATTGGCAAGAAAGGCGGCATATTCAGGATGGCCTTCATAGCGATATTGAAGGTAGCCGACCAGTTTATCATCACTCCACTTCTCACTGCTACTGGTATACTTGAATATGTTAAAATTGGTGTGATCATATGGCAGTGCTTTTATCGAGGTAAAGGATACAAACCGTTTTGACATTATTAGGTAACTTCTAGGCACATCACTGAACTCTAATCTAAAAAGTGAGTAGTTATAGGTTTCCTCCATTTTCGGGAGAGTTTCAATAATTGATTTCTTGACAAGTTCTGCGTTTAAGGCATCGATATCAGCAGCACCGGAATATGACGCCACTTTATCGGCCAGGGCTATCGCTTTTTCGAAGAAAATCGTTCTTTCACTGCCGGTTTTCTTTGATGCAAGACCATGCGCTGCTTCGGCGTACAGTCTGGTAAAAGTGGGATGTCCAGTTAGAATCGGTTCAAGATTAGTTGCATAATCGTAAGCCGTTCCATAGCTACCATGAACATTCACGGATCGATCCAGTTTCCTTAAGCTATTTGCTAAGGCAAGATTTCTGTATAAACCCCAGATATCATTAACTTCCAGTCTATCAGCATATCTCGAACAGCAACTCTTTGCATCAAGACCAGGTTTCTTGTAATGAATGATTTCTTGTAAAACAGGGCCAATGGTCATGGTATCTTCGATCTCACCACTTACGATATTTGCATTGACACTTTTGTTGAAATACTCGTCAAACTCTTGATATAACCCTTTCAAGCTGGAGAGGAACATAAAATTATTCGGGGCATACCATACATCTCTGTCTCTCGCTAATGAAGCCAACAGATTATTCCAATATGTTTGTCCAGCACTGTGGGTAATCGTATAATCATCCTTAATATTATATTCATGTTGAACCTCTTTTAGTTCAACAAACCCCATAAGCTGAAGAATCGGTTCATGTATCAGCTGAACGTGACTCTTTAAATCTGGATAATTACCATTAATGTAGGCCTGAAGGGCTAATTCCGCCTGGGTTGAGGCGTTCTTGAGATATTTTAGTGCCTGAGGTTTTCGGGTTATATGGAAAAGCGCCCTTGCTTTTAGCAGACCATACTCCGCTACTGAAGGATCAACATCTTCCAGCGCCAACATTGATCGCTCAAAGAGTCTATCTCTTTCATAGGGCAGCATCGCAGGAGTCATTAAAGCAAACAGTTGCAAATAGGCTGCATGTTGAACGGGTGTCAGCTTGTCAAATTGCAATTGATCAAAACTATCAGGCAATTCGTAAGGCAGTTGTTTTTTATCAAGCACTTTGCCGTTTGATTTTCCCTTAATATCTGCTTCATCAAGCAAACCGGTGATAATTTCTTCGGAAGTCTGCTTTACAACCTCTTCCAATGGCTTTTCAATAGTATTAATTAGCAATGGAATTCTAATCATTTTCTTGATCATTCCATTGCTGTTAGTTAGCACAGCAATAAATGCGGCTTTCTTCTGAACATGACCTGGTATCGATAGGTTATCAAGATACAATGCAATAACCTTGACACCGGCCAAGACAGCCAGCTCCTTGATTGCACTTGCATCAAATCTTCTGTGCCGCTCTCCCAGTATCCGCTGAGATAACTCAGGAGACATGACTTTTAACTCTGTCTGGCTGGCTATTTCTGCTGCCAGCCATCGTGCAGACATCATCCTGCCAACACGATCAAAGGAAGGCTCGCGTAATTGCAAGGGTAAAACCATGAGATCGTAATCAGTGCTAAGAATCGTCTTGGCATGCTTCTTTGTTACAATTTTCTCCCATTCCGAAGGTACTTCAACAGGCGTATTCCTACCATTTTCGGAGCTTTCACCATACAAGATTTTCTGAAACTCGGTTAGATGAACTGATTGCATCAGTTTGCTATATAGTTCATCAGAGTTATACGGAATATTTGTTGTGGTTTTGGATGAATTAGGATTACTCTGTTGTGGCTTACTACCTGATATCTTGGACGTAACGTTAGAGATCGACGGCTCATTACTTTGCTTATAGTACTTGGTAAAGAGTAGTGCAACCGAAACTATAAGTATTGATACCAAAAGCGTCAGACGACGAGACTGATTGTATTTAGACATAAAAAATATTCCATGTAACAAAAGCTCAAAGACGATCCGTAAAGAGCTATATTATATCCAGGTAATCATATCGATTAGTTTGAGGGTTTCAAACACATCCATGAACAATGCTTGGCTCTCAGCATGGGTCTTCCCTTTCAATACTCGCAACCTTGAGTCGGCACATATAAGATATCTCTAATAAATACTAAAGATGTATAGAACCAGTAGATTTGATTTGTAAAATATCAAGACAATACTAACATTCCTTTTGCCGAAGTACATATGGATTTGCATGTCTTACTGCGTATATACGACTTAAAATCCGTAGTTGTTGATCATAGGAACAATTTCACTATATCAGTGGGAAGGCGTCTTATTGAGGCGATAATTAATTGTGCGCCTTGCTTTCTGATCTGTTGACTGACAATATCCAGTTGATCAGCCAGACTAATTAAGCTTGGTTTTTTGCAACTTGTCGGATCTATCCCCAGTGCGCCTTCACCCCTGGTCACAACCAACCTCAAGTAACCAGAATCATTTGCTGAGCTGTTGATGACTTGTTCGATGGCATCTGTAATCGTTTGGTTGTCGTAAGGCAATTTAAGCGCTAGGGCCTGAGCAGACTTTTTCAATCGTATAAGGTGCTCATTCAACAGAAAGGGTTTTCGATTGAAAAAACGAATACCTTCGAACACGCCATCATCATAAAGAAACCCATGATCATAAACAGAGACTTTTGCTTCGCTTCTTATGGTCAGTTTACCGTTGATCCAACAGTTGGTCGTTTCAGACATGAAGTTTTCCCTCCAGGATGGTTTGCGTCTGTCCAATCAGCATGACCCGCTCACCAGACAACCGAATGTCGATTTCTCCACCACGCTTTGAGACCTGGTAGGCTCTCAGCGTCTGCTTACCAAGCGTGTTACTCCAGTATGGCGCCAGCGTACAATGTGCTGAGCCTGTAACGGGATCTTCTGGGATTCCGAGGGCTGGGGCGAAAAAACGAGAGATGAAGTCCACCCCATTCTCATCCCCTGGTGCTGTCGCTATCACCCCCCGGCAAGCGATCTTACTCAATTCTGTTTGACCCGGATCGAGCGCCTTGACCTGATCTGCGCTTTGATAAACAGCTAACAGATCGTCCCTGCCACGGTACAACTTTTCCGGTTGACTGCCTAAAGCATCTCCCAGGGATGGATCTGCGGCCTGCTCAAGTGGATGATCAACCGGAAAGTCGAGCCGGATACCCTGTGGTTCCTGGAAGGCCTGTAAACGACCACTCGCACTGTGAAAAACCAGTTGTTTCCCAGTCTGTCCCAGCTCACTCCAGAGTATGTGAGCCGCTGCAAGCGTTGCGTGCCCACAGAGGGCGACTTCGGTATGAGGGGTGAACCAGCGTAAATCCCACGCACCATCTTCTAGAGGCAGCAGAAAAGCTGTGTCAGAGAGATTGATTTCGCTGGCTACGGATTGCATCCATGCCGTCTCGACTGGCTGCTCAAGCAGGCAAACTGCGGCTGGATTACCTTGAAATGGACGACTTGTGAATGCATCTACGTACGCCGGCGTCCGAGTCATTCCAGCTCAGAGCCGGAGATATCCACACCAAAAGTCCATCCATCCCCTGTGACAGGCCAGGATCTCGCTTTGCAATTAGTCAAGGCATCCAATCAGCCAGGAATGATTCAACTTGGCGCTGCAGTACCAGCCCCCAGTTACCTGCCAACTCGTCAAGTTGAAAAGGCAATGGCCAATGCGAATCGTATGCAACGCCAACGGAGTGCAGGCTATGAATTCCCACCTGGGGTTGCAGCGTTGAGACGCCAGATCGCACGCCGCCTGGGTGAGATAGGTTGCAATGTACGAACCGATGAAATTGTCATTACCAATGGTTGCCAGGAAGCTTTAACCTTGGCGTTACGCGCTACTACAACCCCAGGTGATGTGGTAGCCATAGAATCCCCCACTTTCTACGGTCTACTCCAGGTAGTCGAATCATTAGGTCTCGAAGCGCTGGAAATACCCACACATCCACGGGATGGCATTTCAATTCAGGCCTTGCAGATGGCCATCGATCAGTGGCCGGTAAAAGCGTGCATTCTGGTGCCAAATTTCAGCAATCCTCTCGGTTATTGTATGAGTGAAACAAGCAAGCAGGAGTTGGTCGAGCTGCTCGGATCTCATCAAATTCCACTGATTGAGGATGATGTCTATGGTGACCTGGGATTCAGTCAACGTCGACCAGGGGTGTGCAAGCGTTATGATCAGCAGGGTATGGTGCTGCACTGCTCATCCATCTCAAAAACCCTATCACCAGGACTTAGAGTGGGCTGGATTGTACCAGGCCGATATCAACAGGCGGTTGAATATTTAAAATTTGTCACCAGTCTTGCCGCCCCTACCCTCCCTCAACTTGCTGTAGCTGAACTCCTGGAGAACGGTCAATATGAACGCCATCTGCGCAAAACCCGAAACGAATATGCCCGAGCTGTTGAACGCATGACCATTGCCGTGGAAAGAGTGTTCCCGGAGGAGACACGTATCACCCGGCCTCAGGGTGGATTTGTCATCTGGGTTGAGCTTCCGGATAACCGGGACAGCTTTAGTATGGCGAGACAGCTGCTGTCGGAAGGGATCACGATCGCTCCGGGACCAATCTTCTCAGCGACAGCCAAATATCAGAACTTTATGCGACTCTCATGCGCCTGTGATTGGGATGATAGGATCGAGCGGGCGTTGGCCAGAATTGCAGCAACTTTTTAAATAATGCCTAGTGGATTTGTATGAAAAATTACCTAGGATTCAGGCTGGAAAAATGTCAGCAAATTCACCCCAGCTTTCAACCTAAAAGATCCTTTGGACAGGGTGAAGTGTGTGTTTGTGGTGGGGCAAGGCGTTACAACACCGCCATGCGCCGCCACAAGCGTGCAATTCACCCGGTAGGTGAGTCTTCCTATCGGATACTATTTCGATAAAAGCAACCAATCATTAGCAGGATGGAGTGCTCAGCTGATTTTTTAGGTTCAGTATGAGTTATGCTGTATTGCCAGGCATGCTGAGCAATGTTGCACCATAGCGATAGAGTGAGCCAAACAACGGCATAATAGAGAGCGGAAGAGGCTTATAAGCCAAGCAGACTCAAATCGAGCCGCCCATCCTTGACCGGAGGACACCAGTAGTAACTGCCACTGACTGGCCGGGAAAAACGAAACAGCGCATCACAGATACCATCGTCCTTGCCAGTCATACGATTCAGCAAGGCTTCATAAGCATCCAGGGAGTGGCCAAAGGCAACAAACACCAAACCGGCTTGATGTTCATCGGCCCAAGGCATGGAACGACGCAAAATGAAGGCTTCCGGCTCGAAATCCTCCTGAGCTGTGCGTTTGACATGAGCGGATGGGGGCGCCCCATCCAACTCCACATTATCACTGATACGTCGCCCAATAATCCCATCACGCTCAGCTTCTGGCAGTGATTGAAAATGGTCAAGATCGTGTATCCATTGCTGTACAGCCACAAAGCTGGAGCCATCCATACCTGCTCCCTGCCCTTGAACGATACCCGTCTTTACAGCATCTTCCCCTTGGGGATTCTCGGTGCCGTCTTCATAGCCGGTCAGATCTCGACTGTCACGATGTTTAAAGGCATCGATCACTTTCTGTAGGACAAACACCTCACTCAAATCGTGAGTCAATTGCCGACATACCTGCAGCAGATCACCACGATCTTCGCCTTGTAACCAGATCCATAAAGCCGATGGGGTAGCTGGAACGGTAAACGCCGGCCCACAGAGTACTGGAAATGGCTTTAATCCGGGTAAATCGATAGCTAAGGCCATGATCAACTCTAAGCCGAAACCCACGACACCTTGTTGAGGATTAAGCCTCTCCCTGACCAATTGTCTTACTTTGTCCGTTGCAACATCAGGTTTGAGGGTAAACGATAAATAGCGGGCGTGAGGGGGAATCTCGGCGAGGATACCGGGCTGACAACTGTTCATCGGACGGCCTGTGATCTTAAAGAGTGATGAAAAATAGTATAACCCATTAGATGGCTTGTTCGCTGAATCTAAACGTAGAATTATCAACTTCATAATATTGTGATGAGAACTATATGGATTGATGACTACATTGTAGTCATGGCTTATGTTAATCAATATTGTTTGGATACTTTTGCATGTTTAGAGTAAGATGCAAACCTTCTCATGTTAATCAACTTAACTTGGCTAATTAACATGCTTAATAGTACTTAATCTAAATGCTAGTTTGCTTATGAGTAATTAGTCTGGTTTAAAGCCTTTGCATGTCTAGTGGTGACCTTTTGGTCACCTTAGATAAGTCTTGTCAACGATGTCAATGAGG
>JARRQD010000007.1:0-30206 GCA_037382205.1 Candidatus Thiodiazotropha sp.
CAGACTGAAACCATCAGCGAAAGCCTGGGAGAGCCTGGGGGCGTTAAGGAGGTGGTCTGCCGGATCAGCGGCACTGCGGTCTACTCCCGTCTGAAATTCGAATCGGGGACCCATCGAGTTCAACGCATCCCAGAGACGGAATCCCAGGGACGTATCCATACCTCTGCCTGTACTGTAGCCATATTACCGGAGGTTGAAGAGGTGGATGATGTGGAGATCAATAAAAACGACCTGCGCTTCGACACCTATCGCGCCTCTGGGGCCGGTGGACAGCATGTCAACAAAACCGACTCGGCGGTGCGTATTACCCATCTTCCCACGGGCATCGTGGTCGAGTGTCAGGATGAGCGCTCGCAGCACAAAAACAAGGCCAGAGCCATGTCCCTGCTGCAGGCCAAGCTGCTCTCACAAGCTCAACAGAAGGTCGCCACAGAGCAGGCCAGCTCAAGAAAACTGCAGGTCGGCAGCGGCGATCGCTCTGAACGCATCCGCACCTATAATTTTCCACAAAATCGCCTGACCGACCATCGCATCAATTTGACGCTCTATAAGCTCGATGAGGTGATGAGCGGGGCGCTGGATCAGGTGGTGGAACCCCTGTTGCGGGAGCATCAGCTGGAACAGCTGGCCGCCATGGGGGAAGCCTGAAGCCATCAGGTTTCAACTATGACAACCCTGAAACAGGCCTTGCTGGCGGCTCAGCAATCCCTCAGTGAGCGAGCCGAGAATCCGCAGCTGGAAGCCAGCATGCTGCTCTGTTACCTGTTGCAGAAACCGAAAAGCTACCTCTATGCCTGGCCGGAGGCAGCACTGTCAGAAACAGAGCAAGCGCAGTTTCAGAGACTGCTTGATCAGCGGCGGAAGGGCACCCCGATTGCCTATGTCCTGGAACAACGGGAGTTCTGGTCTCTGCCGCTGCGGGTAACGCCGGACACCCTGATCCCAAGAGCTGAGACCGAGCTGCTGGTGGAACGGGCGCTCCACCATCTGCAGGCCTGCCAAGCCCCTGTAATCGCTGATTTAGGCACGGGAAGTGGTGCGATTGCCCTGGCACTGGCCAGTGAACGCCAGGATGCCAGGATAGTTGCCACTGACCGGTATCAATCGGCACTCGCCGTTGCCAAGGAGAACGCCCAACGATTGGGCTTACAGAATCTGCAGTTCCAATCGGGCGACTGGTGCGAAGCACTTGCTGAGGATCGCGGTTTTGATCTGATTGTCAGTAACCCGCCCTATATCGAGTCGACCGATCCCCACCTGCGACAGGGTGACCTGCCCTACGAACCACAAAGTGCACTGATCTCTGGTGACGACGGTTTGCATGATATTCGAATGATTATCAATCAAGCACCAACCAAACTGAAGCCGCACGGCTGGCTGATTCTCGAACATGGATACCAGCAAGCAACCGCTGTAAGCCAGCTGATGCGATCGACCGGCATGCGCAGCATATCAACCCACGCCGACCTTGCCGGGCAGCCTAGGGTGACCGAAGGCTGTTACCCGGGAAGTGATTAAAACAGGCCGTTAAACTGCAATACGCCAGCTCAAAACCAAGTTCAGCTGTTGGCGAACAGCAACAACAAGGAGAATTCTAAACTGCTTGATTATTTTGGCGGGTTCGCTAGGATTGAAGGCTATGGGTGACCCCCCACATGACTTAGTGAAACACCGGGACATTCACTTTGTCCATTACCACCCGGATCCTAACCAAGCTGGTACAGCGGCTGGCTTGCTGGCGGATGTGGCCGGTATTGTTAAGACAGCCCCAATCTCCCCTACTCTGTTACAGATTGAGTATGAACTCATGCAGGTCTCACTGGAACAGATCGAAACCGGTCTGACAGCGATGGGGTTACACCTCGATAACCGTCTGCTCTATCGTCTAAAAAGAGCACTCTACTACTATACGGAAGATACCGAGCGCGCCAACCTGGGATGCAACCAGTTGACAATTTTAGGCGCGATCCCCATGAATGACGAACAACTGCTGCGCTACAGTCGACAGATCATGCTGCCCTCCATCGGCATCGAGGGGCAACAGCGACTGCTTGAATCTCGCGTGCTGATCGTTGGGCTGGGCGGCCTGGGTTCACCCTCTGCGATGTACCTTGCCGCGGCCGGTGTTGGAACCCTCCATCTGGTGGATTTCGATCAGGTTGACCTGACCAATCTACAACGCCAGATCATCCACAACACCGAGCGCATCAATCAGCTGAAGGTTGCGTCGGCCAAACAGACTCTACAAGCCATCAATCCTGAGGTACGAATCGAGACCACCGCTGAAAAACTCGATCAGGATCAACTCAGCGAACTGGTAATGCAGGCGGATGTGGTACTCGACGGCACCGATAATTTTGCCACCCGTTTTGCCATCAACAAGGCCTGCCAACAACATCAGATCCCATTGGTATCGGCAGCGGCAATCCGCATGGAGGGCCAGGTGAGTGTGTTCAGCGGCAAACCGAATAGCCCCTGTTACCACTGCCTCTATCCAGACGAGGGAGGGATGGATGAGAGCTGTTCAGCCAACGGGGTTCTGGCGCCGCTGGTCGGCATCATCGGCAGCATCCAGGCAACTGAGGCGATCAAAGTACTGACTGGAGCGGGCAATCCACTTGAAGGCCGATTACTGCTGCTGGATGCGCTGCAGATGGAGTGGCGAAGCATCAAACTCAAACAGGATCCTGGATGTCCGGTTTGCGGTAAGTCCAGCTAGAGTGAAAATTGGACAGATCATTCCCCCTCAATATCCCTCCGGCTCACTATCTCTGCCCACTCGCTGTCAGCTTGATCTGCCTGCTGCTCTCCCTCTCGGCGGAGACCACATCGGCTTTGGAATACCACCGAAGTCAGCTTATCGGAGGTGAGTGGTGGCGCCTGGTCAGCGCACACTTTGTCCATCTGGGATGGGGGCATACGATCATGAATCTGCTCGGCCTGTGGATGATCTGGGCTCTGCTCATGACCGATATTCAGTCGCTGCGATGTGGGCTCATCCTGATCATCATCACCCTCGCCACTTCAACCGCGCTCTGGTTTTTCAGTCAACAGTTGGTCTGGTACCGGGGTCTCTCCGGCGCCCTTCACGGGCTACTCATTTGGGGGCTGCTCAATCGACTGAAACAGGAACCTATGCTGTCACTCGGCCTACTGTTGGCCGTGGCGGCAAAAATCTTTTGGGAACAGTGGCAGGGGCCACTACCGGGCAGTGAATCCATGGCGAATGGCCCGGTTGTTGTCGCGGCACATCTCTATGGTGCATTGAGTGGTATGCTGGTCTGGCTGATGAGCGGTATATTTTTCACCAATAACAGGAAAACCAGTGATTAAGCGAGTTTTATGTTTAACCTTGCTGTTTTGTGTTTCAGCCTGCCAGGATAACCAGAATATCGATGTGAGCCAACTCAGCGCAGAAGAGAAAAAAAGTTTGCAAGCACTCGCCTGGCTGAAGGATTCTAATGTCGAACGCGATGTTCAGGCCGCTTTGGATAAGCAGGATAGTCGCTTATTGAGCATGATGGGTCGAACCACTGAACTACCGGGTGTACCGAGTGAATTAACCAGCAGGGCCAAATCTGCCTGTGGCATCCGCTATGTGGAAGGGTCGACAGATGTGGTGCAGGGCGAGGTTCATCTGAAGTGGTTACAGCAGGCCTATGATTATGCAGCGGCCTACAATCAACTGATAATAAAAAATTGCCTGGAGAATTAGAGTTGAGACACGGCGCTCGGGCTCCTTCTTCAACCTAAAAAGATCAGTTGGACAGCGTGAAGGGTGCGTTTGTGGGGGTGCAGGGCAAGGGTCGCTCCTGTACATCCATGCACCGCCACAAGCCTGCCATTCACGTTGTAGCGTGATTCACCCAGCAGGTGACATATCCATCGAAGCGATTTTCTTTAAAATCAGTAAGCTGCTCGTAGAATGGAGCGGTCAACTGATTTTTTTAGGTTTAATTCAGCGGACCGCAAAAACCTGGGTCCAGTAGTTATAGTAGTGCGCTTGATCGGTAGCAATCACCGCAGAGCCGAACTCTCTGAACTTCGGATCCATGATATTTTCACAGTGGCTGGGGCTCGATAACAGATTCGCCATGACCGCTTCATTGTCTGGATAGCCTGCAGCAATGTTCTCACCAACCGCCCGCCACTCATATCCAGAGCGACTCACCCGCATCCCAACACTCGACCCATCCGCGCCCTGATGATCAAAATAGTCGTAATCAATCATATCCTGGGAGTGGATGACAGCGGCCTTATGTAATCGGCAATTCCATTTCAACGGCGGTGCAACAGGGAAGATTTCACCACCACAATCGCGCTGCCTGGCTCTGGCCCGATTCACCAGACGTAACATCTCCTGTTGATTTGAGGATATTTCACACGACCCAACAGGCTGTGTTTGGGTATGCTCCAGCCGCTTAGCTGTTTCACGTTCACGCGCTTCATAGGATCGGGCAACCACACCTCTGACCGGTGAAGTTGAGTGTTGCCGAGCATCATCATGCTTGACCCTTTGACGGTGTGACACAGCTTGCTTTAACGGTCCATTTCCATCGGATAACTCTGCAGAAGAGGCGTCGATAGAGCCAATCATGATTACCGACAACAGTAAGTAGGTTCGAAAATCATCCATTCGCTTCCTCTTCCCAATGAGGACAAAAGCCACTCAATCATTGATCAGACCAGTGCCTTGATTTAAACGAACTAGGGGAATCCCTAGTTACATTGATTTGGTAAATCAACTAAATTGAACATTACTAAGCGTTAACCATTACACAAAAAATGATCTCCATGCAGTTACCTCGAATCAGGCATCTACCCCAAGCCGCATTACAGCGCAGAGTCGTCAAACGCCCCCACAGTGCTTTGCGCAGTGAGAAGAGCTCGCAGCGCATCAGCAATCGGGTGAAAAGCATCGCCGATGATTATGGTGATGAAGATATGGCAGCAGGATTTTTAAAAAGTTTCACCGACCATGCCTTCGACAGCCTGGATCAGCAGCTGCGCGACTCATCCCTGCCTAATTTTTTACAGGATCAGTTGCGCAACACACTCAAAGATAACTGCACTTGCGATGTTTCGAAGCTTACTGCAACCGTGAGGTGCCGTAACAAAACAGATGCCCTGTGTAAGGAGTTTCTCCCCCTGCGCGGCCATCGGGCCCCTGCCAATATTGAAAAGCGCGTCAGCATCGATAACCCTCAGCAGCCTGCTGAGGTAAAGATCGCCCCCCTGCAGAAGAGTTGGACATGGCAGCGCTCACTAAACATCATCTACGATCGAATGGTGCGCAACATGGTAAATAACACCATGAATTCTGATATCAACAAAAAATCTTTCAGCTGGTTGAAACTGCTCTCAAACTCCCTGGCCGCGCTGCAGGTGCAGTTTTTACAGGCGGCCATGGACAACCTTAACACCATGCTTGAGAACACCAGTTTCAGCCACAAAAGCCAACAGGCACTGGATGCCATGAGCCAAGAGGATAGGGAGAGCTATATTCAACTGCGCAATGGACAGCGTAGGAAGTTCATCACGGCCCAGAGCCACTACCGAGCCAATTTGTTGATGTTCCGCCAGACCACTCAAATGGCCAGCATGTTGTTCAGCATGTTCAGTAATAACTGTCGATTCCGCGCAAGCTGAGAAGATTAAACCTAAAAAAATCAGTTGACCGCTCCATTCTACTAGCAGCTTACTGATTTTTTAGGTTCAACCGGTGGCGAAGAGCATAGACCGCGTAGAGCGCCAGAATTAAGTTCAACAGCCACAACATACCGCCCCCACCAGGACTGTCGAATTTTGTAGCGCCACCCGCATCGACAAATACCGTACCATGCTGAAGATCCGTACCATCTAACGGCTTACAGTCACTGGCAATCTTTTGTGAGCCGCCCAGAATCGAGAAGTTCTGTGCTGACAGATTGAAAAACAGGCCATCTGCACAGGCTAGCATGAGCCGCCCTTTCTGCAGCGCGATATCCGGTATCTCGACCAATGCCACACCACTATTGGGGAAGCGCCCCAGGTTGAGGATGGCCATACCTGAATCCTGATAATCGCAATAGTTTACGGGGGGATCACTCTGATCGAGACTGAGCAGGCTAATCTGAATTTCCGCACAAGCCTGTTCCGTACCCCCCGTCGCCCAGTTTATCGACTGGCTGGATCCATGATTGAATTGACCGCCACTGTTGAGTGAACCACCGGTAACCTGAAAACTGCCGGCGCTGTCATCCACATCGATCACCAGGTCGTCGCTGGCCACCCCGGACGCCCCATCCCGCACGGTGAGTCTGAAGTTGAGCTGCCGACTGGTGGCTGGCAGTGTCTCTCCAATATCTTCCCTGCCCGATAGTAGGGAACTGAGTCGCGGTAGGTACCGTTCAGGTGTGGTGGTCGGTAGAAAGGTGCGAAATAGGGGGTTGCTCTGCTGCTCAAGGTCCGTCCCGATGGTATCCGCATCTGTAGCACCCTCTTCACCGCCTGCATCCATCTCATCCCACTGATATGAGATGCTCTGCTCGTCTGGATCCTGTGCCTGACCGGTTAGACGAAATGGGGTTCCAACCGGAATGGTGTAGACCCCATCCTCGCCAACCACTCCGGCATCAACCATCGGTGCGCGATTGATGGTTGAGACCAACCGGCCACATCGACTGCCACGGCCCTGATGGATGTAAAGACTCATCTCCTGAATACTCAGCGCATGAAAGGTAGCGTCTGAGTTGGTTTGCAGGTTTTCATCACCGCAGATTCCAGCGTAGCTCATGATGGTCGAGCCACTGCCCGGCTCAACCGCGGAGGCGGCAACCCGATTGATCCCCCCACAATTGGCCGTTGTGCCATTGAAGGTATGGTTGGCATTCAATTGATGCCCCAGTTCGTGGGCGACAAAGTCGATATAAAAAACATCGCTATCTGGCTCGGATGTGCCTGTATAGGCCTGGGCTTTAAAGCTCTGACAGGCGGAACCCACACTGGCCAGACCACCACCAATAATGCCGAACAGATGACCGATGTCGTAGTTGTCGGCGCCCAAGGTAAAGTCGAGATTCTGCTGATTCTCTGTCAGCATGGTGGCGATCCCACTGGAGGTATGGGTATAGGGATCCGAATCGGCATCGGTGTAGATAATCCGATCGTTATTCCCGACCAACTGAAACTGTACCGCCAGATCCCGCCCATAAATCTGATTGACCCGGTTGATCGCTGTCACAATCTGCGCCAGGGTATCGGTGCGACTGCCACCAAAATAGGCGGTGTACTCCCCGGTAGCCGCCACTGCAAGCCGATAGATGCGCCGCTGGTTACTGCTGTGGGTCTGTTTGCCCGCGATAGCAATCCCCTGCTCCAACGGCTCATCCGAGATATGATGAACATGCTGACAGATGTGGGGAGTTTCAGTCACCCCGACAGATTTTGCATAATCCGCTTTATAGAAACTGCGGTAGTTACCCTCTGAATCCGGGTCGATGTAGATGGTTCCGGTCGGGGTGGTGAGCATGGCATGAAAGCCTTTCGGGGTCAGGTCAAGTCGCCCACTCAACCGCGCTTCGTCCACACCCCGGATCCGATAGGTGGTTATCTCTGGATAACGCTCCGCCAGTCTCGCTGCCATCACTTGGGATTGTTCGACCCAACAACGCACTAATTCACCATTGGGCAAGGGTAGCATGATTTGCTGGCTGGTCTGCATCGCCAGAGCGGTTTCAGCGGGCGCCAAAGAGAGTTGATTGCGAAGCGCTGCCATATCTGCACTAAGGGCGCGATAGTAGCGAGGAGTTTCAGGCACACCTTTGGCCGCAGTTTCAGCTGTCGCGAGATCTTGCCAGATGCCAGCCTCAGTAACCCAAGGAAAGACGATAAGGCAACAAAGCCAAAAGCCCCGTATGCTACGCAAAACCCACATTGAAGCTCCTTGGATCACGACTGTGAAGCCGAGTTGGGTGATCGTCTGGGGTGATTGGTAACATCTCCTGCTGCCGGCTCATCAGCCCTTCAGTTTTTTCAGCAGGATTTGATTCACCTGACCTGGGTTGGCCTTTCCCTGGGTCTGCTTCATCACCTGACCGACGAAAAACCCTAATAACTTATCTTTACCGTCCTGAAACTGCTCCACCTGTTTAGGATTGGCGGCGATAATCTCATCGATGATCGATTCGATCTGACCACTATCAGTAATCTGTTTGAGCCCTTTGGCTTCGATCACCGCATCCGCATCGCCCTCGCCCTGCCAGATCCCTTCAAACACCTGTTTCGCCAGTTTGCCTGAAATGGTGTTGTCGGCAATTCGCTTCAGCAAGCCTCCCAGTTGTTCCGCACTGACCGGTGAATCAGTCAACGCCATACCGGCTTTGTTGAGTGCACCAGCAAGTTCCACGGTAACCCAGTTCGCCGCCATCTTGGGATCGGCACCCGTGGCAACCACCTGCTCATAGTAGTCGGCCTGCTGACGGCTTTGTGTCAGCATCGCTGCATCATTGGTTGAGAGTTGATAATCCTTTGCAAAACGGGCCATTTTCTGATCTGGCAGTTCCGGTATGCGCTGCTTGGCCTGAGCCAGGCGCTGCTCGGTGATCTCGACCGGCAGCAGATCCGGATCGGGAAAATAGCGGTAGTCGTTGGCCTCCTCCTTGCTGCGCATGGAACGGGTTTCGTCCCGATCCGCATCGTAGAGGCGGGTCTCCTGCACCACATCTTCACCACGCTCAAGCAGATCGATCTGGCGCTCCCGTTCAAAGCTCATCGCCCGTTCGAGAAAACGAAAGGAGTTGATGTTCTTCAGCTCGGTTCGGGTGCCGAACTCCGATTGACCTTTGGGTCGCATCGAGAGATTGGCGTCAACCCGGAAAGAGCCCTCCTGCATGTTGCCGTCACAGATCCCCAGATAGACCACCAGCTGATGGATCTTGCGTGCGTAGGCTACAGCTTCTTTGATCGAGCGCATATCTGGCTCAGAGACGATCTCCAGCAGCGGCGTACCGGCACGGTTCAGATCGATCCCGCTCATTCCGTGGAAATCCTCGTGCAGGGATTTGCCCGCATCCTCTTCCAAGTGGGCCCGGGTGATGCCGATCTGTTTCTGCTGGCCATCCTCCAGATCGATGGTCAGTGATCCCTTGCCAACGATCGGCAGTTCGAACTGGCTGATCTGGTAGCCTTTCGGCAGATCGGGGTAGAAGTAGTTTTTTCTGGCAAAGACCGAACGTGAGCCAATCTCCGCATCCACTGCCAAACCAAACATCAGTGCCATATCCACAACCGCCTCGTTGAGCACCGGTAGTACGCCGGGAAAACCCAGATCGACGATACAGGCCTGGCTATTCGGTTCCGCCCCATAGGCGATGGAGGCACCGGAGAAAATCTTCGATTTCGAAGCGAGTTGGGTATGAATTTCCAGGCCGATAACTGTTTCCCACTGCATATCTTTAACCTAGAATCTGTAGTTGAACATGGATTTGTGGACAATCTCGGCGTACCCGGCAAGGCATCGTTCGATGTTAATGGCTATTCCCTTAACAAGAACGATAACGCAGCTGGGTGCGCTGAGATTTTTCACCAGTTTATGTAGTGTTAGTAAGTCCACCCTATGGGTGAATTTAAAATCTCTTGTTTGATATAGCATATTATTACCTTACGACAGATATTAGCGATCTCGGTTTAACTCTGTGTTGCGCTGATCTGTTTCGTGTCGTTGCTTGAATCTGCCTTCTGGCGGCACGATCCGTTAATCCAACCCCTCGGGTATCTGCCGGTGCCAGCCTGTCTCCTGCTGAAACTTATGAGCCACATTCAACAGCTTGGCTTCCGCAAAATAGTTGCCAATGATCTGCAGCCCGACCGGCAGTCCGTTCACCGGCTGCACCGGCATTGAGAGTCCCGGTAATCCAGCAAGGTTGGCGGCGATGGTGTAGATATCATTCAAATACATGGTGACCGGATCATCGGTTTTCTCACCCAACTTGAAGGCCGCTGCCGGGGTAGCAGGCCCCATGATCACATCAACCTGCTCAAAGGCCCGCTTGAAATCATCCGAGATCAGATGGCGGGTCTTCTGGGCTTTCAGGTAATAAGCATCATAATAGCCGGCTGACAGGGCATAGGTGCCGATCATGATGCGCCGTTTTACTTCTGCGCCAAAACCTTCTCCCCTGGAGCGCTTATAGAGATCCTCCAGGTCTTTGGGGTTCTCACATCGGTAGCCGAAGCGGGCACCATCGAAGCGGGAAAGGTTGGATGAACACTCTGCCGGAGCAACCACATAATAGGTCGGTACGGCCATCCCGCTGTTGGGCAGGCTGATCTCCACCAACTCAGCCCCCATCCCTCTGTAGACCTCCAGTGCCGCCTCAATTGAGGCCTGAACATCCCCATCCAGCCCCTCTCCGAAATACTCTTTCGGCAAGCCGATCTTCAACCCGGCCAGGGAATCGTTCAAAGTCGCTGAGTACTCGGGCACCGGATGATCCGCACTGGTGGAGTCACGTGGATCGAATCCTGCCATCGCCTGTAACATCAAGGCGCCATCCTCGGCACTGGCAGTCATTGGGCCAGCCTGATCGAGGCTCGATGCGAAAGCGATCATGCCAAATCGGGAAATACGACCATAGGTCGGTTTAACACCAGTAATACCGCACAGCGCGGCTGGCTGGCGAATCGAACCCCCGGTATCGGTGCCGGTTGCTGCAGCAGCCATACGTGCAGCAACCGCAGCCGCTGAACCACCGGAAGAGCCACCAGGCACCCGCTGCCGATCCCAAGGATTGTGCACAGCACCATAGAAACTTGTCTCGTTGGAGGAGCCCATGGCGAACTCATCCATATTCGCTTTGCCCAGTGAGACAACACCAGCTTGTTTCAGTTTTGTCACCACCGTCGCGTCGTAGGGGGAGATAAAGTTATCCAACATTCTGGAACCGCAACTGGTCTTCACCCCCTGCGTACAGAATATATCCTTCTGCACGATTGGAATTCCGGTCAAGGGATCGGCGTCGCCGGCCTTCAGCTTCTCATCCGCTGCAGCCGCCGCTGCCAGAGCCTGTTCTGCAGTGACAGTAATAAAAGCATTGATGTTGCCATCCAGGCGTTCAATTCGCTCTAGAAAATGACTTGTCAGTTCAACACTGGAGAACTCACCGGCCTTTAATCCGGCAGCCAGCTCAACAATCGTTTTTTTATGCATGGTTTGACTTCATAGACTGTGGATAGTGCTTAATTACAGGCACCTGCAGAGCATCATTTAGCGACACAGCAACTTTTTGGGTTGCTTCGCGTAGATACGTATTCATTGGTGGTTTTACTCTCTCTACGTCGAAGCGTCACTCGCGCCACGACCTGCCAACACCACTACTCGATCACCTTGGGCACGAGATAGAGGCCGTTTTCAACCAATGGCGCGATCGCCTGATTCTGCTCACGGCGATCCACTTCGGTAACCTGATCCTCACGCAGCCGCTGAGCCATATGCAGAGGGTGCGCCATCGGCTCGATAGCTGCGGTATCGGCCGCTTCAAGCTGCTCGACCAGAGCGAGTATATTGCTCAATTCCGCCGCATAGTCTTCTACCTGGTGGTCATCCAGCGCCAAACGGGCCAGATGGGCAATCTTTTCAACATCGGAACGATCTAGTGACATCCAGCTGATTCCTGATTGGAAAAACAGGAGAATCTACCACACTCTGGAGAGCTGTTACATGGCAAACAGAAGCTGTCAATCTGCAAATCTTCATCTAAATAGTGTGTGTTGGCTGATTCGGAACGCCCCCGGATAGCATAAATTATGAGTAATTTTGTGATTTTATAGGCGTTTTTCCGATTTGAACCACCAACTATAATTCACCAATAAGTTCACCAATAAGCCCCATTGGGATATAATTCCCAACGTGATGACTATCAACCTATCGACAATGGCGGCTCATCAAAAGACGATGTTTGGGGAAAATTGACCAGAATCGATAAATATCAACGACTTTTCGCGCCACCCGGGACTAGAGTGAAGCCTGATATCACTCGTAAATCAGGTTAGTGAGACATCAAAATGGATGAAAATCGTAAAGTGCTTACCGCCTCTATCCTGAAGCTACTGCGGCCGTTGGTCAGATTATTACTGCGCAATGGCTTCACTTATGGCGATTTTGCCGACCTGAGCAAATGGACCTTCATGGATGTTGCCTCGAAAGAGTTCGGCATTCCCGGGCGCAAACAGACCGTCTCCCGCGTTTCCGTGATCACCGGCCTAACCCGAAAAGAGGTCAGTCGACTGCAGAAAATCGACACCCCTGACGACAGCGCGATCGCCCATCAATACAATCGGGCCGCCCGAGTGATCTCTGGCTGGCTGAGAGACAAACGCTTCAATAACAAAAATGGTGAGCCCGCTGCCTTGGAATTCGATAAAGGTAAGAACAGTTTCAGTGATCTGGTGAGAGAGCACAGCGGCGATGTACCACCCAGGGCCATCTATGACGAGTTGCAAAGAGTGGGCACCATTGCAAAGGATGAATCCGGCAAGATTATGCTGCTCAGCGATGGTTATATCCCCCGCACCGGTGAAACCGGAAAACTTCACATACTCGGCACCGATGTGGAACTATTGATCAACACCATAGACTATAATCTACAAACTGGCTCCCAATCTCCACTTTTCCAACGTAAAGTCTCCTATGACAATCTGCCCGCCGAAGCGCTTCCAGAATTTCGCAACCTGAGCGCAGAGAAGTCGCAAGCACTACTATTGGAGTGTGACAAATTTCTCGCCCAACACGATCGGGATGTCACGTCTGAGAAGGATGGGACCGGGCGCAAGCAGGCCGGCATCGGTATCTACTATTTCGAAAAGGATATACAGCCAAATGACTAGTCCGAACAGGTTAATCTCTACGATTGTCTGTGCGCTATTAATCACTTCGCTCTACAGTTGTGGCGGTGGCGGCGGTGGCGGCTCCCAGGTCGCCGATGGAGGCATTGGTGGCACCGGAGTAACCCAAGGCAGAGTCACCGGATTTGGCTCGATCTTCGTCAATGGCATCGAATATGAGACAGACAATGCCAGCTTCACAGTGAATGACAGTGAAGGCAGCCAAGATGACCTGGCGATCGGTATGGTGGTACGCATCAATGGCAGCAACGACCAGGCCAGCGCCACCGGTGAAGCGGAAAGCATTGAGTATGACAGCCTGCTGGAAGGTGTCGTCGACAGTAACGACATCGCGACCAACAATCGTCTCACCATCATGAACCAGACCATTCTGGTCGATGCTGATACGGTTTACGAAAATCCCTTCGATGCCACCACCTTGGCCGACCTTCCAGTCAATAGCGTTGTCGAAGTGAGTGGCTTCACGGATGGCAACGGGGATATTTTGGCAACCCGCATCGAAGTGAAATCGCTGGGATGGTCAGGAGATAAGCTGGAGGTATCTGGTGTCATCATGAATCGCTCAGGCAGTCAGTTCCAGATTGGCAATCTGACCATTCAAGCAGGCACCCTGACCATTCCAGCTGAAGGTACATTTGTCGAGGTTGAGGGCGACAGCTTTAGCGGCAGCGTTTTCGAAGCCGATTCCATCAAAATTGAGGGCGATGGCACCAATCGGGTTGCCGAAGATGGTCATCAAGTGGAAATTGAGGGCCGCATCACCAGCGCCTTGGACAGTCAGGATCAATTCGCATTGAACGGTCAGATTGTGGATGTCTCGAACACCCCTTTCAGTGGCCAGACCAGCCAGTTGACGATCGGCCGCATCGCCGAGGTTGAAGGGGTGATGGATGGGACAATTCTGCTTGCCGAAAAGATTGAGCTCAAGGCCGAAGCGTCGGGAAGGGGCGAAAGTGCTGGGATCCTCGGGACTGGCAATGTGGAGATCAGCGCCGGAACCATTACCCTGCTGGGACAGACGATTCAGATCAACAGCTCAACCATCATGGCGAGCGACCTGGAAGACGAAGAGAGTTTCACCCTGGCTCAGCTTGAACCCACCGACTACCTGGAAGCCAAGGTATTCAGTGACAATGGCCAGCTCAGCGCAAGCAAACTGGAACGGAAGCGGCCACCAAGAAACCACACGGCTGCCGTTGAAGGCATACCGGAGTATATCGATGACAACACCATCCGTGTGTTCGGTATAGTCGTCGACACTTCAAACCTGGAATACGAGTTCAGAGAGCAAAAGATTGAAGTTGAAGGTGACTTCGCCAACGGCATACTGGTCGCCAGTAAAATCGAAGAAGATTAATTCCCATCAGGAGGGAGTCCCTCTCCCTCCTGATCGGATCCGCACAGCAATCAAATCACAGCATCTGGCACACCCCGTAGGCTCCCCAGGCCTAAAAAATAGTTGTTAAACCTAAAAAAATCAGTTGACCGCTCCATTCTAATCGCAGCTTCATGATTTTAAATAAAATAGCTTCGATGGTCATGGTCACCTTCTGGGTGAATCACGCTACAACGTGAATGGCACACTTGTGGCGGCGCACGGCGGCGTTGCAACGCCTTGGAATAGCAGGCTATTCCGCGTCGTTGCGCGCCGTGCAGGTATGCACAAGTGTCGCGGGCACATGGAGTTGCAGGAGCGACCCTTGCCTTGCCCTGCACCACCACAAGCGCAACCTTCACACTGTCCAACTGATCTTTTTAGGTTAAACCATCCCCATTCTTGCTCAACTCCTGTACCATTGATAGATTAGCCGTCTTTTTAGTTTATCTGGGATCATCGAGTCGAGCACAGCACTTCACCTACTGCCGTTTCGAGTCTACGATAAACTCCATACAACCACCGACACGAGAAGATAAAGAGATCCATGCTGTTCAGACGCATTCGTGGCATATTTTCCAATGACCTTTCTATCGACCTGGGTACAGCCAACACCTTAATCTACGCCCGGGGCCAAGGTATTGTACTCAACGAACCCTCCGTTGTTGCGATTCGCCAGGACAGGGGGCCAGGCGGTGCAAAATCCGTAGTGGCAGTCGGTGAAGATGCGAAAAAGATGCTTGGCAGAACGCCGGCAAATATCACCGCCATCCGGCCGATGAAAGAGGGCGTAATCGCCGATTTCACGGTGACTGAAAAGATGCTTCAATACTTTATCCATAAGGTTCATGAGTCGCGCATCATCCGCCCCAGCCCCCGCGTGCTGGTGTGTGTTCCCTGCGGCTCCACCCAGGTTGAAAGGCGTGCCATTAAAGAGTCCGCCGCCGGAGCGGGGGCCCGCGAGGTCTATCTGATCGAAGAGCCAATGTCAGCGGCGATCGGCGCTGGATTGCCGGTTGATGAGGCCCGTGGATCGATGGTTCTGGATATCGGTGGCGGTACTTCCGAAGTGGCAATCATCTCCCTGAACGGCATCGTCTACGCCAATTCAGTCAGAGTCGGTGGCGACCGCTTTGACGACGCCATCGTCAACTATGTGCGTCGTAACTATGGCACCCTGATCGGTGAAGCCACCGCGGAGCGGGTTAAGCATGAAATCGGCTCCGCCTACCCGGGTAGCGAGGTAAAAGAGATCGAGGTCAAAGGGCGAAATCTCGCCGAAGGAATTCCGCGCAGTTTTACCCTGAATAGCAATGAAATCCTCGAGGCTCTACAAGAGCCCCTGTCGGGTATCGTCGGCGCGGTGAAAACCGCGCTGGAACAGACCCCACCGGAACTCGGCGCCGACGTTGCCGAACGGGGTATTGTACTGACCGGCGGTGGTGCCCTGCTCAAAGATATCGACCGCCTGCTGCAGGAGGAGACTGGCCTGCCAGTGATCGTGGCAGAGGATCCACTGACTTGTGTCGCCCGTGGTGGCGGACGGGCTTTGGAACTGATCGATGAACGGGGTGGTGAGTTCTTCATGGTTGACTAACAGCTGCCCAGGTGCACTGAACACTGCACCTGCGCGATTGCATTAGACACTTTACGGAGTCATTCAGCCATCAAACTGATCTTCACACAGGGGCCTTCGATCACCACAAGGCTGGTGGTGGCAGCCCTCATGTCCATCTCATTAATGGTGCTGGATCACCGTTATAACCACCTGGAATCGTTGCGCTCAGCACTCTCTGTGCTGCTCTATCCTGTGCAGTATCTGGCCAGTCTGCCCCTGTTGCTGAGCGAGTCGGCCAGTGACGCCCTGATCAGCCGCAATGAGTTGGAAGCGCAGCGGGAGAGACTGCACCAGGAGAACCTGCAGCTGCGTGCCAGACTGCAGAAATTTGAGGCCTTGGAAGCGGAAAACATGCGCTTGAGAGGGCTGCTCGACTCTTCATTCAAGGTGGGAGATCGGGTGCTGATTGCTGAGATCATTGCTGTTGAGCAGGATCCGTTTCGCCAACAGGTATTGATCAACAAGGGCAAGAATTCCGGTCTGTTCGAGGGTCAGCCCGTTCTCGATGCCAATGCGGTGGTCGGCCAGGTCACCCACATCAATCCCTTCAATGCCAGCGTACTGCTGATCACCGACGCAACTCACTCTTTGCCGATCCAGGTCAACCGTAACGGTCTGCGTACCATCGCTCTTGGCACCGGCCTGATCAATCGACTGGTGCTACCTCATCTACCAAACAATGCCGACATACAGGTGGGTGACCTGTTGACCACCTCAGGGCTCGGCGGTGGATTTCCTCCCGGCTACCCGGTGGCGGAAGTGATCGAAGTGCGGCGTGAACCTGGCCAACCCTTTGCCTCGGTCATCGCCCAGACCACCGCCCACCTTGACAGAATACGGGAGGTCTTACTGGTCTGGACCCTCGATCCGAACAACGCCATCGACGAGTCTCGGCAGAAGAGTGCGACAGCCGTGGCTCAGCCACCGGCGGCTGAACCTCCGGAGGGACAATGATCCATCAGTCTCAGAACCGTATGTCCGTCATCTACCTCTCCCTGCTTGCCGGTTTCATACTCACCATCATGCCCCTGCCCGAGTGGGCTAATGCTTTTCGCCCCCAGTGGGTGGTGTTGATTCTGATCTTCTGGTGTATGACCCTGCCAGAACGTATCGGGGTCGGCGTGGGATGGACCACAGGCTTCCTGTTGGATGTACTCACCGGAACCCTGCTTGGACAGCACGCCCTCGGTTTTTCTGTGGTTGCCTATCTTATGCTCAGACTGCATCAGCGGGTTCGGGTTATTCCCTTGCGACAGCAGGTGTTTACCATTTTCATCCTGCTGTTGGTGGAGCGACTGCTTGCGCTCTGGTCCACCGGTGCTGCAAATTATCCCACGCCCTCTTTGTGGTACTGGGTAACCCCGCTGGTCAGCACCCTGTTGTGGCCCTGGATCTATATTATATTGCGGGACATCAGTCACCGCTTTAATCTCAGTTGATCCTGGAGAACCACCACAGGTGCCGCAATCCTCACTCAAGGACTACCTCTACGAGAGCCAGCTCTTCCTGGGCCGAGCGATTGTCTCCGGCACCCTGGTGATTCTGGCGTTGATCGTGCTGGTTGGCAGGCTGTTTTATCTCCAAGTTGAGAATCATGATCACTTCACCACCCTCTCCCAGGACAACCGGGTCAAACTCGAACCCTTACCACCCACACGAGGATTGATCTTCGACCGCAATGGCGCCATTCTGGCGCAGAATCTGCCTGCATACAGTCTTGAGATCATACCGGAGAAGACCGAGAACCTGGAACAAACCATCGAGCAAATCGGTGAGATCATCTCTATCACAGAAGATGACCTCCAGCGCTTCCACCGCTTGCGTAAACAGCGGCGACGTTTCGACAGCATCCCCATCAGAGTTCGTCTGCAAGAAGACGAAGTTGCCCGCATCGCGGTGCATGGCCATCGATTTCCCGGCGTGGATGTCAGAGCCACCCTGCTTAGGGACTACCCGCAGGGACTTCAGACCGCCCATCTGCTCGGTTACGTGGGACGGATCAATGAGAAAGAGTTACAACTCATCGATACCTCCAACTACAGTGGCACCGATTTTATCGGTAAAAATGGTGTAGAAAAGAGCTATGAAAGCCTGCTGCACGGCAATGTGGGCCTGCAACAGGTTGAGGTGAATGCCAAAGGCCGGGTGTTGAGGGTATTGGAGAATCAACCACCGGAACCAGGCAACAACCTGCAACTTTTTCTCGATATGAACCTGCAATCCACCGCGCTGGAGGCGCTCGGTGAATACAACGGGGCTGTTGTCGCCATCGAGATTGAGACCGGTGGTGTGCTTACCCTGGTCAGCAAACCTGGCTACAACCCCAATCTGTTTGTTGAAGGGATCAGCAGTAAAGACTATCGGGCATTGAAGAACTCCCCTGACAACCCACTCTTCAACCGTGCGATTCGTGGCCAATACCCTCCGGGATCGACAGTAAAACCCTTCATTGGGCTTGCCGGCCTGGAATATGATGTGGTTGGATTTCACCAGGAGACATACTGCCCTGGCTACTATCAGTTGCCTGGCAAGGAGCATAAATACAGGGATTGGAAAAAATGGGGCCACGGAAAAGTCGATATGGCCAAAGCCATCGTCGAATCCTGCGATGTCTACTACTATGAGCTTGCAAGAACACTCGGCATTGACCGCCTCCATGAGTTCCTCACCGGCTTCGGCTTCGGCATACCCTCCAGAGTGGACCTGGATGGCGAGCTTTCCGGTTTAATGCCGAGCCGGGAGTGGAAACAGAACAAACGACGGGAACCTTGGTACCCTGGTGAAACACTGATTGTCGGCATCGGCCAGGGCTATTTTCTGGCGACTCCGCTTCAACTGGCCTCAGCCACGGCCACCCTGGCCAATCGCGGCCATCGGATTCGGCCTCGGGTGGTCGCCACCATCGAAGATTCAAATGGGGTGAAAAGAGACAGCCCATTGATCGAAGATGTACTCCACCAACTCGACCCACTGCACTGGGATCAGGTCATCGAAGCGATGACCAATGTGATCGAAGGGCAGCGGGGAACAGCCAGGTCGATCTACACCAGCAACTATTCCATTGCCGGCAAAACCGGAACCGCCCAGGTCTTTAGCATCAAACAGGATGAGGAGTATGATGAAGAGACTGTGACCAAGAAAAATCGAGATCACGCGCTGTTTATTGCCTTTGCGCCCGTGGAGAACCCAAAAATCGCCATTGCAGTGGTGGTTGAGAATGGTGGACACGGTGGCTCCATCGCGGCACCAATCGCCCGTAAGGTCATGGATCGTTATCTGCTCGACTCAGCTCAGGTTAACTAGTGTCCTATACAAATCATACATTTAGACGAGGCATACCATAAGTTGGTATTTAAAACCCTTACCTCGCCCTGCGAGAAACCACTCAAGCCACGATTGCGGCGTTGCCCCCCTTGGAAAGTGAACAGCCTTTCCCGGCGGGCTGCGCCTTGCACTCGCGGCTTGAGTGGCTTTCTAAATGCACGATTCATATAGGACACTTCACAAGTGGCAATACCCCAGATCACATTTCACGAGTCTCAACCGGCTAAGGCCGAGGGTCTGCTGGCCTGGCTGCATATCGACCTGCCACTGCTGATCGCACTACTGCTGCTGGTCGGTCTCGGCCTGGCGATTCTTTTCAGCGCGGGTGATAAGGAGATGGTACTGTTGCAAAAACAGTTGATCCGGCTTGGATTTGGTTTTACCGTCATGGTGGTGATGGCACAGATCCATCCAGATAATTTCCGTCGCTGGTCACCCTGGCTGTATGGCCTGGGGATTATGCTGCTGGTACTGGTGATTCTGTTTGGCGAGCTGGGTAAGGGGGCACAACGCTGGCTCGATCTGGGATTTATTCGTTTCCAGCCTTCCGAAATGTTCAAGCTGACGCTACCGATGCTGATTGCCTGGTATCTGGCGGAAAAGCGTCTTCCACCCAGAACCTCCAGGCTGATAGCTGCGGCGCTATTCATCCTGGTGCCTGTCATTCTGATTGCCAAACAACCCGACCTGGGAACCGCGCTGCTGGTCGGGTCAGGAGGGGCTTTTGCTCTCTTTCTGGCGGGTATCAGCTGGCATCTGATTGCTGTCAGCGGTCTACTGATGGCTGCCATGGGCCCAGTGACCTGGTACCTGATGCACGATTATCAACGCCAACGGGTACTCACCTTCCTCAATCCAGAGAGTGACCCTTTGGGGACGGGTTACCATATTATTCAATCAAAAATCGCCATTGGCTCCGGGGGAATCAGCGGCAAAGGATGGCTCAATGGCACACAATCACATCTGGAATTTCTTCCAGAGAGACATACCGATTTCATCTTTGCCGTGATCTCGGAAGAGTTTGGTCTGGTTGGGGTTGTTGCCCTGCTGCTGCTCTACCTGTTTATCATCCTGCGCGGTCTCTATATTGCCACCCAGGCACAGGACACCTTCGGTCGCATCCTTGCCGGGGCACTTTCGATGATTTTTTTCGTCTACCTTTTTGTGAATGCGGGCATGGTTACCGGTTTGCTGCCGGTTGTCGGTGTACCCTTACCCTTAATCAGCTATGGTGGAACATCACTGGTGACCATTTTGGCGAGCTTCGGTATCCTGATGTCCATACAGACCCACAAAAAACTGCTACCCACATAATAAAGTTATGAAGCGAATAACGACACGAATCACTCTGTTTCTCCTCATCAGCCTGTCCAATCTGGCCTGTGCCCATACCCCTCAGATGAAGGCCGAGTTTAGGGCATTCGCCGATGAGATGGCGGAAAAACACAACTTTCAAGCGGCTGAGGTTGACCAGCTATTGCAAAAGACCCGCTTCAGGGACGATATCATTGCAGCCATTACCCGCCCCGCCGAGTCGAAAGCCTGGCATCAGTATCGACCGATCTTTATCAAACCCGACCGGATCGCTGGCGGCGTCGAGTTCTGGCGCGAGAATGCCGAACTGCTGAAACAGGCCTACCAGAAATTTGGCGTACCTCCTGAAATCATCGTCGCGATTATCGGGGTGGAGACACGCTACGGCCAGCATATCGGAAAATACAAGGTGATCGACTCACTCACTACCCTGGCCTTTGGCTATCCAAAACGGGCTAAGTTTTTTCGTAAAGAGCTGGAGCAGTTCTTGCTGTTGAGTCGAGAAGAACAGGTCGATCCCTATCGTGTTTTAGGCTCTTACGCTGGAGCGATGGGCAAACCTCAATTCATCTCTAGCAGCTACCGCCAATATGCGGTCGATGGTGACGCGGATAATAAGCGTGACCTGTGGAACAACAATGCCGACGTCATTGCCAGTGTGGCAAACTACTTCAAGACTCACGGCTGGCAGAAGGATCAACCGATCACCAGGCAGGTGCAGGGTACTGACAACCTGCAGCAATATGTTGATGCTGGTATGAAACCGAGCATCAAAGTGGCCGATCTGATTGCTGCCGGGGTAAAGCCACTCGATCAAACACCGCTGAATGAGAATGCCCAGACCAGCCTGATCAAACTTGATGCTGGAGACCATCAAGAGTATTGGTTGGGGTTGGAAAACTTCTATGTCATTACCCGCTACAATCATAGCAATCTATACGCCATGGCCGTTTATCAGCTGAGTCAGGAGATTCTTGCCGCAAAACAGGCCAGCCACTAGTCAGTCTCTGAGTCGACGACAGCACCGCATGAACAGTACGAGCATACTGAATCGAGTCAAGCAAATGTATCATTTTCCGGTTTTGCTCAGCCTCGCCATTCTAGCCGGATGCAGTAGCTCACCGAGCAGTCTCAGCACACAATCCGACGGGGTGAGTCCTAACCACCCGCCACCGGCTGATATGGCAGCCATCCCCAATGCCGAGCCCAAGGATGAGCCAAAAAGCAAATACGGCAACCCCAACAGCTATGAGGTGTTCGGCAAACGTTACTACACCCTGTCCGACAGCCAGGGCTACAGTGCTCGGGGGATCGCCTCCTGGTATGGCAGCAAATTTCATGGCAAGCGAACCAGCAGCGGCGAACCCTATGACATGTACGCCATGACAGCCGCCCACAAAAACCTACCGCTGCCGAGCTATGTCCGGGTAACGAACCTGAAGAACAGCCGTAGTGTGGTGGTCAAAGTCAACGACCGGGGCCCCTTCCATGACAACCGGCTGATCGACCTCTCCTACACGGCTGCCTGGAAACTGGGCATCATTGGCGAAGGCACCGGGCTGGTAGAAGTCACTGCAATCGAAGCTGACTCTGTTCCACAGCCCACAGCGGCAACCACTGAGCAAGCGCCAACTCAGATTGTCAGCCTAGCCACTCGACCGGATAAGCAGAGATTACCTGAACTCTTTCTGCAGGTCGGCGCATTCGGCGACTCACAAAATGCCCAGCGCCTGAAACAGCGCCTGGAAGAAGCGTTGAAAACCAGCGTACTCATTGAAGGAGGCAACAGCGTTGCAAACAGTGTTTACCGAGTTCAGGTAGGACCGATCGCCAGTGTTGAGCTGGCGGATCATCTCAGCCAGCGACTCACTCAACTGGGCATAGAGAATCCCCATGTGGTGATTCGCTAAGCCGCTTCGAATTACAAAACACCTTAATTACAAGGAGAAGCAGGCTCTCGAGCCCCATATCCGAATGAGCTGCATAGCAAATTCGGTAATATGAAACTCGATCCAAGTTGAATACAATAGACACTCATTCTCGACACAGTCATCCATACCCATGTATCAACCAAAGCGAATCTACAATCTCTTAGCAATCAGCCTTCTGCTGCTGCTCGCGCTGTCCGCAAAAGCAGCCATCCCAACGCCGGCAGCGCCTGAGGTCTCCGCCACTGGGTATTTGCTGATCGACTTTCTGAGTGGCAAGGTACTCGCTGAACGGGACGCGGACAAGCGCCTGGAACCAGCCAGCCTGACAAAAATCATGACCGCTTACACGATTTTTCGGGAGCTGAAGCAGGGCAATATCACCCTTGAAGATCAGGTTCTGGTCAGTGAAAAGGCCTGGCGGACACCAGGATCCAGAATGTTTATCGAGGTTGGTAAGAGAGTCAAAGTGATTGATTTGATCAAAGGGATGATCATCCAGTCCGGTAATGATGCCTGTGTTGCTCTGGCAGAGCACATTGCCGGTAGCGAAAGCACCTTTGCTGACCTGATGAACACACATGCCAGTCGCCTGGGCATGACCCATACTCACTTCGTCAACTCCACCGGACTACCCCACGAAAACCACTACACCACCCCGAGGGATATTGCCAAAGTGGCTATAGCCACGATTGGTGAATTCCCGGAGTATTACCACTGGTATAGTGAAAAATCCTTCCTGTTTAATAACATAGAACAGCACAATCGGAACAAACTGTTGTGGCGCGACAACAGCGTGGATGGAATGAAGACTGGACATACAGAAGGTGCAGGGTACTGCCTGGTGGCTTCTGCAATGAAGGAAAACATGCGCCTAGTTTCTGTGGTGATGGGCACCAAGAGCGAAGAGGCCAGAGCCCAGGCAAGCCAGAGCCTGCTGAACTACGGCTTTCGTTTTTTCGAGACCCATCAACTCTATACAGCCGGTGAAACACTTGAGCGAGTTAGAATCTGGAAAGGTGAGCGGGATAAGCTGCCGCTCGGCTTGAGTGAAGATTTGAATGTCACCATTCCCCGCCATCAATATAAGAACCTCAATGCCAGTCTGGAGATCGATCCAAAAATCATGGCGCCAATCAATGATGGCCAAGCGCTTGGCAAGGTCACGGTGACCCTGAACGGAGAGCCTGTCACCACAGCCACCCTGGTCTCTTTGAAAGCTGTTGCTGAAGGCAATCTATGGCAGCAGATCAAAGACAGCGCCCTGCTTTGGTTGGAGTAAGCGCATGGAAGAAGAAGAGACACTACTGGAATTTCCCTGTAATTTCCCGATCAAGGTAATGGGAAAAGCAGAGCCCGGATTTGAAGCCATGGTGGTTGAACTGATCAGTCGACACGCTTCAGGAATTACTGAAACGGCTGTCAACAGCCGTAACAGCAAAGGCGGCAAGTGGGTCTCAGTGACAGTAACCCTGCGTGCCGAGAGCAAGGCGCAGCTGGATGCGATCTATCTTGACCTGAGCGCCCATAAAAAAGTTGTAATGGCACTCTGAACCGTGCCCGTTCTGCTGGTAAAAACCTTGGGGCTGCAGCCCTATGATGCGACTTGGCATGCCATGCAGGACTACACCAGCCGGCGAAACGCTGACAGCCCGGATCAGCTCTGGCTGTTACAACATCCACCGGTGTTCACTTTGGGCCAGGCGGGTAAGCGGGAACACATCCTCAAACCAGGTGACATTCCAATCGTCAACAGCGACCGAGGTGGCCAAGTCACCTACCATGGGCCAGGTCAACTCATCGCCTATCTATTGCTCGACCTGCGTAGAGCCAAGCTGGGGATCCGAGGCCTGGTAAGTCAACTGGAATCGGCTGTTATCAACCTGCTGGCGAAATTCGACATCCAGGCCGAAGCCCGTAAAGACGCCCCTGGGGTCTATATCGAGAACGCCAAGATTGCCTCACTCGGCCTTCGGGTTCGCAAAGGCTGTAGCTATCACGGACTCAGCCTGAATATCGATATGGATCTCGAACCATTCACCCGCATCAACCCCTGCGGTTATCCCGGTTTACAGGTCACCCAGCTGGCCGACCACCGAGTGGATAACGATTTACCAAGTCTGGGCCTGGAATTGGCCCAACAATTGGCTGAGGGTTTGGGCTACACTCTCAGCTTCCCAGCCCCGGATAGCGACCACCATGAGTAACAACAAAGACCTCCTGCCACCATCGAGAAACCAACCCGAAAGCCACCAACGAGGCAACAGCAAACTTTCTCGCATTCCTGTGAAGGTGGAATCGAGCCAGTTCCCGCTGAGAAAGCCAAAATGGATCCGCGCCAAGGCCCCATTGGGAAAAGAGGTCAGCCGAATTCGGCGAATCCTGCGTGACAAGGGGCTCAGTTCGGTGTGCGAAGAGGCGGCTTGCCCAAATCTTGGCGAGTGTTTTCAGCAGGGTACCGCCACCTTCATGATCATGGGGGATATCTGTACACGGCGCTGTCCCTTCTGTGATGTCGCCCATGGCAAACCCCAGCCCTTAGACCCACAGGAGCCACTGCAGCTTGCGGATGCCATCGCCTCCATGTCTCTCAAATATGTGGTCATCACCTCCGTGGATCGAGACGATCTGCGGGATGGTGGGGGTAATCACTTTGCTCAGTGTGTAGCAGCAATCCGCGAGAGGATGCCAAAAACCAGCGTGGAGCTACTGGTTCCCGATTTTCGTGGCCGGGTTGAGCAGGCGCTGAGCCCACTGATGAAATACCCGCCGGATATCTTCAACCACAATCTAGAAACCGTACCCAGACTCTATCGGCAGGCCCGCCCTGGAGCCGATTATCAGGGTTCGTTGGATCTACTCAAACATTTCAAGCAGCAACAACCCGAGGTTCCCACCAAATCGGGGTTGATGTTGGGATTGGGCGAGCAGCCGGATGAAATCCTCGCCGTCATGCAGGATCTGCGTGACCACCAGTGTGAAATGCTGACCCTGGGACAGTATCTGCAACCCAGCCAAGATCACCTTCCGGTAGACCGTTTCATCACCCCTGCGGAGTTTGACGATCTAGCAAAACAGGCTAAGGCAATGGGATTTACCAGCGTTGCCAGTGGGCCGATGGTAAGATCCTCATACCATGCCGACCTGCAGGCCAATCCTCTACTTGAAGCCTAACGTCAGGATAATAGATGGACAGCATTGATACACAGTTGATCGGAAGTCTGCTTCTACCACCCACCGGCCCCTTGCTGCTGGGGCTTGTTGGATTGCTCTTATGGTGGTCGGCCTTTGGCAGAAAATTGGTTGTGTTCGCCCTGCTGCTGCAACTGATATTAAGCCTACCCATAACAGCAGAGTATCTGTTCAACCATTTGCAACAATACCCACCACTTACCAGGCAGCAGCTCACTGAAAGCCAGGCTGCCGCCATCGTGGTGCTTGGTGCTGGACGTTATCGTGATGCACCAGAGTATGCATCAGATACCGCAAGCCAGCGCCACCTGAGCCGCCTGCGATATGCCGCCAGATTGGCACGCCAAACCGGCCTGCCGATCATCCCCAGCGGCGGCCGACCTGACGGTCAAGGGATAGCTGAAGCCGTCATCGCTGAACAGCTGCTCAAAGAGGATTTTGGCATCACCGTTCAATACTTGGAAAAACGCAGCAGTAATACTTGGGAAAATGCGCGCTATCTGGCCAGACTGCTCGACAGCTTGGGGATCGGTAAAATCATCCTGGTCACGGATGCAGCCCACATGCCCAGGGCGCTCTACGCCTTACAGCGCCATGGGATTGACGCGATAGCCGCTCCGACCAACTTCGAATACCATCAGAGCGCAGAGCGTCCCCTGCAGCAGAAACTCATACCCAGCGCCGCGGCGGCGATGAATATCTCGTTTGGCTTGCATGAGCTGCTTGGAGGGTTTTGGTACTCCCTGAAATAGTTTTTTCAGCCTAAGCCTGATACCGCTCACGGATCATCCTAAAAAGATCAGTTGGACAAGGTAAAGTGTGCGTTTGTGGTGGGGCACACCCGCTAGCGTGACTCACCCAGTGGGCGAGTCTGCCGATCGGTCACTTTTTCGATAAAAATACTAAGCAGAGCTGGCCCTCTTCGAGCTGAAAATAGTCACTGGCTACCTGGTCCCCCTGCTCATCCCTGACATCCAAAGCCTCGATACCCTGACCATTTACCCAGCCAAATAGGGTACCAGCCGGTAACTCTCGAAAGTTCATATGATCCAGGTCGGGATCAAACACCAGTTCGCCCTCACCCTGGGTAAAGCCGAAATGGGTGTTTTTCGCCACCTTCACCTGCGCCACAGTATGGAACAGATCGATATCATGGTGGGCTACTGGGTGTTGGGGGTGCTCAGCCAGATGCAGACAGGCCTCAAGGTATTCAAGCGCATGCTCCACCCCATGGGCGCTGCCTACTTTGCCACACTCCAGTGTCACAGACGGGCAGAGTTCAGCAAAGGCCATCGACTGTACCCCTTTGGGTCTGAGGAAATAGACCACAGTACGGGAAAACAACAAGGCCAGATGCAGGAAAGCGTTATCCAATCTATTGACGCAGGCGTAGTGGGGATTCAGACCTGTATTGTTATGCACATCGACACTGGCAAAAGGCTTGCGTTCACGCATCAGCTCAACCACCTGGGCCATCATTTGCCGTTCAGCAGAATCGACAGTCTCACAGCCTGGCCAGACCCGATTATAGTCCGGCCGCCCTGGCAGCAGCCTCTTATGCTGTGCAGCTGCCGCCACATTGCCAATGAACAGACTCAATGATCGGGGTAGTTCACTCCCCCCTTGGTAACGCTTCAGCAGTAAGCGAACCGCTTCCCAGCCCACATACTCATTACCATGCATCAACACTGAGACAAACAGAGGCTGGGACTTACGCCCCGGCAGGTGAATCAAGCTCGGCCCTGGCAGCTGATTGGACAACTGGTCAGCAGTCAATGTGAGCAGTCTGTCAGGAATGTAATCGTATTGCTTTAACATGACTAACCCGCATGTTTCACCTAGTCGTTTAGAAAACTAAATAACTTACAGATACAGATAAAATTTCTGGAATATTAGCAAACCGCAAACTGTCACTGGTCAATACTAAACGCGCCCTCGCACCGATCTCGCTGTCCAGCTGCGATATTTACTCAATCATCTATAGCTTGCTATTGATTCAATCGAAAATCCACACTGAACGACGATTCTGGCACGATCATCATGTTCTCTGGATAAACCCATGGGCTACGCAGACCACTCATGAACCGGTTTACCACTCTCCTGTCGCTCCAAATAAGCCAGGGTCAGACCCGGCATATCCATGCCGTGATTGGCCACCCACTGTTTCTGCCAGCCAGCGCCATTGATACCCCGCTGGACCCGCGCCTCGACAATCCCGAGCCAGTACTCCACCGAAGCTGTATCGATTCCCAGAGAGAGCAACCCCTGTCTGGCCAAAGGCAGTAGCTGTTGTGCAATCAACTGATCGACTGGAACACTCTGCCAGCCAAACCAATAGAGCTGTGACTGTAAACCAAAACGGGCCGCCTGATAGAAGTTACTGCGCGCTCTGATAAAGCCCATCTGCTGCTCAGGCTGCGGGTACTTATCAGCCAGCCCGGTAACCAGTCCGAAGTAGAAAGCCGCGTTGGCAATCATATCAGGTAGACTCGGCCCGGCGGGTACCACTCGATGTTCAATGCGAAGATGGGGATGCTGCAGTTCATCGAAACCGATCAGCGGCCGGTTCCAACGCCATATGGTGCCATTGTGTAGGCGCAGGTGGGGCAGATTTTCCAGCGGTTCATCCATTAGTTTGGGCAGCATCACCGGGTAGCGCTGAAGATTGGCTCTGAAACTCTCCATCATCGACTGGTAGAGATAGCGAATGCCAAAACTGACCCGCTTGGTCAAATCCGAGGCGCCCACGGATATGGATTGCTCAAAGAGTGGAATCCGGGTCTCGTCCCAAAGGCTTCGGCCGAACAGAAACGGGGAGTTCGCACTCAAAGCGACCATCGGCGCCGAGACAATTTTTGATAGATTGTAGAGCTTTGCCGCTTGGTTAGCCGCCACCTTCAGGTGAATCTGAAAGGAGGTTGCCGCCGACTCCAGCATCACATCTTCATGACAAAGATCGAGCCGCTCCCGACCATCGATATGCAACTCCACCGGCCGCCCCTTGCGCAGCTTGAACACCTGATCATTGAGCGCCTGGTAACGATTCAAGGGGGACATATTTTCAAGCGTCAGATCGGACTGTTTCAGACTTGGTAAAATGCCCACCATGCCCATTGATGCGCCTAGGCCTGCAGCTTGGCGGTTACATTGACGCCAGATTCCCTGTAGCTCTTCGAACATCCTCTCCAACGCGTCGGCCTGCAACTGACGCGGGGTGGTGTTGATCTCCACATTGAAGGTCGCCAGTTCAGGCACCACGAACCGCTCATCCAGACCGGCCAACAGGGGCTGATTCAACGGGGCCGGTTCACCCTGTTGATTAAGGATACAGGCTTCCAGCTCCAATCCACCCACATCCCCTTGAGTATCGAAGCCCCCCTCATTGAACCACTCTTCCAGCAACAGGGTCTCCGCAACCAGCCGTCGCTGGAATTCAGCAAAATCGTCTTTACTAAAGTTACTTGAGGTAATCTCCTGGCCCATGCTGCGCCTATCTCATGTTAAAACAGCTTCGAGTTGCTCCAGCCGCTCCGGGGTTCCAACATCGATCCATTGCCCCGAATGAAGCTCCCCGGATACTCTATCCTGGCTAATCGCCTGGCGTAGCAGTGGCGCCAAAGCAAATGCTCCGACGCTACAACCATCAAACAGCAGCGGGTTGTAGACACCAATCCCACTGAAAGTTAACTTGACGCCCTGCTGATCGGATAGACGTTTGTGGTGCAGATAGAAATCTCCTTGCGGATTGTGCGCCGGGTTGGGCACAAGAACCAGATGGGCCAGATCATTTTCTGAAAGATCGAGCGATGCAAGATTCACATCACACCAGATATCCCCATTGATCACCAGGAAAGCGGCATCACCCAGCAAAGGCAACGCATTAAAGATGCCCCCACCGGTCTCCAGCGCTTGGCCTTCAGCTGAATAGTTAATGGCAACCCCCCATTGTTCCCCGTCACCCAGTTGGGCTTCGATCATCTCGCCCAGCCAAGCATGATTGATCACGATCTCCCGATAGCCTGCTTTCGCCAGCCTTTCGATGTGGTGAACGATGAGTGGCTTACCCGCGACAGGAAGCAGGGGTTTCGGAGTGCTATCGGTAAGCGGCCGCATTCGCTCTCCACGTCCAGCGGCCAGTATCATGGCTTTCATCTTGGTTGAATCTGTGTGAAAAATTCAACTGTAACCGACTGCCCGCAGCTTAGCCACACTCTCTCCTCAGTATAGTCCTGAGCTTTGCAACCGATAGGTGAGTTAAAGAAGGAGGAGGTACGCCAACCACGCAAATAATCGTGATCTTGCAACCGGCTGTGGGTGGCTGGCACTCAAGTCTTATTGAGGGAAGTGAAACAGACCACCCAACGCACCGAATCAACTCCTGATGAAACTTTGCGGACTTTTTTAAAAGCTTAAAACCAGTCTGTTTCGGTTGTTATCAACCCTTCATGGCGTCGAAGAACTCATCATTGGTCTTACTGACCTTCAGTTTATCGAACAGAAACTCCATCGCAGCCAGCTCATCCATGGGGTGGAGGATCTTACGCAGGATCCACATCTTCTGCAGCTCATCCGG
>JARRQD010000008.1:0-23931 GCA_037382205.1 Candidatus Thiodiazotropha sp.
GGCGGGGATCCTGGTATCGGTAAGTCAACTTTACTGATTCAGACCCTTGCCCGATTATCGCAGAACATGCGTGCGCTCTACGTATCCGGTGAAGAGTCACCCAGACAGATCTCACTACGTGCCAAGCGACTCGATCTGGCTGTCGAGAAGTTAAAGCTGCTCCCCGAAACCTGTGTCGAAAGGATCATCGCCGTTGCAGAGAAAGAACGACCCCAGGTGATGGTATTGGATTCAATTCAAACCATGTACACCGAACAGCTACAGTCAGCGCCGGGATCCGTATCTCAGGTGCGGGAGGCGACAGCTCAGCTGGTACATTACGCGAAACGCACAGGCACCGCACTGTTCCTGGTCGGTCACGTGACCAAAGAGGGCAACCTTGCCGGACCGAGGGTGCTCGAGCATATGGTGGATACGGTGCTCTATTTCGAAGGCGAGGCGGGGAGTCAGTTTCGACTGATTCGTACCATTAAGAATCGCTTCGGCGCCGTCAACGAACTGGGTATGTTTGCGATGACCGACAAGGGGTTGAGAGCGGTCAGTAATCCCTCCGCCATTTTTCTGTCACGTCAGGCAGAGCAGGTGCCGGGCAGCGTCATACTGATTACCCGTGAGGGCACCCGTCCACTGCTGGTTGAGGTTCAAGTGCTTGTGGATGAGAGTCCTTTGGCCAATCCGCGACGCATCACCCTAGGATTGGAACAGAACCGGCTCTCCATGCTATTGGCGGTGTTGCATCGGCATGGGGGCATCGGCATGTTCGATCAGGATGTCTATGTGAATGTGGTTGGCGGTGTACGCATCACTGAAACCGCAGCGGATTTGGCGGTTCTCATGGCGGCTCTTTCAAGTTTCCGTAATCGACCGCTGGATCAGGGGTTGGTGGTATTCGGTGAGCTGGGTTTAACCGGAGAGATTCGACCGGTGCCAAACGGATTGGAACGATTGCGAGAGGCGGCGAAACACGGTTTTCAGCGGGCCGTGGTGGCTAAAGCCAATGCGCCAAAGCAGCCCATCAAAGGTCTCGAAGTGGTTGCTGTGGAGACACTGGCAGAGGTTCTGCAGATAAGTTAGGGTCGGGGAAATCAATAATCATCCAAAGATTGCGCTGGATTTTGTCCCGGATTCTAGGCGCACAAAAGGGAGCATAGCCGCTCTACGTGACCCTTTGTGCAACAACGAAGTCGGGGTAAAAGACAAGCAAGATTGGATGATTATTTATTTCCCCGGCCCTTAACCCAGGGCTTCCAGGTCTCTTTGCAGGATGATGTCATCACCGATATTCAGTTCAACGAGACGGCGTAACAGAGAGATGCTGATCATATCAATCTCTTCGCAAAGCAGGCCAAGCTGATCCTTCTCGATATGGGCGCAGGTGGCCCGCATTGAAATGGTTCCGCCGTCGTCAAGGTGCACTTTCAGGGTGACGCTCTCGCCCATATCGGGAGACCAGTCTTTAGGTGTCTTTGCCAGGGCGCCTTTCAGGGAGATATCGATCAGCTCCGTATCATAACTGCCACCACTGGTTTCAATACTGGCTCGCGCATCGAAGATAATGCGATGAAAACGACGCCGCTCTTGGCTTTTTTGATCACTCATAAATGACTCTGGTTAGGCGTGAAACTGCATCTGCGTACCACCCACTTCAATCAGATCCCCGTCATTCAGCAGTTGACCTTGATCGGAGAGGGGGTGCTTATTCACTGTGGGGGGATTGACGCCTTCAAGAAAGCTGATGTAGTAACCCTCCTCACGTCGGGCGATCATCGCACAATCCCCACCAGTATGGCCAATCCGTGTCATATGTCGATGCAGGGAGATGATCCGGCCGAAATTATCACCATTGACAATCTGTAGCACGCTGACGGATTGTTGATCATCCGCTTCCTCAGCCGCTTCAGCCTCTGTCTGGGCCTCTTCCTGCTCAGCAGCAGGAGCGAGGCTCAGATCAGCGCCCAGCTCCATCACATCCTCTGCAAAGGCCAAGGTGTGTTTGCCGATCTGAATGACATCACCATGGTGAAGATCGATCTCATCAATCTTTTCATGATTTACCAGCACCGGAAAATCCCCATCCTGAGCATCCAGGAGATAGGCATCCTCTGTTTCAGTGATAATGGCCTGCAGCGGTGCGATGGCCAGGCTATCGATACAGATGGCGCAGTCGGGATCCCGGCCGATCCGAGTTGATTCGGCTTCAAGGTGAAAAACGTCGATAACTCGACCTTTGAAGGAGAGGGTAAGTTTTGGCATGGAGCTATTTCAGATACAACCTGTACAAATCTAAGTATATATCCAGTTTTGTTGATAAATCACTACTAAACTCACGTTGAGATTCCAAATATAGGAATTAAACGTCTGCAAAAGGGATTCTTTATTGAGTGTAGTACATTGTTTTATCCTTCTTTAATAACAAAGCCTTAAATAAACTTATTTAATTAAAATCTTGGATCGTCGTAATTTTGACATTTTGCAAAAATACTGCTTAACTTCGCACCATTGCTAAGAAATTCTCACCACAATTAGGGGTTGATGAATGGGGCAAAGTTCTGACAAAGACGGTTCAGTGTTTCCTAATCTCTGTATATATCTTTTCGATCAAGACGCTGAGCGTCAAAGTTACTTGCACAACATTCTCAACTTTGTTGAAGGGGATGTGCTGGTGGTCGACAGGGTCTCTGAGATCGAAATCAGTCAGCAGTGTCAGTACAGCTGTGTTGCGGTGATGGTTGGGGCCGGCCAGGGGCGAGCCAAGCAACAGGCTCTGGTTAAAGATCTTGCCGAAAGTTATCCCAATCTGCCAGTCTTTCAAATCTACGATGATCAGGAGGGTATCCCTCAACAGATCGAAGGACTGGAAAACGTCATCGGAAATTTTAAGCTGCCTACCTTGTATGACGACCTCATGGGCCTGGCACACAAGGCTCAAGTGTTTCAAGAGTTGAAGAATCCGGAAGGCGGCAATTCAAGGCCGGTGGAGCTGTTTCGCAGCCTCTCTGGCAGCAGCCGCGCAACGCGCCAGGTCAATAAAATGATCGAACAAGTCGCTGACTCTGAGGCAACTGTGCTGATTCTCGGGGAGTCGGGAACCGGTAAGGAAGTGGTTGCGCGCAAACTCCACTTTCACTCGGTACGTCGTGGCAAGCCTTTTGTACCGGTCAACTGTGGCGCGATACCGGGTGATCTCCTGGAAAGTGAGCTGTTTGGTCATGAGAAGGGGGCCTTTACCGGAGCGATCAGTGCCCGGCAGGGTCGTTTTGAGATGGCTGAAGGAGGAACCCTGTTCCTTGATGAGATCGGTGATATGAGCATGCCGATGCAGGTCAAACTGCTTCGGGTTTTACAGGAGCGCTCATTTGAACGTGTCGGCAGCAATAAGACCATTCCCTGCAATGTGCGCATCATTGCCGCCACCCATCGAAATCTTGAATCAGCCATCAAAGATGGGGATTTTCGTGAAGATCTCTTCTATCGTCTGAATGTATTTCCAATCGAGATGCCGCCTCTCAGAGAACGGGTTGAAGATATCCCAGTGTTGGTCAACGATCTGATTCACCGGATTGAGAATGAGAAGCGAGGCTCAGTCAGACTGACGCCTGCTGCCGTTGCCGCTTTAAGCCACTATCGCTGGCCCGGTAACGTCCGAGAACTGGCCAATCTGATCGAGCGGTTGGCGATTCTCTATCCCTATGGGGTTGTGGATATCGGGGAGTTGCCGGAGAAATTCAAGCCGGCTGCTGAGTTGATGGATACCACTCAGCTGCCTCAGGTCAGTATGCAGGGAGATGAGCCGGGTACAACTCGGAATGCACCGAGATTACCGAATGACGGGATCGACCTGAAGGCGCACCTCAACTCACTGGAGCAGAGTCTGATTCAACAGGCGCTGGATGAGTCGGACGGTATTGTTGCTCATGCGGCAAAACGCTTGCATATGCGTCGTACCACACTGGTTGAGAAGTTACGTAAATATGGCCTTCAGCGTCAAACTGAGTCGACGGGAATTTGACATCTCGTTAATTTAGAAATCATAAATAATTGTAAATTAAGAATAATTAATAGTAGGCACGTATTTTGCCTTGTTAGTCAGTGATGAATAAAGACTGACAATAGAGGCTATCGACGTGTCACCAAAACCATCACTTGCCGATCGACAACACGCCCTTGAGGCGGCCTTCAATATGTTCAATCAACTCTCTGAAGAGTTGACCGGCTCTTATCAGCAGTTGCAATCCCAGGTTTTGGAACTGAGTCAGGAACTTGCTGCGGCACGCAGTGAGCGGATGGTGCAACTGGCAGAAAAAGAGCGTTTGGCTGATCGGCTGGAGCGTCTGCTGGAGACGCTTCCTGCTGCGGTAATCGTGCTCGATGGTGAGGAGCGGATTCGTGAGTTCAACCCGGCTGCAGAGCGGTTGCTTGGTAAACTTCAAGCCCTGGATCCATGGCCTGAGATTGTGCGTCAAAAAGCGCTGGGTGGGGCGATCAAAGGCAATGAGATGAAATTGCACAGCGGTCACCTACTGACGCTCTCCTCCAGCCAGCTGGAACAGGCGCCAGGTTACATCCTGGTGCTGGTCGATATCACCGAAACCAGAAAGTTACAGGAGCGGCTCAATCGTCGTGAGCGGTTGACGGCAATGGGAGAGATGTCTGCTCAACTGGCCCATCAGATGCGTACCCCATTAAGCAGTGCGTTGCTCTATGCCTCCCATCTTGCCAGTGAAGATCTGAATCCTACCAAGCGTCAGCAGTTTACCGCTAAGTTGAGAGATCGACTACAGCATATGGAGCGTCAAATTCACGACATCCTGATGTTTGCCCGGGGTGAGAATGCTGGAGAATCCCGCATAGTGCTCAGTGAGCTGCTGAACCATTTTGTCACCAGCATCGAGCCTGATCTGCAGCAGCGCGGGGTCTCATTGGAGATCGATGATCATAGCCAGGCGCGGGCCGTGATGCTCGGCCGTGAGGATGCCCTGTTAGGCATGTTGAGCAATCTTCTGGAAAACGCCACTCAGCAGGGGGCAAAGCGTCTGCAAATAACTCTGCATGCTGAAGAAGAGATAGAGATTCTGGTGGCGGATGATGGCCATGGTATTGCCGATGAGCTATTAGGGCGAATATTCGATCCTTTTTTCACCACCAGAAGCGGTGGCACAGGATTGGGACTGGCCGTCGTTCAAAATCTGGTGCTCAACCATGGTGGTGAGATCCTGGCCACCCATTCAGGCCTTGGTGGTGCACTGTTTCAAATTCATTTTCCACTCGCTTCGGCGGCTATCGAACCAATCTCTTGTGTAGGGTTTGGTTCGGAAAAACAGATGCTTAGCGTTGAACAGATAAGGAGCCTGTCATGAGTAAAACGACGGTGCTGATTGTAGAAGACGACCCGGCGCTGAGAGAAGCGCTGAGCGATACCCTGGAGCTGTCCGGCTACTCGGTGGTTACGGCTGAAGAGGGCCGGTCCGCCCTGCAAGTTTTGAAGCAAGCGCCGGTTGGGATGGTTGTCAGCGACGTGCAGATGCAACCGATGGATGGGCATACCCTGCTAAAAGAGATCAGCAAGGGCTATCCTGATCTGCCGGTGCTTTTGATGACCGCCTACGGCAGCATTGAGAAAGCTGTTATGGCGATGCATGATGGCGCGGTCGACTACTTGGTCAAACCCTTTGAGGCGGAAGTCCTAGTGAGTAAAGTGGCGGCCAATATCCAACCCATGATCGAGGCTGATAATCAGGGACCGGTGGCGGAAGACCTGCGCAGCCGAGAGGTGTTGGCGTTAGCCAATCGGGTGGCGCAGAGTGAGGCGACAGTGATGCTGCATGGGGAGAGTGGCACAGGCAAAGAGGTATTCGCCCGCTATATCCATCAACACTCACCGCGTAAAAACGGGCCATTCATCGCCATAAACTGTGCAGCGATACCGGAGAATATGCTTGAGGCGGTGCTTTTTGGTTATGAAAAAGGCGCTTTCACCGGTGCCTATCAGGCGACTGCAGGTAAGTTTGAGCAGGCCCAGGGCGGCACCCTGTTACTTGATGAGATTTCTGAGATGAGTCTGGGCCTGCAGGCCAAGTTACTGCGGGTATTGCAGGAGAAGGAGCTGGAGCGACTTGGCGGACGCAAAATGATTGAACTGGATGTGCGGGTTCTGGCTACCACCAATCGCAAACTCCGGGAAGAGGTTTCTGCCGGGAGATTTCGCGAAGACCTCTACTATCGCCTGAATGTATTTCCCCTGAGATTGCCCCCGCTGCGTGAGCGTAAGCGTGACATATTGCCACTGGCAAAGTATCTGTTGCAGAAGAGTCTACGTCCCGGCCAGAAGCAGCCCCAATTCAGTGAAATTGCTGAGCAGCAACTGCTGGCGCACCCCTGGCCTGGCAACGTCAGAGAATTGGACAATCTGATGCAACGTGCATTGATTCTCAATGGCAGTGGCGAGATTGGTGTCGATGATCTCTGCTTTGAGTCGACTGTCGTTGACAGCAAGCCTGAGGCTGAACGTCAATCGGCTGTCGCGGGAAAACTGCCTGATGACCTGCGTTCAGTGGAGGAGCAGATGATTCTAGATGCCCTGGGTGAGGGTGGTGTCAGCAGAAAACATGTCGCCAGTCGGCTGGGCATCAGTGAACGGACGCTGCGCTACAAAATTGCGCGTATGAGGGATGCCGGTGTGGCCATCCCGGGCTAGCTGGTGCAGATAGTGCATAGACCTATAAGTGACAATGAGCTAACGGAGCGTTGCCAATGAACAACAGCATGAACATCGATCAAGTATTGGCGCAAATGCGGGTGATGTCTGCACAAGCGACCGATAATGCACAGGAGTCGCCAAAAAGCTCAGGGGCAGATTTTTCCGATCTCCTGAAGCAGTCGATTGATCGGGTGAACTCAATTCAACAGGAAGCCAGCGAACTTCGTACCAGTTTCGAAACGGGAGAAGGGGAGGTCGATCTGGCTCAGGTGATGATTGCGGCACAAAAATCCAGTCTCTCTTTCGAGGCCATGGTACAGGTCCGCAACAAGTTGGTTGAGGCGTATAAAGATGTAATGAATATGCCAATTTAACTGATTGAATAAGAAGGCAAAAGATGGCAACTGTAACCCCAGAACAAAGAGCAAACGAAACCCAGGTGGCGGCTCGTATACAGGATAATCCCATTGTCAGGCAGATCGCTGTGATGGTGGGCATTGCGGCCAGTGTTGCATTAGGCGTTGCTGTCGTACTGTGGACCCAAAAGCCAAGTTTTGTACCTCTGTTCGGTAATCTGCCCAACAAGGATGCCATTGAGATCTCACAGGCCCTGCAGCAGGCCGGTATCGATTACGAAATCGATCAGGCCAATGGGATTGTGATGGTTCCCAGTTCGAGCCTGCAAGAGGCGCGGATGAAACTTGCCGGCCAGGGTTTGCCGCGATCAGGATCAACCGGTTTTGAGTTGATGCAGGAGGATACCGGGTTTTCCACCAGTAAGCTGGTTGAGACGGCTCGCTATCAGCGTGCCATCGAAGGAGAGCTGGCACGCTCGATCATGACCATGGCAAATGTAGACAGTGCTCGGGTCCATCTGGCTACACCAAAACAGTCGGTGTTTATCCGCAAAAGAAAAGTCCCCAGTGCCTCTGTAGTTATCAAACTCTATCCCGGACGCACTCTGGAACAGGGGCAGGTGGAAGCGATCACCCATCTGGTTTCATCAAGTGTGCCCGAACTGGACGTGTCAAATGTCACGGTAGTCGATCAAAAGGGGCGTCTGCTGAGCAGCAAAAAAGATAGCCGCGATATGCAGCTTACCTCACGGCAATTTGAATATACCCGAGAACTAGAGGAGCACTATAAGCAGCGTATTGAAGACATTCTCGAACCGATGCTCGGGCGAGAAAATCTGCGTGCTGAAGTGACCGCTGACGTGGATTTCACCTATGTCGAACAGACTCAAGAATACTATAATCCTGATGTAAACGCGCTGCGTTCAGAGCAGATTAACGAACAACAATCGGTGTTGAGCGATGTGCAGGGTGTGCCAGGCGCCTTGACCAATCAACCACCGGCCGCTGCGACGGCGCCTCAGGTTGGCGGGGGCGCTGAAGGTGAGGCTGGAGGGACGCCGGTAAACACCAGCAAACGGGCCACCAGAAATTTTGAGCTGGACAAGACCATCAGCCACACCCGGCTACCCAGTAGTCGACTGCGTAAACTTTCAGTGGCGGTTGTGGTGAATGATCGTTATCAGCCTGGTGAAGATGGTGTGGCGGTCGCGGTAGAGCGGACTGCGGAAGAGATTACCCGCATCTCCAATCTGGTCAAAGAGGCCGTCGGATTCGACATTCAACGAGGTGACAGAGTGCAGGTGATCAGCGAAGCTTTCTACATCCCGCAGCCGATGGAGCCTCTGCCGGAGCCCTCTCTCTTGGAGCAGAGCTGGTTCTGGGATCTGATCCGTCAGGTTGGTGGCGCACTGCTGTTTCTGTTGTTGGTGTTCGGTGTTTTGAAACCAACCATGACACGCCTGACTAAGCAAGTGGCCACCACGCAGATGAATGAGTCTATGGAGGCCGCTGGAGCCGTTGCGGGGGAGGGTGGTATGGCCGGGGTGCCTGGCGCCGGAGGCGGAGAGATGGGTATGCTGGGTGAAGATGATTCCTTGCAGCTGCCCGGACCGCGCAGTTATGAGAAAACGCTGGATGCCGCACGTAATATGATTCAGGATGATCCCAAACGTGTGGCTCAGGTAGTTAAGAAGTGGATAGCTGAAGATGGCCACAAATAATCAAACAGCGAAACAAGCCATGGCGACAGCTGAGGGCGATGCCTCAGATGTGAACAAAACCAGTGGGCTTGAGCGTTCTGCTATTTTGTTGCTGGCGTTGGGTGAGAAGGACGCCGCTGAAATCCTGCGCCATATGGGTCCCAAAGAGGTTCAGGATGTGGGGCTTGCCATGGCCACGCTGACCGGTGTGACAACCGACCAGATGGAGGCGGTGATGCACCAATTTGTCTCCACCCTGGAGACACAGACTGCCTTAGGGCTGGGTTCTGACGAGTATATCCGCAACATGCTCACGAATGCCCTGGGAGAGGATAAGGCGGGTGGTGTCATCGATCGCATCCTGCTGGGTCGGAACAGTAAAGGCCTGGAGCAGCTGAAATGGATGGATCCCCGTGGCATTGCCGAATTGATCCGACTCGAACACCCGCAAATCATCGCCATCGTGCTCTCTTTTCTGGAACCGGACCAGGCCGCCCAGGTGTTGAGCCAATTTGCCGACCGGGTGCGAACCGATGTGCTTATGCGGATTGCTACCCTGGATGGCATTCAGCCCGTGGCGCTTCAGGAACTTGATGAGATTCTTGAAAAGCAGTTCTCTGGCGCCTCCAACGTCAAGTCTTCCAGTCTTGGCGGTATCAAAACGGCGGCAGAAATTCTCAACATGCTGGATGGGGCGGTTGAGAGCAAACTGATGGAAGAGATCATCGAGGTGGATTCCGATCTCGGCCAGGAGCTGCAGGACAATATGTTTGTCTTTGAAAATCTTATTGATGTAGACGATCGGGGGATTCAGGCGCTGCTGCGTGAAGTCAGTACTGAACAGTTACTGCTGGCGCTGCGCGGAGCCGATGAAGCACTCAAAGAGAAGATCTTCAAGAATATGTCAAAACGTGCTGCTGAAATGCTCAAAGATGATCTTGAAGCCGCCGCGCCAGCCAAGTTGAGCGATGTGGAGGCTTCACAGAAAGAGATACTACAGGTAGCACGTCGTCTGTCAGACGCCGGTGAAATTATGCTTGGAGGCGGTGGTGATGAGTTCGTCTAAATCCGGTGGCGGCGATACGGCAGATATCAGGCAGTGGTTGCCGCCAGAAATGGGAGAGCCCAGTAAACGAACCAATAAAGGGACCATCCATCCCCCCAGTGCGCCACCCACCGCCGAGGAGCTTGAAGCCATTCAACAGCAGGCCTATGAAGAGGGATTTGAAAAGGGCAAACAGGAGGGTTTTGAGTTTGGACATAAAGAGGGGCTGAGCCAGGCACAACGGGAACTCACACAATACACCTCCCAGTTTGACCGCTTGCTGGAGAGCTTTGAGCATCCTCTACGCAATCTCGATAATCAGGTTGAGAAGGAGCTGCTGGCGCTGGTTATCGCCATCGTAAAACAGCTGGTGCGCAGAGAGGTCAAGAGTGATCCAAATCTGATCGTGGGCGTGGTTCGGGAGGCTCTCTCGGTTTTGCCGGTATCATCACGGAATGTGCGGCTATTACTCCACCCAGAGGATGCTGAACTGATACGCGAAGTCTATGCCTTGGGTGATTCCGAAGTGGGTTGGCAATTGATTGAGGATCCAGTGATTAACCGGGGTGGTTGTAAAGTGGTGACCGATACTTCCCAGGTTGATGCTACGCTCGATTCCCGGCTTGCCAGTCTGATTGCGCCCCTGTTGGCCGGCGCTCGTGCCATAGATGAGCAGCTGCAGGAGGAGTAATCATGGTGCAATTGGGTGCAGAGCGACAACGAAATTGGGCGCAACGGCTACGCCGCTATCAGGATCGCCTCGGCGATGATCGGGGACTGGTGGTCGAAGGTAGATTAACGCGCATGGTCGGGCTGACGCTTGAAGCGATTGGCTGTCGTGCGGTGATTGGTGGTCAATGTGATGTGGTCAGCAGCAATGGCACTCATATTGAATCTGAGGTGGTTGGATTTGGCGAAGACAGTCTCTATCTCATGCCGACTGGAGATATTCACGGCCTGGAGCAGGGTGCGCGAGTCATTCCGACCGGGCATGTCTGTGAAGCGGTAGTAGGTGAACATCTGCTTGGGCGGGTGATCGACGGCGCCGGCAAACCGCTCGATGGTTTGGGGCCGATTCACAATGACGAACGTCGCCCCTTGACCGGTACTAGTTTCAATCCTTTAGCCAGGACACCGATCAGAGAGCCTCTGGATGTGGGTGTCCGAGCAATCAACTCGCTACTGAGTGTCGGACGAGGGCAGCGCTTGGGACTGTTCGCCGGATCCGGTGTTGGCAAGAGTGTTCTGTTGGGTATGATGACCCGCTATACCAATGCGGATGTCACGGTGGTCGGGTTGATTGGTGAACGTGGCCGTGAGGTGAAGGAGTTCGTCGAGAATATTCTGGGTAAAGAGGGGCTGAAACGTGCCGTTGTCGTCGCTGTGCCAGCGGATAATCCGCCTCTACGAAGAATGCACGGCGCCATGTTGGCCACCAGTATTGCTGAAAGTTTTAGAGAACAGGGTAAACATGTGTTGCTGTTGATGGATTCTCTTACCCGCTATGCTCAGGCGCAACGCGAGATCGCTTTGGCGATCCATGAACCACCGGCGACCAAGGGTTATCCCCCCTCGGTGTTTGCCAAACTGCCACAACTGGTGGAGCGGGCTGGGAACGGTGATAAGGGTGGAGGCTCGATTACCGCATTCTATACCGTCCTCACTGAAGGGGATGATCAAAACGATCCGATTGCCGATGCGGCACGGGCAATTCTGGATGGACATATTGTGCTATCCCGGCAGTTGGCGGATGCCGGCCACTATCCAGCGATCGATATCGAAGCCTCGATCAGTCGGGCCATGAACGATATCACCAGCTATAGCCATCAGGACGCCGCACGATCATTTAAACATCTATACTCTCTATATCAGCAAAACAGAGACTTGATCAGTGTTGGCGCCTATGAACGAGGCAGTGATGAGCAGATTGATGTTGCGATTTCAGCCATGCCTGCGTTGAATGAGTTTCTACGTCAGGACATGCATACGCCAGTCACCTTGGCGCAGAGTCTTGAAGATCTCGAAAGTCTGTTTCCTGCTGAACCGGAGCCAGAAGCAGAGATGCCAGCAGGATTGAGTCTGCCAGCAACTGTCGAACAATAAACTGAGAACAGAATATGTCGCCTTCGAAACGACTTAAACCAGTGCAAAGATTCGCTCACACCAAAGAGCAGAATGCAGCCCGCAGTATGGGGAAAGCGCGTAAGAATCTTGAGCAGGAAGAGGCAAAATTATTGCAACTCAAGCAATATCATCAAGAGTATCTGCAGCGTTTTGAACAGATGGCCCGGGAAGGTATGACAGCGACCCAGCTGCAAGAGTATCGAACCTTTCTGGCGAAACTGGATGAGGCGATTAATCAACAGCAACAGGTAGTGGCCGCCAGCATGGTGAACCACAACAGCCAAAAAACCAATTGGAAACAGAAGCACAGCCGCACCCAGGCATTGAACAAAGTGATCGATCGCTATCAGGAGCAGGAGCGACAGAGTGCGGATCGAAAAGAGCAGAAAGAGAGTGATGATCATAATCAGCGAAACCGCTGATTAGGTCTTTATCGGCTGAGAATTCCACTCATCCTACCTTATTAGCTCAACAAACAGGCTGTTTTGATTAGACGCTTGAGTGGCCTTTATATTCCTATTGTGAAATTTGTTGAACTCTATGAGTGAGACGTACAACTTGTGGATCATCCTAAAAAGATCAGTTGGACAGGGAGCGGCCAACTGATTTTTTTAGAATCATAACAAGTTATGAGTGGCACCATGTCAGAAGCTGATCAACAACTTCCTGCTGAAGTTGCACAAGTAGGCCGTCAGCCCATATTGGATAAAAACCTCGATATCTACGGCTATGAACTCCTCTATCGTGCAAACTCAGGCAATCCGTCGCATTTTGATGGTGATGCGGCTACAGCACAGACCGTGCTGGCTGGCTTTCTCGAGTTTGGACTACATCGACTTGTCGGAAAGCATCGGGTCTTTATCAACATGACCCAACGGTTTTTTACCGACTTGATCTCTCTACCCTTCGATAATCAACGCGTGGTAATTGAGGTATTAGAGGATTTCGAGCTCACCGAGGATGTGGTTTCCGGGGTACGTGAACTGCATCAGGCCGGTTACACAATAGCACTGGATGATTATCGCTTCGAAAGCCGCTGGGAACCGTTAATCGACCACTGTTCTGTTATTAAAGTCGATATCCTCGATCTGGATCTGCAGTCATATCAGCGCCAGGTAGATCACTTAATCTCCCTTGGAAAAACACTTTTAGCTGAAAAAGTTGAAACCCGTGAGCAGTTTGAACTCGCTAAGCGGATGGGTTTTAGCCTTTTTCAGGGCTATTTTTTTGCTAAGCCTCAGACCCTTAGTACAAGTAAAAATCGTGTTAATAAAGGGGTGCTATTAGGCACAATTGCGAAACTCAACGATCCGAATACCGATCTTGACGAGGTTGCAAGTCTGGTTGAACTCGATCCGAGTCTGAGTTTTAAACTGCTGCGTATTGTCAATTCAGCAGCGCAAGGACTGCCACGCAAAGTCGCCTCGATCAAAGAAGCCGTGGTTTATATCGGTCTTAGTCGAATAAAGTCCTGGTCTTCATTAATTTTAATGGCGGGTTTCAGTGATAACTCTCCTGAGTTGATCACCACCAGCCTGGTTCGGGCTGAACTGTGTAAATCGTTGGCTGAAAAGATAGATACTGGTCAACCGGAGAGTGGCTATACCATTGGCTTGTTATCCATACTTGATGCATTGCTCAATCAGCCTATGCATGTCCTGCTGAAAGAGATTCCTTTACCTGAAGATATGATTCAAGCCCTCGGGGCCCGCAGTGGGCCGCTGGGCAGTGGACTGCAGTGCGCAATTGACTTGGAAAGATGTCAATGGATGAGTGACGCAGCAAAAATTCTACCCGTTGAACAGTTAACTGGCATGTATGTGCAAGCGCTCCAGCGGGCAGAGGCGATTAGAGGGGAGTTCTCTGATACGCATGGTGAGAAAGAGTAGCTCAGTCATCGCACACTAGGGAATCACAATCCCATGTATCGATCCTGAAGGCGTATTGCAGATGCAATAGGCGCCAACTTCAGTGCGTTTACTCATTGGACAGATGCCTGAATAGATGGCGCATTTCCGACTCAGCTTCGGCGTGCGGTCAGCACCAGCCGTATAGGTTTTATTGTTTGTGGGCGGAGTTTTCTCTATGGCTTTCTCCTCAGCCTGCAGAGTCATGCCAAGTGATAGACAAACAATGAATAGGGTATGTCGTATCGACAAACGTTTCACTGTTATGACTCTCTCCATGATTGATCACTGCTCTTCAAAACCTGGTGGTCGCTTACCGGAAAGTAGATAAGCAAAGGCAATCACCTCTGCAACAGCCCGATAGAGCGCCTGGGGTATCTCATCGCCAAGCGGTATCTGGGACAACAGGGCGGCAAGCTCCACGTCTTCATGCAGTGGGACATTATGCTCCTCTGCCAGAGCCAGGATTCTCTCTGCCAGTTCGCCGCGACCTTTTGCTGTCAGCTTTGGCGCATTCTCACCATCGTAGTTCAGTGCAATGGCAAGTTCCACTTGCTTCTGGTCTGATTTATTCATGCCTTTTCATTGAGTAGCGAGTGTTGATTGGGTATCTCTTGTTGATTGCCTGCGGCGCCTTGAAATGACTCCAATTTTTTTACTTCTAAACCCGCTGTTTCAAAACCAATACGAAGTCTATCCAAGTGGTTGTTGACCAGCTTTGAGGTGTCAGGATGCTCCGACCAGATGGTCGTTGAGAGCGTTTCCCCAACCAAATGCAGATGTATACGCATCGGCCCGAGTGGTTGGAGGTTCATGTGCAGAGTCAACTGCCATCCGGATTGGGCCGTTGCACCACGATGGCCCTCCCTTGCTATTTTTACCTGAAAAAAGTCGAAGCTGTTTTCATGGCGAATCGGTAGCTCGAATTGCCAGACCTGCCTGGCTGGTTCGTCAGCCGGTGGCAATGAGCTCAGTTGGTTGGTTTGAATCCTCGCAATGGCGCCATCAACATCTTTGAACAGATCGAGCAGCAACTTTAGGGTGGGATTGGCTTCCAGGGTCTGAGTTGGCAATGTGGTTGGTGCTGAAGAGAGCAGGAATTGATTGGAGATTGTCGCCGTGGTTGCCGCTGCCCCTGGATGCGTACTGGTGGTTCCTGGTGCTGCAGCGAATGGTAACTTCAGACCTGCTGCCTCATAAGATTGAGCGAGAAAGGGCTTAATGATGCTAATCAGTCTGAGCAGATTGAGTTTCAAGTCCTGATTGACCGGTGCATGCCGTACTAATAGGGACTCCGTCTGGAGGCCGCTCTGTTGCAGTGCCTTACTCAGCTCAGTTTTAAAGTTTGGCTTGTCAACCGAAAGGGCGCTTGTTAAGACCTGGCTGATCGACTCTCTGAGCGGCTGAGGCAAGGTCTTTATCTGTGGGTCCGAGGCCAGCTGGGTGAGGGCCTTGAACAATTGCGGCAGGGGTTGTTGTCTCGGAAGATTGCTCTTCAATGCCAAGGCAGTCAGCTCCTTCTGGGTTGGCTGAGTCAAGACACGCAGTTCGGGTAGCTTCCCAGCTTTTTCCACCTGAAGCAGCAGTGACTGGCCAGGAGTGACGCTGAGTGTTGTTTGGGCTGTCAGCTGGGTTACCCCAATTTGCAGTTTCATTGCCCCATTGAGATTTTCAGTCAACGCGGTGCCTTTTAACAGTTGACCGGGTTGTATTGCCTCCAGCAATGACTTTGCATTGGTCGCGGTCGGTAGTGGCGGCAGAATTTTCGCGATTGAAAAGGGCATGCAGATTTCCAGTGGACGGCTAATCAGAAGTATACTCAACTTATGAACCAACAGAACAGAGAATCTCAGCAAGGCTGGTTCGCTCGTCATGATGGCTTGATATCAGGCCCGTTGAGTGAGGCACGGATCAGGCAGCAGCTGCTCGAAGGACAATTGACGCTGATGGATCAGATCAGTCTGGATAAGCAGAGCTGGCAGGAGATTGGTAAGGTCCCAGGTGTTGTACCCCTGCAGATGCGCGCTGAGTCCGGAGATAAAGCGGCGATTGCGCAGGTTGAGGCAAGAGCAAAACAGCAGAGCAGGGATCGGATCAGAGTCGGAAGAGTTCCTCTCGTCCCGTTAGCGGTATCGGTGGTGGTTCTGATCGGAATACTGATGCTTTCACTGCTGATCGGTATGCCTGAGCAGATCGATACGCCTCAATGTGACCAGCCCCCTGCACCAGGCATCAATTGGCGAAATTGTCTGTTGCTGGGTATCGATGTCGGCTCTGCAAGTCTGGCTGGCGCAAATCTGAACAGCGCGGTCTTACGTCAGGGGAGATTCAGTGCAACCAATCTCTCTGCAGCGGATCTCAGCTATGCGGATTTAAGAAAAGCCGATCTACGCTATGCCGAGCTGAGCAATGGCCTATTGGTGGGGGCAAATCTTCAGGGAGCCGATCTTCGCGATGCTGATCTCAGCGGGAGTGATCTACGCTTTGCCGATTTTACTGGCGCCCAAATGGATGGCGTATTGCTGTCAGGGGCCCATCTGGATAATGCGATTTGGCTTGATGGCCGACGGTGTGCGGAAGCGTCATCGGGAGTATGTCGCTAGCGAAAACCATGGGCTAGGGTCTTTAAAGTGCTGGGTTATTAAGCCATTTGGCTGTCTACAAAAGGCCTGCATAGCATGCAAGCGTAAACCCCAGATTACTACTCTTCCGGGATGGATTCGCTCTCGTAGCGCATCACCTCCAGGCTGTTTGACCAGTAGTTACTCGGTAGCCCCGCTTTCAGTTTGAGTTGATCAACGAAATCCTTCGGATTTGGCAATGACTCCCAGACTGAGGGTAGAAAGGTGCCTCGGCGATAGCCTTCAATCATGATCAGTCCATCCTTTCCTGGTCTGATCTTGCTCAGCAGATCCGCTTCCGAGTCAAATTCAATGGCAATTGAAGGTGTTAACAGAGAGAGATGGATCTCTATTTGGTCTCTTTCTAAAACACTTACAGGAGGAAAACGTGGATCACGGAAAGCCGCCGCATAGGCGTTTTCCGCCACATCGCTCACCAGCGGTTGTACGGCTTCAAGGTGGCCGATGCATCCCCGCAGCTGATTCGCTATTTTCAAGGTGACAAAACTGGCCCGAATGGTTTGTAGCGATTCCGGGTAGTCCGTCGGGTTGACGCTCAGAGATTCGTGATGAGCCAGACCGTGGTCAATTGATTGGCTGGCAATATCCAACAATAGGCTGCGATCATGGTCTGAAAGTGAGGTGGAAACAGAGGTCATTTCGGCTTACTCCACTGCGATTGATTAGGCAGTGACCAGGTGATTATCCCATAAGGTTGTCAAGCAACACGACTAGTGTCGTGTCCTATATAAGCGTGCATTTAGAAAGCCACTCAAGCCGCGAGTGCAAGGCGCAGCCCGCCGGGAATGGCCGATCCCTTTCCAAGGCTGCAACGCCGCAATTGTGGCTTGAGTGGCTTGCCGCAGGGCGAGGCAAGGGATTTAAGCTCAATTTCATGATAGGCCTCGTCTAAATGTATGATTTGTATAGGACACTACACTAGATACTTAAAGAATAGCCTACTGGAAATTCGAAGCTCAGTTCAATTGCATCCCCACGCAATAATAGAAAATCGGATTGACTCAGCAAGTGACTGTTCTGGATAATCCGCTCCCTGGTACTCTCTGATGGAAATAGTTTATGTGGTTTAAGAATCTCCGGGTCTATCTGTTGCAACAACCTTTGAATCTCTCTCAGGAAGCGATGGAGGAGCAGTTGAAAAGCAAGGCATTTCAATCCTGTAGCAGCCAGGAGTTGATGAGCCTTGGATGGGACACCCCATTAGGCAGGCAGTCGGAGTTGCTGGTTCATGAGATTGCAGGATGCCAGATGATCTGCGCTCGTCAGGAGGAGAAATTACTGCCCTCCACGGTGATCAATGAGATTGTGGAAGAAAAGGTCTCTGATATCGAGCAGACAGAGGGGCGTAAGGTAGGGCGCAAAGAGCGCTCTGAACTGCGGGAGGATACCTTTCAGCAGCTGCTGCCCCAGGCCTTTAGTCGCCATACCCGGCAATACGCGATGATCGACAAACAGCAGGGTTGGATTCTTGTGGATGCAGCCAGTGCCAACCGGGCGGAGGCGCTGATCACTCTGTTAAGAGATACCCTGGGTTCACTACCGGTAAAACCGCTGGAGAGCGCGACCGCGCCAAGTTACATCATGACTGAGTGGTTGAAACACCCAGCTCAACATAAAAACTTTAGTTTGTTGGACAGCTGCGAGCTGCAGGATCGCTCTGAAGAGGCGAGTGTCGTGCGGTGCAAAGGGCAGGATTTGACTGCCGATGAGATTCTAGCGCATCTTGATGCGGGCAAGGATGTGGTCAAACTGGCGATTGAGTGGGATGAGCGGATCTCCTGTCTGATCGAATCAGACCTCTCGATCAAACGCTTGCGCTTTCTGGATCTGCTCCAAGAGCAGGCAGCTGATAATCAGATAGAGACTGAGGCCGATGCCTTTGACAGTCACTTTACATTGATGAGCCTGGAATTTCGGCGCTTTCTGCCCAGTTTGATCGAGCTATTTGGTGGTGCTGCAGAATAAGCATAGAGTGGCTTGAGCAACTGAAGCGATTCAGAAATTCGGCAACTCTCAGCCTGTTACTGGGCCAATTCTGTATTACCCGGGTGCAAGCGCCATTTCTGGTAAAGTGCCCCTTACCTTGGCCTTGTAGTGGGGATCAGAGTGATGCCCGGTTTACCGAACGGTCCACTCAACATAACCCTCTGCTCTGTGGGCTTGTCGTACTTTTTGGACATTGTTCCCTAATAACCGGGCATAAATTATGGTTTATTGATTCAGGTCAATGTCTACTCGGATCAGAGCCGATAGTCTCTCCCTACGCTCACGGTTGGTCGTTTCCGTGTTAAGCGCTAGTCTGGCGGGGATAGATGGCCCAATTGCCTCCAGGGCCATCCCCCGCCTGTTTTTTCCACTGAAGTCTAGTCGATCTTCTGATTTTTTCTATGGTCAGAGGGATGTTGATGTCAGCTTTATGGGGAGTCAATACCCGTAGTAATCCATGAACCAACGGGCAAAGTTATTCACCCCATCCTCCAGCCGGGTCGCTGGTTTGTAACCAGTATCTTCAATCAGTTCAGCAACGTCCGCATAGGTTGCGATGACATCCCCATCCTGTAGCGGCAGCAGGTTCAATTGCGCTTTCTTACCCAGGCTCTCTTCTAACAGCTCAATATAGCGCATCAGCTCCACTGGCTGATTGTTACCAATGTTGTATAGACGGTACGGGGCTGTACTACTGGCAGAGTCCGGGTGATCGGAGTCCCATTCAGGATTGGCTTCGGGGATTCGGTCTAAAACCCGGATGACCCCTTCAACAATATCGTCAATATAGGTGAAGTCCCGCTTGTGTTTACCGTAGTTAAAGACATCGATTGCCTCACCCTGCATGATTTTGTGGGCAAACTTGAGCATTGCCATATCCGGTCGGCTCCAGGGGCCATAAACGGTGAAAAACCTAAGTCCAGTTGTGGGCAGGCGATATAAGTGGCTGTAGGTGTGGGCCATCAGCTCATTGGCTTTTTTGGTCGCGGCATAGAGGCTGACTGGGTGGTTGACATTGTCATGCACAGAGAAGGGCATAGAGGTATTGGCGCCATACACTGAACTACTTGAGGCATATACCAGGTGTTCTACACCATGCTGACGGCAACCCTCCAGAATATGGCCAAATCCGACCAGGTTGGAATCCACATAGGCCAGGGGATTTTCGATCGAATAGCGTACACCGGCCTGTGCGGCCAGATTGACAACCCTTTGGGGCTGATACTCTGCAAAGATCTTGGCAATCCCAGATCGATCCTCAAGCGCTGTCCGAAGGTCGGTGAAATTGGGGTAGGCTTGGGTACGCGCCAGTCTCGCCTTTTTCAGTTGCACATCGTAGTAGTCATTCAAACAATCTATGCTGATGACCTCATCGCCCCTTTCCAACAAACGCAAAGCCAGAGCAGATCCGATAAATCCGGCACCGCCGGTGATGAGTACACGCATGGATTCAAATTCCTACATTAAGAAAATAACCTGATGGATTAAGCGCAAAGATGGATTTGCAGCTTTTGGCCTGGCTATTATTTGTCGGTTAAATCGTCAATATACCAAGACATCGCCTCGGCTAAGCCTTGATCGATATCATGGCTCGGTTGATAACCGAGCAGAGAGTTCGCTTTGTCGATATTGGCCAGGGAGTGCCTGACATCGCCAGCCCTGAAATCCCTATATTGCGGGGTGAGATCACTCAGATAGGTGAAGCGCTGTGTAAGGATGTCTCTTATTTTATTGAATAACTGGTTGAGGCTGGTGCGGTCGCCAACCGCCACGTTATAGACCTGATTGGTGGCATCCGAATTTGTCGTTGTGGCGGCCAGCAGGTTCGCCTGGACAGCGTTGTCGATATAACAAAAATCACGACTGGTCTCCCCATCCCCATTGATGAAGACGGTTTCCTGGTCGATCATCGAGGCCACCCATTTTGGGATCACCGCCGCATAGGCGCCGTTTGGGTCCTGTCGTCGGCCGAATATATTGAAGTATCTGAGGCCAATGGTATTGAAATCGTAGCAGCGGGCAAATACTTGGGCATAGTGTTCATTGACCAGTTTTGTGACCGCATAGGGTGAGAGTGGATTGCCAATTTTATCCTCGACCTTGGGTAGGCCTGGATGATCGCCATAGGTCGAACTGGAGGCGGCATAGACAAAACGCTTGACCTCAGCGTCACGGGCAGCAACCAACATATTCAAAAAACCGTTGATGTTGCTCTCATTGGTGGTTATCGGATCACTCAATGAGCGAGGCACTGAGCCCAAGGCGGCCTGGTGAAGTACATAGTCGACCTCACGGCAGGCATCATGGCAGGTCTGCAGATCACGAATGTCACCCTCAATGAATCGAAAAGCGCACCATTGTTCAGCGGAAACAGCGGCCTGAACCTTATCGAAATTGTAGGCATGGCCGGTTGCGAAGTTATCCAGCCCAACCACGTTCTGGTTTAGTTTTAGTAGGGTTTCCAGTAAGTTAGAGCCAATAAAGCCGGCAACGCCGGTAACCAGCCAGGTGGCTGGGCTCTCTTTTAGCTGCTCTTTAAGCGTATCGTAAGTTGTCATAGTCTGGCATCAACCGCATCAACAGGGAGTAAATTCTTGACGTCGTACAGGACACCATTCTCTTTGCAAAGGGCTCTGATCTTTTCTGCCCCCATCTGCTCGAATTCCTGGTGGGCAACCGCCAGGATAACCGCATCATACCTACCCTCAGAGAGGCTATCGATGGGGCGCAGCCCGTACTCTTCCTCAGCTTCGTCAGGATTGACCCACGGGTCATAGATATCGACAGTGGCGCCATACTCCTCGAACTCACTGACAATATCGACAACCCTGGTGTTACGCAGATCGGGGCAGTTCTCCTTGAAGGTCAGGCCGAGGATCAGGACACTGCTGTTATTGGTGGACATGCCCCGTTTCATCATCATTTTGACCACGCTGTGCACCACATAGGCGCCCATGCCATCATTGAGACGGCGGCCGGCGAGGATTATCTCAGGCTGATAACCGATGGATTGGGCTTTGTGGGTAAGATAGTAGGGGTCTACACCAATGCAGTGCCCCCCTACCAAGCCTGGTCGAAAGGGAAGAAAATTCCATTTGCTGCCTGCCGCCTCGAGCACTTCCAGGGTATCGATATTTAATTTATTGAATATCAAAGCCAGCTCATTAATCAGGGCGATGTTGACATCCCTTTGGGTGTTCTCGATGACCTTGGCGGCTTCTGCCACTTTGATGCTGCTTGCCTTATGGGTACCAGCAGTGATCACAGTCTTGTAGAGTTCGTCCACAAAATCGGCAACTTCTGGTGTGGAACCCGAGGTAACCTTCTTGATGGTTGGCAGCCGGTGCTGTTTGTCACCAGGATTGATCCGCTCAGGGCTGTAGCCTACATAGAAGTCCCGATTGAATTTCAGGCCGGACTCGGCTTCCATAATCGGTACGCAGACCTCTTCTGTCGCACCTGGATAGACGGTCGATTCGAAGATCGCAATATCCCCCGGTTTCATCACCTTACCCAAGGCATGGCTGGCACCGACCAGCGGTGACAGGTCTGGTTGTTTGTGTTCATTGATCGGTGTTGGCACCGTTACGATGAAAACATTGCATGGTTTAATATCATCGAGTTTGCTGGTATAGCTGAGGTGGGGAACCTGTTGTAGTTCCGCCGGATCAACTTCCAGAGAGCTGTCTTTGCCTTGTTTGAGCTCGTTGATACGTGCTTCATTGATATCTAAACCAATGGTGGGGAATTTTTTTCCAAACTCAACGGCCAACGGCAGTCCAACGTAACCAAGACCAAGTACACCGATGTGTACTTTATCGAAATCGATCATGCTACCAAATCCTTTATGCTGTGAGAGCACAAATGTGTTGTCAGGGAACTAGTGTGGTGTCCTATACTGTTTGCCGATTTCAGCGCGACGAGAAGCCATCAGCCGCTAGGCGCGTTGCGCAGGGAATGGCGCGCCCTTTCTTGAGTCATTTGCGGGCCTTTGAGAACGTCAAACAGTATAGGACACCACACTAGTTGTAAAAAATTGAGCAGAGTCTCAACATCTAATCAGTACTAAGCTTGTGAATGATAACTTGGCATGCCTTTGAAATCGAGGGATTTCTGATCGTTATATCCGACGAATGCTGTATATGAAAGGTGTACAATATCAAGCCAATTTAGCAATTCGAGATCCAAGTACAGAAGTGATCTTAATGATGCACCCTTCAGCGTTTCAAGCCTCGCTTCGATTAAGGTGCGGCTCTCAGACAATGGCGCTCCATTGACAACCGCTGTAATAGTGTAAAAGGGCAAGCTTAAGCAACTAACATTCTGATTATTATAGGGTAAGGGCAGGTGGATCTGCACCCAGGCGAGCGTTGTCGAAATTCAATGCCAGGCTACTGCCGATTGATTTGGCCGCCTTGTTGCCACTTGTTATGTAAACGAATCGATTGCCGGGTTAACAGGCAAGAGGAAAATATTGTTGTCCCAGTCCGCTTCAGAAACTCACCCCAAAATTGCCCTTGTTGCGCTGCATGCCGGATATAGTCACAGCTCCTTAGCGCTGCAATCGATCGCTGCCTATGCCAATGCTCGAGGATGTGACCATCAGATGCAGCTATTTGATGCCCTGGTAAATACCAACCATCAGGTATTGATTGAAAGGCTGGTTGACTATGCACCACGGATCGTCGGTTTCTCCACCTATTTGTGGAATATCGCTGCCAGCATACGCTTGAGTCGATTATTAAAGCAGCTGCTACCTGAACTGAATGTGGTGTTTGGCGGTCCAGAGGCGGCTGCCAGAGGCCATGAACTGCTCACTGAGGTGGCTGAAATTGACTACGTCATCGACGGGGAGGGGGAAGCCGCATTCAGTGACTTGATGTCTGTGATTTTGCAGTCTGATGGAAACCTTGGTGAAGTATCTGGTCTTAACTATCGAGAAAATCAGCAAATTCTACAAAATCCTGTGCGAATGATGCCGGTAGAGGATATTCCGGCGGTGATTTCAAAAGGCCTGTTCGATAGTGATAAGCCTTTGGTTTACTGGGAGACTTCAAGGGGCTGTCCCTACCAGTGCAGTTTCTGCAGCAGCGCAACAGAGCACTTGAGAGCATTTCCCATGGAGCGGGTCGAAGCAGATCTGCAAATGCTTGAAAAACTGGCAAATAAAACCATCAAATTACTGGATCGCAGCTTTCATCTTGGGGAGAAGCGTACCACTACGCTTCTTCAACGTTTTGCAGCCACAGATGAAGGACTACGTTTCCATCTGGAGCTCAATCCAGATCGGATTTCTGCACAGGCCATGGCCATATTCAGTAATGCTGATGCCGGTAAATTCCAATTTGAGATTGGACTTCAGACCCTGAATGAGCCGGTGCTCATCAACATCGATCGTCGTATGGATGTGGCAAAGTCATTGGCGAATATCCGACAACTGGTTGAGATCAGGCGACACCCAGTCCATCTTGACC
>JARRQD010000009.1:0-30211 GCA_037382205.1 Candidatus Thiodiazotropha sp.
GGATGGGGCAGCACGATCCCTTTCTCACCGTTATAAAGGATGAGCTGATAATCGTTGCGGGTCAGCATAACCGGCCGTCCCACATACCAGGTCGCCAGCTGGGGAATGGCGCCGATCTCTCGCAATCGGCTGGTGATGCCCTGATTGAGCTGCACTACCCCTGCTGGCCCCTCACGCAAGGCGGTCAGGATACGAAATCCATGCAGCCGCTCAAACAGCGTCTCAACGGGGCTACCCTGCTCTATGGCTCTTCCGAGTTCTGCAAAATGTGCCGCTCCCTGAAGAATGGTCTGTGTCTCATCACTGAGCCAGCTCAATTCAGCCACATCGTCATCTCGATGGATTAGCTGGATGGCCTGCTCCGCCTCTCCCCGATTGATGGCCGAGGCCAGACAACCAATCGGACTATCGGCACTGAAGCGATAGCTATGACGCAGCACCACCACCCGATCCTGCAGCCGATTGGCAGACTGCGGCTGTGGCTCTATCGGCTGACCGGTGATGTGCGCCAGGGTGGCCGCCGATTCGGCGGAAGGTCCATCACAAGCGGTACAAATGTCCCCCAATACCGCACCCGCCTCAACCGAAGCTAATTGATCTCGATCGCCCAGTAGAATCAATCTGGCCTGGGCTGGCAGTGCATCGAGCAACTTGGCCATCAGCGCGACATCCACCATCGAGGCTTCATCGAGAATCAACACATCCAATAAAAGTGGGTTCTGCCGGTGGTGTCTGAAACCGGTTCCCCGAGCTGTCACCCCAAGCAGGCGATGCAGGGTAGAGGTCTGCTCAGGTATCTCGTCGAGCTGATCGGATGACAGCGGCAAGCGGCTTTTGGCATCGCGGATCGATTGCTGCAGCCGGGCCGCTGCCATGCCGGTTGGCGCTACCAGACCGATGCGCAGCTGACTGCCACCCGGCTGCTGGCGTAGCAGGCCAAGGATTCGGACCACGGTGGAGGTTTTACCTGTGCCAGGACCACCGGAGATCACCGTCAGGTTTGACAACAAGGCATTGGTAGCCGCAACCTGTTGCCAATCCGTCTCATTTGTCTCTGTCTGTTGAAACAGTTGTTTGAGGCCCGTTTTCAACAACATCTCATCCAATGTCTGCACTGGATCTGCAGCACGTTGCAAAAGTGCCTCTGCCAGACGTTGCTCATAGTCCCAATATCGCTGCAGATAGAGCCTATGCTGATCATCGAGTAGCAGTGGCTGACGACTCCCCGGGCTGCCGACCACCCCACTGTTGAGTAAAGCTTTGCACCAGGCATCCAGTGGTGGTGCTTTGAGGGTATTGTCGCTACCGAGCAACAGCACTCTATCTGCCTGCTGTTGCAAATCGAGACAGACATGCCCCTCATCAGTGGCTCGACAGGTCAAAGCAATCGCCAGAGCCAGTGGCCATGAGGGTTGATCTGCCTCCTGTATTAGAAAGTGGGCCAGGTGGTAGTCCAGATCCTGAATCTGATTCTGTTTACGTAACAGCTTTAGCTGATTGACGGATTGAGCAAAGTCCTGCTGAGTGGTTGCAGCGTTCATGACGCTCCTCCAACCATCTCATCCAAGGCACGGATGAATTCCGCCGGTGGCCGCTCCTGTACGATACCCATGCCCGGTTCACCATCGGGGCGCATACCACGCAGGAAGAGATAGAAGACTCCACCGAAGTGGGTTTCATAATCGTAATCGACAATCCGCAGCCGCAGATAGCGATGCAACGCCAGGGTGTAGAGCACATACTGCAGCGGATAGTGGTGCGAGGCCATGGCCTCAGTCAGTGCTTGCTGGTGGTAGGCAGGATAGTCGATCCCCAGCCAGTTCGATTTGTAGTCGGCCAGATAGTAGCGACCCTGACATTGAAAAATCAGATCGATATAACCTTTCAGGTAGCCATCCACACGCTCTTGCCCCAAACCACCTAAGCCGGCAATCAGGCCTGGGGTATGACTGAATCGGGTTCGTTCCGCCAACTGACCGATCTGCTGGGTGTTGAAGGCGTTTACCGGAAAGTGAAACTCCATTTCATTGAGGCGTTGGCTCGGGGTTATCTGCCCCAGATGCATCCCCGTTTCACTCAGCGGGGTCGCCAGCAGTGACTGCATCCAGGGCACCACCACGACTCGCCACTGGGACTCGATACCGAACAGCAGCAACTTTTCATCAACCAGTTTCTCCATCTTACTCAGATCCGTTTGCTGGAAATCGAGCTCTTCCAGGATGGCATGCAGGCAGCTGCCGGGTGCTGCACCTCGGGGAAAGCCGTGCACATCGAGCTGGGCCTCGAACTCAGGGAGTGCCGTATCGGTTGCCTGCAGCCCGTCATGATCGGGCAGATCTTCCGGCAAACCAGCGATCAGGGATGAGAAGCTGGCCACCTGCTGATGCTTGGGCATTGGTTGGCTGAGCTGACGCGCTGGATTCAGTTCTGGGGGGAGCGGTAGAGACATCTGCCCCTCCACATCGAACTGGGGTATCGACGTAACGGATATCGTCGCTTCGGCCGATGCCACCAACCCGGCTAAGCGGGCGTCGTCGTCGGCCTGAGTCAGCCCCTTTGCCACACTCTGCCAATCACTCAATTGGCGAGGCGGGTGAGCCGTACCACCACTGTGCAGTAACCAACTGAGCGCCTCTTGACGGTTCTGTTTGTTCAGACCCCAGGGCAGATAGCAGCGATAGCGCGCCCGGGTCAGTGCCACATAGGCAAGACGGATGTTCTCGGCCAGATTCTCCTGCTGGCGGTATTGCCGATTCTGATCGCTGTCCGCTGATCCCAACTCAACTACCGCCGCATCGTTATCGAAGGGGTCGTGAAACAGGAATGGTGCGTCGCTGCGCTTCTCCGGTGATTCGTCCCATAGGTAGGGGCAGAAGACGATGCCGTACTCCAAGCCTTTGCTGTGGTGCAGGGTATCGATCTTGACCAGGTCACCGTCACTCTCCAGGCGCAACAGGCGCTCCTCATCCTGGGAGCTGGATTGACGCTGTTGAGAAAACCACTTCACCAGCCCCTCCATGCCAGGCCGCTGGGTGTTCTGCTGCTGTTGGATCAGCTCCAGCAGATGGTAGAGATTGGTCAGTCGACGCTCTCCATCGTGGAACTGGAGGATCCGGCTCTCGATGCCAAACTCGCTCATCAGAGCACGAATCATGACCATGAAGCCCCGACTTCGCCAGATCTGGTGATGCTCGAAAAACTGTCTAATGACTTGGCTTTGCCGCTGTTCGTCCCGATTCAACCGATCGATCTCAGTGCCATTCCAACCAAACAGGGGGGTTGCCAAAGCGCCTCGCACAACCGGCTCCCGGTGTGGTTCAAGCAGTGCCATCAAAAGCCGCTCCAACGCCTCGGCTTCTGAGCTCCAATAGACACTCTGCTGACTGCTGCGCACGCTGGCAATGCCCTTGGCAGCCAGCGCCATGGCCAGGCGACTGGCTTGTGAGTGGGTACGCACCAGAATGGCGATATCACTGCCAAGCAGCGGCCTTTTACCGATTCTGGCCTGCCTGGAACCGTCCGCCGAAAGCAGGCTGGCAATCTCTGCAGCGGTGCTCTCTGCAACGGATTGACGCAGTGTCTCTAGTGACAGGCCTTCGTCGGCAGGCAGGCGCCAGATCTGTAGTGCCGCCAGTGGCCTGCCCTGCTCGGTAAGTGGCTCCTGAGCCCGTTCAGCGGCCCTGCTGGGGTGAAAGGGAATTCGGTGATCGTAGAAAGGTCGCGGTGAATCACTGAACAGGCTGTTGACCGCCTGCACCATCTCTGGCGTTGAACGCCAGTTAGTATCCAGAGTATGACGCCTTCCCCCAGCTCGCTCCCTGGCCTTTAGATAGGTGTAGATATCCGCGCCACGAAAACTGTAGATCGCCTGTTTGGGGTCGCCAACCAGAATCAGCGCTTGTTCAGAATTGGCATAGATCTGATCCAGGATCTCATACTGAATCGGATCGGTATCCTGAAACTCATCCACCAGCGCCACCCGGTATCGGCTGCGCAGCAAACCGCACAACTGAGCGGATTGATCTTTCTGCAACGCCTGATGGAGTTGCAAGAGTAGATCGTCGTAGGACCACTCCCCCGCCTCTGCCTGGCGACGCGGCAGCTCCTGCTGCAGGTAGTCGTAGAGACGGGCATGCCAGGCCACTTTGGCCTGTTGGAAAGCCGCCACAGATCGCTCAGCGATGGGTAAGTAGTCCGCCAGGGCATCGAAAAAGGGGTTTTGCGGGGCTTGCTTACCCGGCTTTACCGCTTGCTCGATCACCGCCGGAGTAAACCGGATCACCTTATCGAAAGGGGCCTCGTAGAGACTGCCGTCGAGCCACTGATCCATCTTCTCACACCAGCCTGACAACCAGTCGGCGCGATACCCCTTGAGCCGCTGTTTATCGCTCAGCTGTTTTTCCACCTCAGCCCTTTGTGCATGCCAACAGGCTCTTAACTGTTGCAATGCCTGATCGGCCTGCTGCTCCAAGGCGCTGAGATCCTCAGGCCATTGCGCCCCCCTCACCTGCAGATAGGGCTTACCCAGCGCCGGTTTCAGTCGGGCAAGCAGTTGATCCGGGGTGGCAATCCAACCCTGCAGTGCAGTGAAGAAATGGGGCGGCAGGCTGGACATTTCGAGACGCCAGAAATCGTCCACGATCTGTTGCAGTCTGTCTGCCTGATCAGGCACCAGCTCGGTGCTAAACGACTGCCCGCTTTCAAAGGCGAACTCCGTCAGCACCCGCTGACAGAATCCATGAATGGTAAAGATCGCAGCCCGATCAAAACTGGCCAGGGCCAGATCGAGTTGACGTATGGCCTGGGCTCTGTCTGCAACTTTTTTGTCGATGGCCTGGAGCAGGGGATCTGCGGTTTCAGCCAGCTGAAACCAGGCTCTGGCTTCGATGATTCGTTGGCGTATTCTGGTTTTCAGCTCAGCGGTGGCCGCATTGGTATAGGTCATCACCAGGATCGACTGGGGCAGCAGCAGCTGTTCCAGCAATAACCTTAAATAGAGACTGGAGAGGGTGTGGGTTTTGCCTGTACCCGCACTGGCCTCAATCAGATTGATGCCTTGCAGGTTAAAGCTTTCGATCTTCATGCCACTCTCTGCCGCCACTATTGCCACTCCAAGTGATCCATCAAGGGTTGCAGCAGTGTCAGGCTGGTTTCGGCAAAGGCCTGTTGATTCATGGCATGGCCCTGATAGAGCAGCTGGTTGTAGGGTTTGTTCACATCACCGCTGTGATAGCTGTTGCCGAACCACTTCATTTCGGCCTCCTGTTGCGCCTTGGCTGGATCCCCCTTCCGATAGCGCTCGACAAACTGCCAGGAGGTACCCGGATAGAAGGGTAAAGGGGTCTGCATACCGGATTGATAGGCCTTAAGCAGATCTTGCAGATAGCGCTCGGGTTGGTCTACTGCTGTAAAGCGCCCTACCCGCGCAACTTCCAGCAAGCGAGTCTCCAGTGTGACTCCCTGGGGACGCAACTGATTCAATACCAGATGCCGAATCCACAACTTGATCAAATGGTAGGGATAGAGACCGGCTGTGCTGTAGGCCAGCAGTCCCGATCGGCTCACCGGCTGCAGATGGCCACTGAGCCTGATCGCTTGGAAAGGTATATCCACAGACAACGGCTCATCCAGCCACGCTTCATGGTAGGCCGAAACCTGATTGGCCATGGCCTGAGCGTTTTCCAGCATCTGCTCAAAGGCGAAACGGCCTGGCTGACCATGGGGTAGCAAACCCCGTGCATCGAAAAGCTTGAAGAGCTGCTCTGCTGAGTGTTCCTGGAGCAGCAAATCCACCATTTGATGCTCCAGCTCGCTCTGTTCGAAACGGTCGTAGGCAAAGCGCTCCCGCTCTTCAGGCAGCTGCTCAACCGCCTCTAGGTTGATGCCTAGTCTGAGCCGGGCGAAGCGTCGCTGGGGATTCTCGAAAAACTGCATCAGCTGATCCAGCTCGATCACCGACTGTGGCTCGGTTGCTTGCAGTGGCTGTTCAACCAGAGGTTGATCGGCTCGCCTGCCCTGACCGACAACCATCGCCGCTTCACGCATCTCGGCTGAATAGCTGAACAGATCCGTTCCATCTCGATAGTAGTCTGGGGAGAAAGGCTGCAAAGGGTGGCGGTGGGTAATCTGATCCAGACCCGCTTCAGCCACCATCTGCAGCAGACAATCCCGCAGCTCCTCAACCACAACCGATGCCGGCAGTGACGCGTTATCCCGCTGACTCTGTCCACAATAGCTGACGATCAGGCGATCCCGGGCAGACAGTAGAGTCTCCAGAAACAGATAGCGATCATCCACCCGGCGCGATCTGTCGCCATGGCGAAAATTCTGCCGCATCAGATCGAATCCCAACTCGGCTGGCTGACGGGGAAACAGGCCATCGTTCATGCCAAGTAGATAGATCACCCGAAATGGCAGGCTGCGCATCGGCGCCAGGGCACAGATATTGACGCCGCCGCCTAAAAAGCCTCGATCCACCGGCTGTTCAAATAGTTCGCTGAGCCGATGTCTGACCAGCGACAATGAGAGCTCTGCTTGGTATCCCGCATTGTTGGTCTCTTCTACCAGCTGCTCAATACAACTGCGCACCCCCAACAGCAGCTGTTCAAAACGGCTGTCGAATGAGAAGAATTGCTCGATTACGCAGTTCAAGCGTTGCTGCCACTGCTCTGGGCTGACCGCCCCACCGAGCAACTCATCCAGCTCAAACACCGCTTCACTGAAGGCCAGCAGACCACCCAACCACTGGGTAGCTGACCCCTCTACCGCATCCAATGGAAAGTGACCATGCCACAACGACGCTTCACCATCGTTCAAGGCATAGCCCAGCATCAGTTGGCGCAATCCTGCACGCCAGGTATTGCGATCCTCTTCAGGGAGTCCGAAATCGGTTTTGTTCTGCCCATCCCGCCCCCAGCGGATGGATGCCTGATCCAGCCACTGAACAACTTTTTCCAAAGCGCTCTCATCAAACCCGAAGCGCTCCCTGATGGCAGGTTGTTCCAACAGGGCGAGCAGTTGGTTGACCCCATAGCGTGATCCTGGCAGAGATAACAGTCCGATCAGCCCTTCCGCGATTGGATTGTTCCGCTGGATCGAGTTGTCACTGATCCGATAGGGGATTTTCGGACGTGACCCTGGTGCAGCGAATACAGCCTCCAGCAGTGGTGCGTAGCGCTCAATATCGGTTGTCATGACGAGGATTTCATCCGGCCGTAAACTAGGCAGCTCATCCAGAGCTGACAATAACTGATCGTAGAGCACCTCCGCCTCACGCATCGGGCTGTGGCAGAGTTGAAAACTGATGGAGTGGTCAGCTTCACCACCCAACTGGGGCGCTTGCAAGTTTAGAATCTGCTTCTGTAGCAAGTGCAACAGCGTATCGTCTGAGTGGGGCTCGAAGCACTCTTCACTGCCGGGATCCATTTCGTTGATGGCGGCAAAAAAGTCCCTACCCTGCCGCCCCAATGTGGCGAGCAAGGGGTGACCGAGATCCAGATAGAGATCTTCACCCGAGCCGGCCAGGGAGAGTCTGGCCTGCTCCTCCGGTGTCACGATCTCTGCCCAGTGGGCCTGGCTGGGATTGAGCAGAAACAGGTGAACATCGATCCAGTTGGCAAGATCACGAATGATCGCCAGGTAACCCGGTGAGAGAGAAGGCACACCAAAGATCGATACCCGAGGATTGCACGAATTGGCTGGCAGAGTGGTGTCGATGATCTGAAACAGCTGCTGCTGAAAATGGACCCAGTGTCGACTATCCTGAGCCACCAGCTGGCGCCACAGATCCGCCTGCCACTGATCTCCCGGCACAGCCGACTCACCAGCCTGCCAGGCGCTAATCCAATCAGGACGATAGAGTAGATATTGATCAAACAGCCGGGCCAGCTGCTGGGACAGCTGAAAACGGCGTAAGTCTCCAGCATCCGTAAGATACGCCTCTACGGCAGCCGCATGCGGTTGATTGGTCTGAATGGCCAACAGCTGATGAATCCGCCAGCTCAGGCTTTGTGGTTGATAGCTGTCTTGATGAGGCACCTCCGGCAGCAGCTCTTCAAACAGCCGCCAAAGATAATTGGCCGGCAGGGGAAACTGCAGATTGGCGCTGACCCCCAGATGAGTTGCCATCTGCTGTGAGAGCCAACGCCCCATCCCGGGATGCTGAACTACAATCTGCTCGCTCTGCAGTGGGGACAAAACTGGGGTTGCCAGCACCTCAGCCAGTTGCTGCGCCAAAATTTCAAGCTGGTTGGATTGGTAGAGTCTCAACATGAGACCCTATTCTACCCTGGTTTGGGCTCAATGCCTGAGTCTTTATACAAAATACAAACCCTATATCGGCTTGATTGCAGGGCACTCAGCTTTTTGTCTGTCGGGTCTGGCTCGTGCGAGTCCTCAGCTTAGGCGCCAACACCACATCCATGATCTCCAGCACCTTATTGGGAACCGCTTCAAGGTAGTGATCAAATGCTTGTGTCTGCAGACCGGTGATCTGCCAGACCACCTCATCCAACTGCTGGCAAACATCTTCATGGGGAATGCCTTTCAGATCTGCATCGGCAATCGCGGCCGCGATATGCAGCAGAGCTGTTTCCAGTTGATGTGTCTTTGCCAGCGAAGGCTTGTGATGGTAAGCCACCACATCGATGATACTCTCTGGTAGTTTCCACCTTCTCAGCAGTGCCTCACCCACATCCATATGAGTAAATCCAAGTAGATCCTGCTCAGTCTCTGCAAGCAGACCGTGCTCGCCAGCGGTGATCAGCAGAACATCCCGGGCCTCCTGGGGCATTTTGAGGTAGATCGCCAGACGACCGATATCATGCAGGACTCCCATTACAAATAACCGTTCACCATGTAACACATTACAGTGACCGGCCAGCTCTCCAGCGATCACCCCAGTGGTGATGGAGTAGCGCCAATACTCGGCCATATCCACCAGATCCGATGGAATGCCTGTAAATATCCTGGTGGCTGTGGTCGCCATCACCAGATTGCGCAACTCTTCTGTGCCGATCACAGTGATCGCCCTGGAGATGGTCTCCACGGGTACCTGCATGCCAAAAAAAGCACTGTTCACGACTCTTAGAAGACGTGCCGATAAATCCGAGTCCTGGGCAATCAGATCCCCAAGAGTCAGTGCTGAATAGTTCGGCGCATCAATCAAGCGATTCACTTTCACACAGACATCAGGCAATGAGACCAGCTGATCCAGCTCGATGACAAGTTGTTGCGGTGTCATGCCACGTACCTCATAAGGAAATCATCCAACCACAAAGCAATTAGTACATTGATTCTAAAAGGTTTAATAAATTGCCTACCTAACCATGATGGTTTATAAAGCTACCCACTATCATTACTTAGCGTCATAATTACAGGAAGCTTAATAAAGCGAGTAAGAAAATTCAGGAGTATTTAGTCATATGCCATTTTTTATTTTCAAAGTCAGCGCAGATCAGCGCCTTGAATATCTCGATGAAGAGGAGAAATACAAACCGGCCAGGGAAAAAGTCAGAAGTCTGCGCGCCAACCATCAGCAAGAGGATGGGGTCACCTATCGCATGGTCTTCGCAAAAACCATTGGCCAGGGTGAAACCCTTCTGACACCGAGCAACACTGACGATAGAATCATCGGTGATGATTGATCCATCTTCTGCAAAAACAGACCTAACCTACCCAGTTATAATGATATTCATGGAAGTTCACGAATGATATTATTCATCTAACGGGTTCTTCATGCTAATCTTTATCGGATAGCACTATTAATCTGAGCTTGGTATGTTTGCTGAGTGATAATGCAGAATAACTTGTTGGCAATCTAACCATCTATCCATTGAAGGACCCGTCAAACGTGTCTAATCGAGACAGAAAAAACAGATATCGGAGTCAGTTTCAACCGCTGCTCAACCGCTGCAGGGATACCGCTCTTGTATATATCAATGCACTGATGACGGAACTGTTCAATAACACCGATAAAGCCTTGACCAGCTTTGCCCAGAAAGCTGAAACCAACGAGATTCAGAACCGTTTTTTTGAAGCCATGGCGATGATCCGCAACCGCCATGGCCTGGTGGAGCATGAATTCCGTGAACTGATCAATGAAGGCTTCGATAAGTTCTGGCGGGACCAGCCAGAGATAGACAGTTTCTCCAACCTTGATGAGGATACGGAACTTGAGTTGGTCGATCAGGAGTCAATGGACGTCAATACCGCGCTGGAAAACATGATCAGCCGCACCGTAGGTCACCACCGCGCTCAACTCTACGCCTTGGGTCAAAGACTCAGTATGGTGAGCGGCGGCCAGAGCGTCAAACACAAACAGATTCCCTCCGGCCCCCACCACCTTGCCCATGCTTTCAATGAAGCCATCGATGCCCTGAATCTTGAATCAAGAATTAAAGTCATTATCCTGGTTCTGTTCGACAAGTATGTACTGAAGCAGCTGGGATCCATCTATGATGATTTCAACAACAGCCTGAAAGAGGCTGGGGTACTGCCCCACTTACGCCCCTCTATCCAAAAATCGCCTGATTCCAAGCGAGGCGACACTGAGGAGCAGGATGAAGAGCAGGCTGAAAACGCCCCTGAGCAGACCCAGGAAGAGTTGGGCGAGGAGCTGTTCGGATCAATCCTGGAAATGATGGCCAATCGCAGACGGGTATCCCCTGATAAGGCCAAGGCTAAAGCGGCAGCGGCCCAGGCTGCTGGCAGGCAGCCTGGAGCATCGCCTCCAGCATCTCAGGAGAATCTGGTCAGCGCACTCGACAATATTCAGCCAGAGAAGCGCTTTGAGTATGTTCCAGACATCAATGCACCTGGTAATGTGATTGCGAACATTGAGATCGATGAACAGTTTCTCAACCGGGTAAAACATACGCTGGCCGAAGAGCGCCACAAACTCTACGCAGAAGTTGGCGCAGACCGCCTGGAAGCTGCAGATGAGGACACCATCGATCTGGTGGGCATGCTCTTTGAGTACATGCTTAACGATCCTGTTCTGCCCGCTGTGGCCAAGGCTCTGATCAGTCACCTGCATACCCCATATCTGAAAGTTGCGATTATCGACCGCAAGTTACTGACTGACAGTGACCATGAAGCCAGACTGCTGCTCGACGCACTGGTGGAAGCTGGCAGCCACTGGATCGATGAAAGGAATCTGAAACGGGGCATCTACCCCGATATGCAGAATGTGGTCGACCGGGTGCTGAAAGAGTTTTCGGACAATGTCAGCCTATTCGGCACCCTGCTGGAGAATTTCAAAAAGCGCATGGATGAGTTCCGCCGCAAATCGGACATACTCGAAAAGCGGGCTCAGGACTCCATCAAGGGCCGTGAGAAGCTGAATATAGCCCGACAGCGCGCCTCCCAGGAGATGAAAGCACGCTCCTTCAGCGAGCACTTACCGGCACCGGCAAAAGAGTTTCTTGAGCAGACCTGGGTAGACAAACTGATCTTTGTACTGCTTCGCCATCCAGATGGGGAGATGAGCGAAGACTGGAAGGAGGCCTTGCGGATCGCCGATGAGATCGCCTGGGCTTTTGAGCCAAAATCAGAAAAAGAGCGTCAAGATCTGGAACAGAGCCTACCGGAACTGCGTAAGGCAATTGAGCAAGGATTAGCCTCTCTGGGCGGCTTCCATCAGGAGAAAAGTAAAACACTGTTTGGTTTATTGACCAGTGCACAATCTACGTCCATCGCTTCGGAACAGGCCGCTAAGCAAGCGTCCAAATTGCCTGAAAAACCAAAAACCAAACAGGCTGAAGAGAAACCGGGAAAGCCTCAGCTGAAGGCTGTCCCAAGCAAACCGGCTTTGGCTAACGCCGAAACAGAGGCCCCATTTGGCGATGAGGAGATTCCCGAAGAGGAAGCCGCCATGATGGAGAAATTGCGCAAAATCCGCTTTGGCACCTGGTTTGAAATACATGACACACAAAGCGGAGAATCTAAAAAGGTCAAGCTCTCCTGGCTCAGCCCGTTGACCGCATCGTGCATGTTTGTCGACCGCGCTGGCGTTCAGACAGCCATCAAGCCGCTGAGGACCCTTGCTCAAGAGATCCTGAATGGCGAATCCACGATTCTCGAAGACAGTGGAGACCCCTTTGTCGAAAGAACGCTACATGCAATCCGACGTATGTTGCAACGCTCACTTAAAACCACTGAAGATATCGCCAGTGAGCTGATCGAGGATGAGGGGAATGACGGTAAAGAAGTGAGCTGAATCAGGCTGATTTCCACTGAACAAATGGATCCTACGGAGTAACCATGCAAGAACAACGTCAATCTCCCCGCAAGATCGCTGATCATGTTTTAGAGATTCATGATCAGATCACAGATCACGTATTGGGGCGCATTGTCAACATCAGCGCAGAAGGCTTCATGCTGCTTAGTCAGGAGCCAATGCTATCTGGTACAGAGTATCAACTGACGCTGCTTGATCCTTCATCGACAAATAAGAAAAAATCAGTCAACTTTAGCGCTGAAGCCATATGGTCAACCGAAGCATCACATCCGGAGAGTTTTTGGAGCGGTTTTCGTATTACCGATATATCTGAAGACGATGTACTGTTCATCGATTGCCTGATTATTGAATGGAACTCAGACCAATTCAGTTGATGGTTTTATCCAAAGACAGGGGGCGGCCGGATTCGGCTCAACAGACCCTAGTGTGGTGTCCTATACTGTTTGACGATTTCAGCGCGACGAGAAGCCATCATCCGCGTTGTTGCGTTGCTTGGAAAGGGTGCGCCATTCCCTACGCAACGCGCCGAGCGGCAGACGGCTTTTCATCGCGCCCGAAGGGAGGCCCGCAAATGACTCAATCCTGCGTTGCAGCCCTTGTTAATGGGGCAACCATTGACGGCGGGCTGCGCCTTGTCTTGAGTCATTTGCAGGCCTCTGAAATCGTCAAACAGTATTAGGACACCACACTAGAGTCGTACGCCAAGCTACCTCAATTCAACATGGCCAGACGATTTTTTTCAAATTCGTTCAGCACCTTTTTGACGTAGTTCTGCGTCTCTTGATAGGGTGGAATCTGATTGCCATATTTGATCACCGCATTTTCACCGGCATTATAGGCAGCAAGCGCCAATTTTATGTCGTACTCAAACATTCTCAACAGATCTTTTAGGTAGGTGGCTCCGCCACGCAGGTTCTGTTGTGGATCATATGAGTTCTTCACCCCATACCGCTTCGCAGTACTTGGCATCAGCTGCATAAGCCCCTGAGCACCCTTTTTTGAAACAGCCCTGGGATCGTAGGCTGATTCCACCCTCACCACGGCATGCAGTAAACCAGGATGGAGATGCAGTTGTTTCGCGATATCGTCTATGTAAGGTGAGACTTTTGCTTTGTTTTTCCTGAGTTTTTCTAAACTGTAGCGACGCTTGCGCTGACTGCTTTTGCCACTGCGCCAGAGCAAACGATAGTTCCCTTTCATGGGCTTGTCAGTGAAATGGATACCACCGCTAGAGTCTCTATACTTAAAGATCTCGGCTTCGACCGTAAATGGCATGACAAAAACAAGCCCAGCCAGGAACAGGGTTCCCAGGTTCGGTCTGGCTATTATTTTCGTCAATAGTGTCACGACTAGTCCTTTACTTGTTCAGCTCTCTAGATTGTCGGCGTAGGAAATTGAAACTTGAAAGAGCAGAACAGGCCACACCAGCAATTCAACTGACTCAGGCCCCACAACACTTCTTGTATTTTTTCCCGCTGCCACAGGGACAGGGTTCATTTCTGCCAACTTTAGGCTGTTTTCTCACCTCAGTCTGAGGCGTTACCAATTTACCATCAACAAAATACCATTGGCCATTCTGTTTGCGAAAACTGCTAATTTCATGATGGGGACGAACCATTCCCTGTTCTTTATAGGTGGCGATAAACTCCACACTCCCTTGCTCATCATCCGCGCCACCACCGCTGGAATCCACCACCTCTAACTTCAACCACTCAGAGTTTTCCGCCCAGCGCCGGGTGGCATTGACATCATGATCGAGACGGTGATCGGGATGCAGGGATTGATGCAGAAATTCAGGTTTATTGACAACAAATGCAGAGTAACGCGCCCGCATCAACGCTTCCGCAGTTTCTGCCTGCACCGCACCCTCCAGAATCGGCCCACAGCAGGCATCAAAATCAATCCCGGACCCACAATAACAATCAGCCATTCATACTCTCCCAACTCGTGCTTCTATAACCCAGACAGGCCTGATCTCCATTTTTTGCAGAGCTATCTTTACTGGGTAAGTTGGGAGTGAACCATACCATGACGCCATCATAGCACCAAGAAAGAGAACGCATCAGATGTTCACTGATCGGAGATGAATTGGCCAGAAACAGGCTTAGACTCCAGCCACTTTATCCAGTAAAAAGCTTGCTATACTATTGTTACAGAAGGAAAAAATAAAAAAGCCAGGCATTCAACCCACCTTAATACCTCTATCGTCGAGGTGCGAGACTGGAAAACGGAATGACCCCTTATTGAAAGCCCCTGTTATCAATTTACCGGTTTAGAGGCCTCCAGGGATCGTTCCTATCGGGCGCTATATTAGTGCTCCATGTTGACGATTTGATGACGGCTTGATAACCATTCGGTGATTAAGGGCCGGGGAAATAAATAATCATCTAATCTTGCTTGTCTTTTGCCCCGACCCTAAAGTCCCATCTCCTTGGCTCGTTTCGACAATCTCTTTACTGAGACAGGAAACTTAGTACCCAGTTCTTGGGCAAAAAGCGAGACTCTCAACTCTTCCAGCCCCCAACGGATCTCTTCAATACGCTGATCCGTCCTGGCCTCTTTTCTGCACACCTCATCCCACTGTTTCCACTTCTGTAGCAGATCCCCCATCTCCCCCATACGCTGCTGATCCCTGGCGGCAGCGTGGGCCAGTTTTTCAGCCCGCATGAGCAATCCTTTCAGGTATCTTGGGTACTCCTTCAGCTGAGATTCTGGAATCTGTTGTAGAAAGCCTTGATAGACCAGACGATCCAGCTGCTCTCGCATATCCATCACCGACTTCATCCAGTTCACCTGATTGATCGAGTGAATGCTCCTATGGGCCTGATGATAGGCCTCGAAGATCTTCAGCAACTGTTCACAAAGCGCATTCGAGTTGCGCATCAGTTCGGCCTTACAAGTTTGATAACGCGACTCAAAACTTTCCGCATCTCTGATTTCGGATTGACCATCGAGAAAGGTCTGATCAAACACTTTCTCCACCAGTTGCTCTTCCAGGTTTTTGCTACCAGGGTTATCTGCGCCATCCGCAGCTGGCGGGACTTTGGCATAGAGCAGACGCATACGATCCAGATTGGTCAGATTCTTACGCAAGTAGCGGGTCTGTTTCGGCATCTTCAGCATCAACAGGCGCCGAACCCCGGCCTTGTGCGCTCGACGAGCATTGAACTCTGCATCCAGCAAGCGGATCGCGACACTCTCCCCTTCGTCGATCAGTGCCGGATATCCCTGCAGTTGGATGCCACCCTGCGCAACCAACATCCGCTCGGGTAGTGGTGGAAAATCCCAGCTTTTGATCCCGCTCCTTTCGATCTCCGGGGAGCTGAGTTGTCGATGCTCTGCCCTACTCTGGGTTGCGTGACGCTTTTTCAATCCACTCAGATCTCGACTGGACTCCAACCCCTTACCGGCTTCATCGACAACTTTGAGACGCATCTGCAGGTGCATCGGTATCTCGGTTTGGCTCCAGGCATCCTCCGGGATGTGTACACCGGTCAACTCTTTCAGCCGTTCACCAAGTACCTGCACCAGTGGGCGGTCACTGGGCGTCAACCCTCTAAGGCAGGCATCGGCATAGTCAGGCACCGGAACAAATGAGCGACGTAACGTCTTTGGCAGCCCCCGGATCAACATGATCACCCGTTCACGCAGCAGACCAGGCACCAGCCACTGCAGACGGGCGTCACTGACCTGGTTCAGTACATCCTGGGGAACCACCAGGGTAACCCCGTCGGATTGGGTACCCGGCTCAAACTGATACTCCAGTGGCAGCTGCATGCCATTCAAATTGAGTCGATCAGGAAAAAGTTCAGTTGAAACCTGCTGCGAGGCATCCCGCATCAGATCTTGCTCTCGCAGGTAGAGCAACTTCGGCTGATTTTTAGCTTCATTGCGCAGCCATTTTTCAAATCCAGGGGTGGTGGAGATCCCTTCAGGAATCCGCTGATCGTAAAAGCTATAGATACGCTCTTCATCCACCAGAATGTCCCGTCGCCTCGATTTGGCTTCCAGAGCGTGGATATCGGCAATCAGCTGCTGATTATGTCGCCAGAAAGGTGCGCGGGTATGAAAGTCCCCATCCACCAGGGCGGAACGGATAAAGATCTCTCGAGCAACCACCGGATCAACAGGACTGAAATTGATCTTTCTACGAGCAACGATGGTGATGCCAAACAGCATCACTTTCTCATAACCGGCCACCTGCCCACGCTTCTTCTCCCAGTGAGGTTCGGAGTAGCTGCGCTTCAAAAGATGACCCGCCGACTTTTCGATCCACTCCGGCTGTATCTGGGCGATCGTACGGCCATAGAGTTTGCTGGTCTCCACCAGTTCGGCAGCCAACACCCACTTTGGCTGCTTCTTGAACAGCCCTGACCCAGGGTAGATGAAAAAATGGCTGTTGCGCGCCCCCAGATAGTCATGAGCTTTACCTTTGAACCCAATATGGCTAAGCAGACCACTGAGCAACGCCATATGGATCTCCTGATACCCAGCTTCCGCGCTGTTCTCACGATAACCCATCTCATGCATCTGCCCCCGTAACTGGGCATGGATGTCGTGCCACTCCTGGAGACGGTTCCAGGAGAGAAAGTATTGTTTGCACCAGCTATGGAATTTTCGCTTTGAGAGGTGTTTTCGCTGCGACTCAATCTCCTGCCACAAGGCTAGATAACCCATAAAATCGGATTGCTCGTGTTGGTGCTTGGCGTGCGCCTGATCGGCCTGCTGCTGCTTCTCCACGGGTCGGTCGCGGGGATCCTGCACACTCAGTGCAGCCGCAATCACCAGCACCTCATTGAGACAGTGGTGATGCGCCGCCTCCAACAGCATTCTGCCAATCCTTGGATCCACCGGCAGGCGGGAGAGCTGGCGTCCCAGCCGGGTGACCCGACGATCACCATCCACCGCGCCGATCTCCTCAAGCACCCGGTAGCCGTCCTTGATCAGGCGACTATCCGGTGGATCGATAAAGGGAAACTGACTGATGTCCCCTAACCCGAGAAGCTTCATCTGCAGGATCACCGAAGCCAGATTGGTACGCTGAATCTCAGCTTCGGTAAAAGCGGCGCGATCTTCAAAATCCTGCTCGCTGTAGAGCCGAATGCAGATACCGGCGGCAACCCGCCCACAACGCCCCTTGCGTTGATTGGCCGACGCCTGGGAGACCCTTTCAATGGGTAACCGCTGTACCTTGCTGCGGTGGCTATAGCGGCTGATGCGTGCGAAACCAGTGTCAATCACATAGCGAATTCCGGGCACCGTCAGGGAAGTCTCGGCCACATTGGTGGCCAATACGATGCGTCGGCTGGCGTGGGATTTGAAGACCCTTGCCTGCTCCTGGGCGCTCAGACGAGCGTACAGAGGAACCAGTTCGGTGGCCTTCAGTTTGTGCTTACGCAGATTTTCCGCCGTCTCACGGATCTCCCGCTCACCACTGAGAAACACCAGAATGTCACCCTGAGAGTATCGCGAGAGTTCATCCACCGCATCCACGATCCCCTGCTGCATCGGATCATCACGCTCGTTTTCCGGCTCCTCTTCCAGACTCCGATAGAGCACCTCTACCGGGTAGGTGCGCCCCGACACCTCAATGATCGGAGCCTCGTTGAAATGCTTGGCAAAGCGCTCCGGATCGATGGTTGCTGAGGTGACAATCAGTTTCAGCTCAGGCCGCTTTGGCAGCAGCTGCTTCAAATAACCGAGAATGAAATCGATATTCAGACTGCGCTCATGGGCCTCATCGATGATCAGGGTGTCGTATTGATTGAGATAGGGATCCTGCTGTATTTCAGCGAGCAGAATGCCGTCCGTCATCAGTTTGATGTGGGTATTCGGCCCGACCCGGTCACTGAAGCGCACCTTGTAGCCCACAAAATCGCCGGTTTTAGAATCCAGCTCCGAAGCCACCCTGGACGCCAGAGAACGAGCCGCCATCCGTCTCGGCTGGGTATGTCCAATATATCCAGACACCCCCCTGCCTAGACTGAGACAGATCTTTGGCAGCTGAGTCGATTTTCCGGAGCCGGTCTCGCCACAAAGAATTACAACCTGATTTTCCGCGATCAGTTTCCTAATCTCATCCACACGCTGGCTGACCGGAAGCTCGGCCGGAAAACTCGGCACTGGCAGATCTGACTGGCGCTGCTGCAGACGCTGTTGAGAGGCTCTGATCTGCTGCACAAGTTTGAGCGCGGCCTGGCTAGCGTCGGCACCGCTGGTAAGGCGCTTCCTCACGCTTTTCAGACGCTGCCTGAATTTGTGGCGGTCCGCCTGCATGCAGAGCGCCAGCTCTGCCTGGCTCGGCAGATCATCTATCTGGGGTGATTTGTTGTTTGAGCTATCGTGCATCTGCCCGAGTCTGACCGACAATCTATGAAAAAATAACCGCTACGCCATAACGAAAAAAGCGGGCCGAAGCCCGCTGTTCTTGCACCTCAGGCCGATCTCAATGACCACCCCCTTTGAGTGCAGAAACCATGCCCTCTATCGTATCCTTGGCATCGCCGAAGATCAGTGAGGTATTATCCTGATAGAAGAGCAGGTTATCCACCCCCGAGTAGCCGGGACTCATGGAGCGCTTGAGGAAATAGACCTGCCGTGACTTGGAGGCATCCAGGATCGGCATACCGTAGATCGGACTGGAGGAGTCCGACTTGGCTGCGGGATTGACCACATCATTGGCACCAACCACCAGGGTCACATCCGAAGTCGGAAATTCCGGGTTGATCTCATCCATCTCCAATACATGGTCATAGGGGATATCTGCTTCTGCCAACAGCACATTCATATGTCCCGGCATACGACCAGCCACCGGATGGATGGCGAATTTCACTTCCACATCACGCTCTTCCAGCAGTTCCATCATCTCTTTCAACGCATGCTGGGCCTGAGCAACCGCCATACCATAGCCGGGCACGATGATCACTTTGCCTGCATCCTCCATCCAGTAGATGGCATCGTCGACCGATGCGGATTTGACACCTTTTTGTGCCGCTTGCCCAACCGCGCTGACATCGCCACCACTATCGCTGCCAAAGCCCCCGAACACCACATTGATGATTGAACGATTCATCGCACGACACATGATGAAAGAGAGAATCGCACCAGAAAAACCGACCAGAGCACCAACGATAATCAACAGCAGATTTCCCAGGGTGAAACCGGTTGCCGCCGCCGCCCAGCCAGAATAGCTGTTGAGCATGGAGATGATGACCGGCATATCCGCACCACCGATCGGAATAATCAAGGTAAAACCAAGCACGAAAGCCAGCAGGGTCATCAGCACCAGAGATGTCATGCTTTCGCTCATACCGAAATGAATACCAAGCGCTATGGTGACAATGCCGAGCAACCCATTCAGCATATGCTGGCCTTTGAATTTCACCGGTGCACCACTGACCAAGCCCTGCAGTTTGGCAAACGCCACCACCGAACCGGAGAAGGTGATGGCACCAATGATAATGCCGGCGGACAACTCGCCCATCATCACCGGATTGAGCGTACCGGCTGCATCGTGATTGAGATAGGTACCAATCGCCACCAGCACTGCGGCCATACCGACAAAACTGTGCAGTGCCGCTACCAGCTGAGGCATGGCGGTCATTTCAACCCTGGCTGCCAGTACCGTACCGATAAGCCCACCTGCGGCAACACCGGCGACGATGAAGCCATATGATTGAACTTCACTACCAAACAGTGTGGCGAAGATGGCTAATGCCATACCCGCCATACCGAGATAGTTACCCCGTCTCGCTGAAGCGGGATGGGTCAGCCCTTTCAGGGCCAGAATAAAAAGAATCGCTGATATCAGATAAGCGACTGACTGGGTGTTTGCTGAAATCTCCATTGCTCAGACTCTCACTTATCTTTTTTCTTGAACATGGCAAGCATGCGATTGGTTACCAGGAATCCGCCGAAGACATTGATTGAGGCCAATAGCACCGCAATAAAGCCAAAAATCTCAGCGGCCGTACCAACCGATTCGAGACCGGTTACCAGCAGCGCACCGACAATGATGATTCCTGAAATCGCGTTGGTCAGTGCCACCAATGGAGTATGCAGTGACGGGGTTACCCCCCAGATCACCCAGTAGCCGATGAAACAGGAGAGTACGAATACATATAATGCAACTAGTGTGTCAGGCATAGGATCACTCTTTATCGTTATTTGTTGAATTGCGCATTTCTCAATACCCAGTGATAACACATTACTCAGGCTTGAGACGCATAGCCAATGTAATCTCGTCCTCATCCAGATCTTTCAGAACCAGACCCTCATCGGTTTTTTCCACCATGATATTTAATAGATTCATTATGTTGCCACCATAAAAGGCACTGGCATCCGATGGCATCATCGAAGGGTAGTTGGTATGCCCTACTAAGGTAACGCCGTGTTTAACCACTACTTTGTCAGCCTCGGTCAATGGACAATTCCCCCCATTGGCGGCCGCCAGATCGATCACCACTGAGCCTTCTTGCATATTTTTGATCACCTCTTCAGTGACCAGGGTCGGTGCGGGACGACAGGGGATCAATGCGGTTGTGATAATGACATGGGCCTTGCTCAACTCATCAGCCAGCGCCTGCTGCTGTTTTGCTTTTGCCTCATCCGAGAGCTCTTTGGCATACCCGCCTTCACCAGAACCGCTCTCGCCAATATCCAGCTCGATCGCTTTGGCACCAAGCGACTCAATCTGCTCTTTGGTCTCGGGTCGTATGTCGTAGGCAAATACATCTGCCCCCAACCTTCTTGCTGTGGCGATTGCCTGCAAACCCGCGACACCGGCACCGAGCACAACCAGTCGTGCCGGTTTGGCCGAGCCTGCCGAGGTCATCATCAGAGGCAGAAACCGCCCGTAGTGAATGCCCGCTTCGATCACCGCACGATAACCGGCAATGTTACTTTGGGAAGACAAAGCATCCATCGCCTGGGCCCTTGAGATACGCGGCACCCGCTCCATCGCAAGAAACACCACATCTTTTGCCAGGAGTTGCTTGAGGGTCTCATCCTGTTCGCAGGATTCAATATGAGAAATCAGAATCGCACCATTCGGTAGCGCGGCCACCTCATCAGCAGATGGCTTGCGAACTCGCACCAAAATATCGGCTTTCAGTGCTTCTGCTGCAGAAACGATCTGCGCGCCCGCTTCGATGTATTGTCTATCGGAAAAATGGGCCTGCTCGCCGGCACCGGCAGTGACAACGACCTCAAAGCCCTTTGTGATCAGTTTTTTCGTGATATCCGGTGATAGAGCAACCCTTTGTTCACCCACCACCGATTCCTTTAACAGGCCTATTTTCATGTTCTTTTACTCAGCCAAGTTTATGTCTAATGAAATCATTTACTTCAGATTGCGCTGCATTATCCAGTCAAACAGAGGACTTCACAAGTTGAGATCGCCGCTAATCTTCCCTTAATCATGGAGGTTCAGCCTTAGCCTAGACTAACAAAATTAATATTTATTAATCGTTTAATTTCAACATCTTAGAATCTATCCTATTGAAATAACAGAGGCCCAATCATTCCCTACCATGGGGCTGAAACAGAATGAACTGCCTAAATACAATTCCAATTATTGGGATTATTTTCACAATTTTATCGGAAAAACGTTCCTGATAAGTAACCTGGAAGTGGTGTGGAACAGGTTTTCCAGCCGATATCATGAGCCTCAACGGCACGATTCGATAGAGTAAAATTGAGCGCAACAAGCGTTGAACCTAAAAAAATCAGTTGACCGCTCCATTCTACTAGCAGATTACTGATTTTAAAGAAAATAGCTTCGATGGTTATGTCACCTGCTGGGTGAATCACGCTACAACGTGAATGGCACTAACTAATCTTTTTAGGTTGAACTGAGGCTTCTGTGAAGAACCCCTGGGGGTAGCGCCAGGGATTTTAAAAAGTTATAGGGCTACTGAAATTAGCCAGGTTACAGATTAATAGTAGGTGCCATAGTAGTTGGAACCTTTGTCTTCTCTGCTTTTATTCAGCACCAGACCAATCGCCTTTTCCTGATCCAGACGGGAGAGAGAATCCTTGATCGCATCAACCGGTGTCTCACCGGCTTCCACAACTAACAAAATCTGCCCCATATGCTGATTTAGTACTGCAGCTTCACTGGTGGCCAGAATCGGTGATGAATCAAAAATGATGATCCGGTCGCTATAGCGACTGGACAACTCATCAAGTAGACGCTCCATCTCTTTACTGGCTAGCAGTTCTGTTGATTTCTCAGACCGATGGCCAGCTGCAATCAATTTCAAGCGGGGTATCTGGGTGTGGATGATGACATCACTCACACGGCTCTTCTTACTACTCAACAGATCGATCAAGCCTGGCTCATTTTCTATTCCAAGTAGACGACTCAAAGAGTATTTCAGCACATCCCCATCGATCAACAGAACTGTGGTGTCCAACTCTGTGGCAATACTCAGGGCTAAATTCATTGCCGTGAAGGTTTTGCCTTCAGAAGGGAGTGAGCTGGAGATAGAGACAAGATTGCCATGGGTGATGGGCGCAGCCCCTTTGCCCAAGGCATTGCGAATCAACGGTCTCTTGATTATCCGGTACTCTTCAGAAAGCTGTTTATTGCCGGCATGGGGCACGATAAAGCCATTTTTGGAGAGCGATTCATAATCCAGGTTGATTCGTTTCGGCTCTTTACTACTCACCCCCAGCGTCTCAATCGTCTCCTGTTGTGGGGTTGAAGCCATCTCTGGAGTCGATGTTTTATCCCTGGTTGAAGGCTTCTCTTCCTCAGGCCCGGATGACGCTAATGTTTGGTTTTGTGCAACCTCTGCCGACGCGACTTTTTCTGGCTCGACCTCCATAGCTGCCTGATCTTCAGACTTTTTCTTAGCTTTGGATTTTTCGAGACGTTCAATTGCTTTTTCTATGCTGCTCATTTAAACCAATTCCAATATTCATATAGCGTCATATTTGACTATAGTCCCTTTCGACTGACTAAAACCAGGTTTCCGGTATAATCAGCACATCGCCCGGCATCATTTTAACATTGGCGGAAATATCTCCGTCTCGAATCAAATCATCCAATCTGACCCGGTATTGGGAGGTCTTTCCACCGATTTTTCGAACGATTGTTGCGCTGTTTCCTGAAGCAAATTCTGTTAATCCGCCTACTTCGATGATCACATCCAGCAGGGTCATACCTTCGCGAAATGGGATGGATTGAGGCTGGGAAGCCTGTCCGACAACGCGTACCTGCTCGGTATAACGACCGACAAACTGTCTGACGCTGACCGTGACTTTCGGCGTTTTAACAAACTTTGAGAGTCGTTCTTCCAGATTTCTGGCCAATTCCGTTGGGGTTTTACCACTGGCCTGCAGATCTTCTACAAGCGGGGTGGTAATCAGACCATCCGGGCGAACCACCACATCGGTAGTCAATTCCTGATCGCCCCAGACAAATACATTCAATGTGTCACCCGGTCCGATAAGGTAGAGGGGTGAGGAAGTGGAAGTGCCATTGGTTCCACCCCCTGCTGAATTGGATGCATTCATTTCCGGGGTACCCGAACATGCTGTCAACAGCAACAGCCCAATGGCGGAGAACAAACTTGTAATTTTCATATAATTTACTGATAACATTAAACTTTCCTGTTTTTTTATCGATCTCGAGAACGAATCCCGCTACTAACTATTGGCAGATGATAACTCACTTAATAGCTGCTTGGCTTCATCGAATTCTTGAAATTGTTGGTTTTTATCCAGAATTGTCTGAAGAATTTCCCGCGCCTCTTCCTTCCGACCCTCGGCCATCAATACCGCCGCATAGTGGTAGTGTATGGATGGATCAGAGGTTCTGTCCATGACTGGCTCAAGTAGATCCAGGGCGGCTCGGGTATCCCCTCCCAGGTAGCTCAGCCAGGCATAGGTATCGGTCACCGCCAAGGAGGAGTCTCCAACTCGATGATAGGCCCTGCGGGCAAACTCGAGTCCTTTTTCCGGCTGCTTTTCGTAGACCAGTAGAGCCGCATTATTCAATGCGACGATATTATTAGGCTCATCCGATAGCAGCTCTTCATAGAGCTTCATTGCCTGCTGATCCTTTGCATTGGACTGAAGAATCATAGCCAACGCCAGTTTTGCCTGGTTGTCACCACCTGGGTGGGCATCGATTCTGCGTTTCAATACCCCGGTTGCTGCATCGATATTGCCATTCAGGGCATAGCTATCAGCCAATTTTCGATGCAGGTAAAAAGGCGCATCGGATGACAGATGCTTTTTAAGCAGCGATATCGCTGACTGGTACTTCTGTTGGGCCTGCAGAACATCAGCCTGTAATACCACACCGAGGTAGTTGCTTTTAGGCTCAGCCGTCAGCTGCTTGGCAATCCGCTCCGCTTGATGATAGTCTTTGCTCTCCAGCGCAACCTTGTATTTAAGCAATTTCCCCTTCTGGTTCAATGCCTTGATATCATCAAGTGTAGACATTGCCGCTGTATAGTCCTGTTGTTTTCTGTGCAGATCAGCCAATTGCAGGAGATAGTCGTCCCTGTTTTGTGGATCCAGACGAATCATCCGCTCGATCATGCTGCTGGCTTGCTCATATCGACCCAGTTGCTGATTTAACTCAGCAATCAGTGATAGAACAATCGGGTCTTTACTTTCAGTAATTACCCTATTTTCCAGATAGTTAGCGGCTTTATCCGGTTGTTTGGTTCGCAAATAGTAGCGACTGAGAATAATAATCGGCAGGGTTGGATTTCGTGACGAATGTGCCGCCCTATCCATCCATTTCAAGGCCTCTCTCTGCTCTCCGGAGCGTTCACTGATTTGTGCCAGTAACAGCATGGCATGGGTGTTTTTCGGGTCGGAAGCTAACACAAGATTGAGACGCTCGCTGCCATCATTCAGCCTACCGTCTTCAAGATCCATCCGCCCAAGCGCAACCAGTGCGGGTACATAGGCCGCATTGCTTTCAACAGCCTTACGCAGATTCACTCTCGCTTCTTGGCGATTACCGGATTGCAATTCAATGACAGCGCGAAGATAGAAGTCTGTGGCACTCAGGTTCTGACCCTCGGCAAATACTTGGTCAGACTTCTCTTTTGCAGCCGCAAGATCCTTTTTCTTCAGATATGAGAGAATCAACAGCGTGGAGGTGCTTTTACTACTACTATCCATCTGTTCGAGTTCAGCGATTGCATCATCTACAGCACCATGACTCAGATAGAGTTTCGCCAACTCCTGACGGATTTGTGAATTTTCAGGCTCGGATTCCACCGCCTTTTTCAGGTATTCGACGCCCTGCAGAAAGTCACCTGACTGGCTGGCAGCATTACCGATCATTGACAGCAACTCATGATCTTTCTGTTGATCTTTGGAAGCCTTGAGAATGGTTAGAGCTTCCTGGGGTTTGTTCAGTCTCAGTTTGATCTCACCAAGTAATTTCCTGGCTTGAAGATGGGTAGGCACCTGATTTACATAACGTGTCAGCATTAGGTTTGCCTGTTCCAGATTGTTCTTCGCAAAGTGGGTGGCACCTAACAAGAGCATGCTCGGTAGATGGTTTGGTAAGGCGCGATGGACATTGGTCAATTCTGTTTCGGCCAAATCATAATTTTTATCGATGAAACTATGTAAACCTGATAAGTAGAGCACGATCGGATGATTTTTGTGGTCACGTTTAAGCTCACCAAGATACTGCTTGCTCTCCTCGAATCTGGATTTCAGAACCAGCAGTTGCACCAGTGATGTTTTGCTTAAGAATCGCTCTTGTTTGGGGTCTTCCGGCTTTTCCAGTTTGGCGGCCCGCTTAAGCGATTCGATCGCCTGGTCAAACTGCTGTAACTTGGATTGGATGCCACCCAACACTCGCCATGCCTGTGGATTCTCCCCATCCAGTACGATCGACTTGTTGATGTACTCAATCGCCTGTTCATCCCGTCCACGCATGCTGGCTGCTTTGGCCCGAATCACCAGTGCATCCACATTCTTGGCAGAGGATTCTAAAAGTGTTGCCGCTATCTTATCGGCTTTGTCAGGCTGTTTCAGGTGAATGTAAGCGTCAGCGGCTATCTGCAGCAGGGATTGTTGGTTCAGCACTGAAAAATCCCCCGATTCGTATTTTTCAATGATCTGCTTGTAATTCCCCTGAAGTCGCCAGGAATCAAGAAAAATCTGCTTAACTTCTGTGTCAGTATGTCTTGCTTCATCGACACTATTGATCTCCTTTTCAGCAGCGATACCATCACCAATTGCCAAATAGGATTTAGCCAGCAAGATACGCCCAGCCTGGTGGCCTCCGTTAATCTGCAGCAGATTTTTAAGCTCTATTATCGACTTGCTGAACTCCTGATTGGAGTAGCTGGTTAAAGCACTCTGATAGCGCTCCTCTTCGGTCTTACCACCTGAGCAGCCTGATATCAGTATCAGCGTAAAAACCAAAGTAGCGATAAATATCAATCGACCCTTATAGCTGGCCATTCGTATCTCCAATCAATCTCATGTTCAATTTGTGGTGCTCTATTTCAATCCGTATTTGTTGACCAGATCATAGAGCGTTGGCCGACTGACTCCCAGAAGATCAGCCGCCTTGGAAACATTTCCACCCACATAGCTCATGGCCCTGATGATCGCTCTGGCTTCAGCATGCTCTCTAACCTCCCTGAGATTGATCGGCATACTCTCTTCCCCATCGGCATTAAGTTGCAGCTCCCCTGGCGTGATCAACTGATCATCAGCCATCACTACCGCACGTTTAATGCGATTTTCGAGCTCCCTGACATTACCAGGCCACTGATAAGTTTCAATCGCATGCAGAGCATCTGTGGTAAAACCGTTGACCTTGGAGTTATTCTGCTTGGCGTACTTCGACATGAACGACCAGGCGAGTAAAACAGCATCCCCCGCCCTGTCGCGCAGTGGCGGAATATCGATAATGATTTCACTGATCCGATAGTAGAGATCCTCACGAAATTCTCCGCTGGATATCTTTTCCTCCAGGTTCTGATTGGTTGCACAGACCACTCTGACATCAACAGGTATCTCTTCATGTCCTCCGAGTCTTTCAATGACGCGTTCCTGAAGAAAACGCAGCATTTTTGCCTGCAGGCCAATCGGCATATCACCGATCTCATCCAGAAACAGTGTGCCACCATTGGCCGATTCAATCTTGCCGATGGTTCGTTTGGTCGCCCCGGTAAATGCCCCCTTTTCGTAGCCATAGAGTTCACTTTCCAGTAGATTCTCAGGAATCGAGGCACAATTGATTGCTGCAAACTTCTGTTCGCTTCGATCACTCAGGCCATGAATCGCTCTCGCCAATACTTCTTTACCCGTACCGCTCTCGCCCAACAGTAGCGCAGTGATATTCGTCGGACTGATCTTTTCAATGACCCGACAGACTTCAATCATTTCCGGACTGTTTGCCACCACACCATCCATTGGGGAGTAGCGCTGCATTTTGTTGAGCCCGCGATTCTCCTCTTCCAGCTCATGGACATGGTAGGCCCGCTCAATGATCACTTTGAGCACATCTGGATCAATGGGTTTTTGATAGAAATCATAGGCGCCAAGATCGATTGCCTTAAGCGCATTCACCCGGTCATCATTTCCCGTCACCACAATAATTTTAGTTTGTGGCATGAGGCTGAGAATCTCCTGCAGAGTAGCAAAACCCTCACTCACATTGGTCGGATCGGGGGGTAAACCCAGATCCAGGGTGACCACTGGTGCAGTGGTCTTTCTCAATAGGTTTATGGCGCTAACCCTGTCCCCGGCAATCTGCACATCATAACCGTCAAAACTCCACTTCAGCTGACTTTGCAGCCCTGGGTCGTCTTCAACAATGATCAGCGGTTTTAATTGATTGTTGGCTTTACTCACCGAATTCTGCCTCTGCGATAGCATTAGACTGCTGCTCTGCTGCAGTCCCTGTTGTTTTTATCGGAATGGAAATTGTGAAACAAGTGCCCTCACCAAGCTGGCTGTTGACCGTCATACTGCCATTCAGTGAGTTAACATACTCTCGGGTTTCATATACCCCAATTCCCATACCGGCATTTCCCTTGGTTGTCTGAAACGGCCGAAACAACCGCTCTTTGATAAATTTGTCTTCCATACCAGAACCGTTGTCCTGAATGGTTATAATTGCATTCTGATCGATTTTTTCAACGGATATCAGGACTTCTCCATCCTTATCGGTCGCTTCCTGCGCATTCTTAATCATGTGGATCATAATTGCCGTAAAACGATCTTTATCGGCAACAATTTCCAGATAGTTGTGCTTAATCTTTAACTGTGGTTTCGGTTGATAGACAAACAGCTCATTGACTGCTTGAGCCACAGATTCTTCAATATAAAACTGTTTTGTTTCTGTCGACTGAAATCTGCCCTGCCTCAACTGAGCCAATAGCTTGCCCATTTTTGTGACAGCATTACCAATGGTTCTGACCGCATCATCCATAAACTCCGGATTGTTTTTATGTCGTTCAGCGTTTTTCACAACCAATTCAAGTTGTGCAATCAGGTTTTTCAAATCGTGTACGACAAAAGCAGACAATCGATTGAAAGCCTCAAATTGATTGGCCCGATTCAATGCCTCGGAGGCTTGTAGCAACGCCAGATATCCACCCGCTTGTTTGGCGGCAGCTTTGATCAGATCCCGATCCTCCCAGTTGATTGAGGGCAGCGAATGGGAACGCACGAGCAGTGCGAATCCTATCAAGGCTTCATGATGTTTTATAGGTACTATTAACCAAGCGTTGGGGATCTCCAATAGCCGCGGATCTATGGCTAAATTATCATACCGTTCTGGGTATTTGTGGAGTTCGTCAATATCGATAATCCAATCACTGCGCTGAAAATAGGTGATTAGTTCGCTTTCAGCTTGCAGGTCGAGAGAGCGATCCTCGACCTGCCACTGACTGGTGCAGTGATATCGACCGTCTTCACTCAGCGTCCAGAGATAGCCGCCGCGAGACTCCACGGAATCAGAGATCGCCTGCACCACTCTCGGTAATATTTGCCCACCGCCCGGCCCTTCTGAAAGGGTCTGAACAACTCTCAACCACTCGTCGCGCCAATCATACTTATAGCTAAAAAAATGTTTATTAACAAACACTTTGAGCTTAGCTCGCAGTGACCCTGAAAGCAAAACGACGGCCAAAAAGCAGATCCCGGTAAAAACAAAAGCAATTTGTGTCGCCTTACCCCAGGTTCCACCGTAGTAGCGAATGTAATACCCAACGGCAGCCATCAAAATGAGGTAGCCACCAGCCGCCAAAAGGGTTGTGGCATGAAAAACCACCTGCCTGGAGACAAAAACCCGTACTGACCAGCTTGGGTTTCGGGTTGCGGCAATGGCCACAAAAGGCGCGACCAGAGCACTGGTAAAACCTCTGGCCTGCCAAAGGGCAGAATCGACCTGCTTGAACATCAGAGCATCAGCATAGAGAAAAAGATCATAGATAAAGAGTATCCCCATGCCGAAATAGAGATACTTCACCGACCAACGCATATCCGGTCGAGTACTGCGGTAGAGCTGCTCGATCAACACCAAACCGGCAATGGCAAAACCTAAATGCCCGACCAATTGAAAGCTCGCCGTACCTCCCCAGTTACGAACGCTCGGGAAAAACTGAGCCAAAAGCTCAACACCCAACAATAACGCTGACACAGAAAAGATAATTACCGGTGCGTATCTAAGTAGGCCATCATCTCCGCCTGCGGCTGATTTAAGAATTTTCAAGAGCCTGAGGAGAAAGGCAAACCAGGCAATATTTTTAGCAATTTCAAAGAGTTGATACGTATTTACCGTGAGAACTGACTCCTGAACCTGAAGTGCAACAGCAGTCAATGCCCAACAAGCGGAGGTGGCTGAAGCAACCAGTAGATAGGTTCCTTCAATGCGCCCACGCCAACTGGTCAGCAATAACACACTGAATATCAGAAACAGTGTGGCTGAAAATCCATAGCCGATTATTCCGATAGTCAATCAGTCATCCTCAA